>NZ_BCWK01000008.1:0-187684 GCF_001592165.1 Caldimonas taiwanensis NBRC 104434
GCGGCGACCTTCGTAGACGGTATCTGGGTTGTGCACCACCACCGTGACCGTGGCCACCGAATGCCCCCCCGCGACATCGGTTGCCCGAACGTGAATGGTGTAGACACCTGGCAAGTCATACACATGGGCAGCCAATGGACCACCGGTCTGCGAGTTCTTCGGCAAGCCCGTGGAGTTCCAGCGTTCCCCCCGCTCGTCGCAGAAGTCGAAGACGTAGCTCACCTCTCTGAAAGTGTCCGTGCCGGAGCCGGCCGCACTCGTGGCCGTCGCATCGACAAAGACGGCCATCGGCGCCACACCTGTGGTTCGCGAAGCTTGCACGCGCGCAACAATGAGCTGTGACCTGGTTTGCTCTCCGGACCAACCGGTAGGCTGCGTACAAGTGCGTGCAGTGACAGTGGGGTCCATCGATCCAGACGTTGTCACGGGCACCCCCGCGGGATCGGCCGTGGCCTGCGAGCCTAGCCCTCCTCCACAGGCCCCCAACATCAGCATCAGGCCGACGTGCACGGACGCCCGCAGCCCAACCCTGTTCTTCTTGGTGGTCATCAATACCTCCGAATTGCGGCACGGACGGTTGCGCCGAGCCCGCGATCCAACACCGACGAAGGTCCGTTCATGCCCTGGACGGCGCATCGGGCAGATGCAGCAACTCCAGCATCCAGTCCCGCCGACGTGCCAACCAGTATGCCTGTGTATTCTGACGTGCAAACGCGAGTCCTCGATCGGCCATCTCGGCCAGTCTGGCACGGTTGGCATGCAAGACCTTGAACTGATCTGCCAGCGACTGTGAAGAAGGCCATTGCGCCAGCGCCACAGCCCCACTTTGCTGGGCCAGATCCCGGAAATAGGTAATGTCGAAGGCCACGATGGGCAGACCTCGTGCCATCGCGTCAAAAGCTGCTCTCGGGGTATCTTCGACCAGTGGACAGGCCACGCAGACGTGCGCCTGGGCCAGGCGCTCGAACAACGCGGCCCCATAAGGCACCGGCGGCTCGAACCTCACCCGGTCGTCCAGGCCCGCCTGTGCCACCTGCCGACGCAGCGGCTCCAGGGACTCACCTTCGCCGATCAGCGTCAGTCTCACATCGCAACCCTGCTGGCTGGCGAGGCGGACGGCCTCGACCGCCCGATCCAAGCCCTTGTATGGCACCAGCCGTCCAAAAAATACCACCTTCAGCGCCTTCGCGTCCTGCATCAACCATTTCAGGCGAGCCTGCCGGGAGAGGTCGTCGAGGACATCGTCAGGGCCATGGACAGTGTCGAAGAAGTTGCGCACATTGGGCCGGCCCCGCCCGAAGTCCTGCACCATGCTGGCACTCTTGAGCAACACCAACTGGAACATCCTCGGCGCGAGCCAGACCTGTATCCACTTGAGTGGGTCGTAGAACAAGCGGTTCACCCAATAGCCGCGCACACCCCACAGGCCCAGCCGGTAATAGCGCTTTGAGTGTTGGCGGAAGTCGATGTCCACAATGAAGATCACCGGCCTGCCAGCCCACCACGCCCGCAGATTGACCAATCCCATCAACGGACGCCACAAATCGGTGGACATGCCCGAATGCACGACCGCCGCCTTCGAAACGGCAACGCCGACTTCCCGCCAGATGCGCTTCACCTCGCGTCGCCAGAACTCCCAAGGTGTCGTGGCCGTCGTGTGCGCCGGAAGGAATGCTATACGGTCCGCCTCCAGGTCGACGATGCCAAGGTGGGCTTTTTGCGCCTCGTACTGTTCCTCGGTCATGCTCGGGGCCACCAGCACGAGCCGATCGAACCGCTCGCCCAGACCGGCACGCAGCTCGCGCAGGTGCTGCGCAAAGGCACTTTCCGTGGCAAAAGCAGTAGGGGAGACGGGAAATGCAGCCGCCTGGACGGCCATGAGATAGTCTGTGCCCATAGTCAACCACCAGGACGACGCTGTCGGTCCTGCATCGCGCAAGACCGGACCAGGGCTTGCCATCGAAGAATGTCGATCATTTGTACTCGATCAGTTGTGTAGGCCGCCGCAGCCATCGATCGCACAGGTAGCGGCATTGGCCCACGAGTTCGGGAAATCGACTGAGCGTGTGAAACACAGACTGCAGGCCACGATCTCGCCATGAGCCTTCACCTTTTAGAAACAAGCGCAGGACCTGCAAGGGATAGACACCGAGAATGGCCAGCGAACCCAGGCCCCAGGCAGGCAGCAACACCAAGACGAGCGCCATGGGCCCCAGCGACCAGAACCATGTGCGCGCCGACTCGCGCACCCAGTGCCTTTCGGGAGCCCCCCCATGGAGCGCCATGCCCGCTGCATACGCATAACCACTGCGCACGACACGCCGCCACCATTGCCAGAAGCGTGTCATATTCGCATCGTGAAGTGTCATGTCATCGGGCAAGGCGTGGATTTCCCAGCCCGCCCGGCGCAACCGGACGCACAGTTCCGGCTCCTCACCAGCGATCAGGTCGTCGCGGTAGCCTCCGCTGGCGCGCAGGACCTCGGCACGCAGCATCACGTCGCCACCGAATGCCGGGATTTTTCCTGGTGGCTTGATCCACTCCAGGTCACACAGTCGGTTGTAAACCGACCGCTCGGGATGCCGTTCCCGGCGCTGGCCGCACACTGCCGCGGCACGGGGGTGCTCAACCAGGTAGGTCCTCGCCAGAGTCAGCCAGCCCGGAACGACCTCGCAGTCCCCATCGACGAACTGGATCCACCGGATCTCAGGGGCCAACTGCAACAGCCGGCGCCAGCCGGCGTTGCGCGCGCGAGCTGCAGTGAAGGGAAGGGTCATGTCGAGCTCGACGCAGGCCACACCCATCCCCTGCGCCAAGGCCAGCGACCCGTCGGTCGAACCGGAATCCACATACACCACATGGTCGGCCTGCGAGCACACCGACTCCAGGCAGCGCCGCAAGCGTTCCCCCTCGTTGCGGCCGATGACCACCACACCCAGTTGCGATCGTTCCATGCGCGCCCCGCTCAAGCAATACTCACACCTGAAGTGCTTTGCTAACCATCGGCAAGCGACTTGCGGCCATCATGTGCCGGACCCTGGCCGCAAAGGTGTCTTCGAACGCATGGCGCAGGGCAAACTCACGCCCGCGGCGAGCAGCAGTCGCAAGCTCCTCACGATCCCTAGACAAACGCGCTACCTGCTGGGCCAAATGCTCCACGTTCCCCATGGGGCTGAGCCATCCACTGCCGGAATGCTGGACGATGCCTTTGAACGCCTCATTGTCATACCCGGCGATCGGAACCCCACAGGACATCACCTCAGGGTAGGTGCTCGAGGGATCACCTTGCGTGTGGCAGCAGATGAATAGATCAGTGCTTTGTTTGAGCAAAGGAATCCATTGCTGCTTGAAGTCCAGAACACCCATCAGACGGACTTCGTTGGACACTCCCCGCCGATCAATCTCTCGCGCGAGGCGCTCTTCGAGAGTACCCCGACCATAGATATCAAGTGTGAATGAAATACCCAGTCGTTTGAGTGCCTGCGCAAAGCGCGGTAAATCGAGCACCCCCTTCATTGGAATCAAACGTCCACCAAACACCAAGCGCAATGGCCTACCTTCCCTTAGCGCCGCCAGCTTGATATTCAGACTATCCTCATCGATCACGTTGCTCCGTGACACACGATTGTCGAAAAAGAGCATCACATTCGAGTGAAGGTGACGATAGACCTCATATGTTGGTGATCCACTGCACTGCAATCCGGCTGACAGCGCCAACGCACGGCGACGCTTCGCCTCGGCCTGCATCAACCACAACTTGCGCCGCCAGCGACGAATGGGGTTGCTCACCTCCGCATCGACGATTTGCATTTCCGTCTTCAAGGTGTACTCACTGGTGAACACGATGGGAACGCCGAGGCGTCGACACAAGCGTGCCGTCTCCAACTCGAAGGGTGACAAGAAGGCCATCACCAGGGCGGCCCGATGAATGCGCGATGCCAGATCGTCCAGACGGCTCGGGCGCAGCTCGAACGCCGGAAAAAACTTCTCTGGCATGATCTCGACATGGTCCATGTCCGTCCCCATGGTGTCGGTGAGTCGAACCAGCGTGGTCACCGGCCCAGGCCAAGACTGCGCATAAGAATTCACACCATCGATGAACTTTTGGGTGAGGATCAAGCCTCCATGGGACCCACGGGCAGCCCTCAGGCTGGGCAGCAAGATAAGTTCGTGGCTGGGATCTGATTGAACCTCGGCTGAGAGCGGCTGTTGCCACGGCGCTGGCATGAACTCGACCACGTGATTCATGACAGCCGCTCCAACAAGCGAAGAACCTCGTCGATCACCACCTTGAACCCACCGGGGGCTGGCTCGGCCACCACGAATGCAAACCGCATATGCATGCGATCGGTGTATTCCTTGTACGCCAAAGCGAAGCGGTCGGGCGGCTGGATGACCAGGAAGCTCGCGCCGTCGGCCACCGAGAAGATGGCATGTGACAAATGGCTCCCCTCGACGGCAACGACCACGGGAGCATCCAAAGAGCGCCACGCAATCTCGTTCGCGCTCAGGTGTTCCGGGTCGAGAATGTCATACCCCAGCGCGCGCAGGGTCTGCTCCAGGTCGTCTTCATTGACCAGGTTGCGCGGCTCACCCCGAACGCCACGGCGCAAATAGACCCCTGCGGGCGGTGATCGATTCGGTTGCTGCTTCAGGCCTGCCCGCAAGCGGCGACGCAGCTCTACGTAACGCCGGAGTTTGAAAGTGTTCTGCGCAAAGTCGGTGTAGTAGACCAAGCGCCGGATGCGCGCCCTCAGCGGCACATGGTGCTGCGGCAGTTGCAGCAAACTCCGATAGCCCGCTTCGTGAAGGTAGGGCTTGGAGACCATCGCGATGCACGGGCTGCCAGGCTCAGGAATGAGGCTCAATGGCATGTCGTCGAGCATCATGGTTCCGAAGAAATGGCTGCCGGAGTGGCTGGTCATCAAGTGCACTTCGTCCAAGCTTTCGACAGGGGCTGCCCGCATGTCGAGCACTTTTTCGTCGCCATATCCGACCTTGAGCTTGGACGCGCCGCGGTAGAGAAACGCTCCAACCAGGTCGACGTCGGTCACCAGATGCGCCACCGAGGCCGCATGTTCGATGAAACCGCCGGCCAATAGCGTGTGCTCGGCATCCCAGTTCCGCCACGGCGACAGGGCAGCAATCCGCTCGATCGCACCAGGCAAGAACAGCGCAGGCGGCACCATGGTGCGCTGCGCAGGACACAGCACCCACTCACGACTGGCCATGCAGTGAAACTCCGGTGAGCGGCCGGCCACCACACGCCGAATCACACGCTTGACCATGGGCAGGTTCAGTTGCATCACATCGCTCCGCAAGACGACTTGGATCACGCCGGCCCGAGTCGCCGGGCAAGGGCCCCGACCCACCGGACCGTCCCGCCTCCAATACCCCCGCCCCAGAAGCTTCGAACGCGAAGTCGTTCGATGCGCTGCCCGACCTGGATCTGTACCTGCGTGACGCCGCCGCTCAAGCCGACCTCGAACGAACGGGCGTTCAGGTTGAAGCCCTCTCCCAACGCTTTGAGGCAGGCCTCTTTGCGGGTCCATCCCTGCAAGAACAGCCGATCGCGAACCGGTCCGTCTGCCCGGAGCAGCTCGGCTTGCTCCTGAGGTCCAAACACGGTCATGGCCAGATCGTGCGCATCCTCGATGCTGCGCATCACCTCCAGATCGACACCCACCTCACCGTCTTTGCATAGCGCGATCAATGCCACATCGACGCTATGGCTGAGGTTGAAGTGCCATGACGCCCACGCCGGGTTCGCCAAGTAGGGCTTGCCACGCGGCCCGGTGTCGAACCGGAGCTCGACCGGACTGCACCCCAGATGACGGGCCAGTCGATCCCGCAGGGCGACATGGGCTGCCACGTAGCGACGTCGATCCCTATCCAACCTGAATCGCTCGCCACGCTCGCGTTCTCGTGGCGACAAGCCGGCCTGCGCCTGCTCGCTGGGCCAATGTTCCAGCCCCGCCAGCCAAAGCGCCACCCCATCGCAGCACACCGGATGGGAATCTCCGACACGTAGCGAGATCATCTCGGGCAGCTCAAGCTCGGTCATGTCGAAGCAACTCGATGATGCGAGACTGTTCACTCGTTTGCAGTCCCGGGTAAATGGGCAAGCACAAAATCTGATCGGCCACGGCCCGGGCCACGGGCAGCAGGCGCGATGCCGGCGACACGCGGTCCCGGTAACGCGGCAAATCGCTGACCAGCGGGAAGAAGTAACGGCGCGCATGGATGCCGTTGGCCTTCAAGCGCTTCAGAACATCGTCCCGAGTCTGTCCATACGCTGGCTCGACCCGTATCGGAAAATAGGCGTGATTCGGTTCTTCCTCCGGCACCGCCCTTGGAAGGACGATCCCGGGCACACCGGCGAGCCCTTCCCGGTAGTAGGCATCGATGTGAGCCCGCTGCCTGATGGATGCATCGATGTGTTCGAGCTGCAACAAGCCCAGTGCAGCGCAGAACTCGTTCATCTTGCCATTCAGGCCCAGGCCTTCCACATGGTTGTCTTCGACGATCCCGAAGTTTTTGAGCCGGTCGAGCACGGCCTTCGTGTGTTTATCCCGAGCCACCATCGCTCCCCCCTCGAAGGTGTTGAAGACCTTGGTGGCGTGGAAGCTCATCACCGAGACGTCGCCCCAAGACATCAATGAACGTCCTCTCAGCCTCACGCCGAAGGCATGCGCAGCGTCGTACACCAGCCTCAAGCCATGAGTGCTTGCCAGCGCTTCGAAGGCATCCACGTCGCAAGCGTGGCCAAAGCAATGCACCGGAAGAATGGCACAGGTGTCCGTGGTGATGGCTCGCTCGACGGCTCCGGGGTCCAAATTCAGGCTGACAGGATCGATGTCTGCAAACACAGGGGTCAATCCAGCCCATTCGATGGCCTGAACCGTGGCCACGAAGGTGAACGGCGTCGTGATGACCTCGCCGCGTAAACCGAGCGCCCGCAGCGCCAACATGAGCCCGATCGTCGCGTTGGTGCACAGGCTCAGATGCGCCACCCCGAGATGACGCATCAGTGCAGCTTCGAATCTCTGGTGAAAGGGGCCGCCATTGGTCAGCACCCGGCTGGACCAAATCTCCTGCAGGCTGGGCAGCAGGGATTCCAGAGGGGGCAGTTCCGGTCGCGCCACGTGTACTCGATGCATGGTGTTCCTGACCCCGTCTCGCATGCAGCCACCACCGATCGCGCAGACCGCTAGCGGTGGATGAGCGTGAGCCCGTCTTCGGCGTCGGGCTTCCACAGAGGACGCCACAGCACCGAATGAGCAATGAAGTCACTCAGCATCTTCGGAGGGTCCGGATCTTCCTTGCCCTGCAAACGCCGGCGCACTCGCCAAAGAGAAAATCCCAAGATCCACGCAAGATCCGCGATCGAGCCGTAAAGCCGACCATGGTGCTTCACGAAATAGCGACGGCGAGATTCGAACCAATACGCCGGCCGTCGTGGTACGACCGCAAGACGAGCGGTCACCCCAGTGCTCTGCCCGGCGATGTGCATCACGCGGGCGGTCGGCTCGTACCACACCTCCCATCCGGCTCGGCGGGCGCGGCGGCAAAAATCGGTTTCCTCGTAATAGAGAAAATAGCCCTCGTCCATCAGCCCCACCTGCTCGAACACCTCACGGCGCACCATCATGCTGGCACCGCAGACCCAATCAACCGTTTGCGGCTGTGAGCCCATGCGTCGGGCCACGAGCTTGGCACGCAACAAGCGCGTCACCCAACCGAGGCGAATCGCATGCTCGAACTCGCTGGCGATGGAAGGAAAACAAAACGCATAGGGCCATGGCTGACCATCGTCGTCGTCAATGCCACTGCCGACGATGCCCGCACGCGGATGACGCTTCACAAACTCGGTCAGCGCGGCCAAGGCCCCAGGCCGCACCACGGTGTCCGGGTTGAGCAGCCAGAAGTAGTCTGGGGGGCGATCGCAACGAAGCGCCGCACGCAGCGCGAGGTTGTTGCCATAAGCAAAGCCGCCGTTGCGTTTGGACTCCAAGACCGACGCCCATGCTTGCCATCCGTTCGTCTCGATGGCCTGACGGATCCGCGCCTCCGAGCCGTCACCGGAGGCATTGTCCACCACGACCACGCGCGCGCGCGCCTCCGGAACGCCGGCTTCTGATGCGAGTGATCGAAGGCAGTCGATCACCAGAGCCGCCGTGCGGTAGTTGACGATCACGACCAGCGTCTCTACCCCGGCAGGACACCGATCGTCCGACTGTACGTGGGGGGCCGGTACGGGCGACACACCCATCATTCCACCTCTGCCGGCTGGCGCTGCTCAGACCGCACGAAGGCCGGGCTGGCCGCGGCCGATCCATCGCTTCGAGGTGGCACACGCTCATGCGAGCCCCCATGACGCGACACGGCCTCATCGATGCATTGCTGCATGTGCTGGGCCAACACGCCCACGTGCGGCTCCTGCAGCATGCTCGTGTGGCCCCCCGGCACATCGATCACTTTCACGGTGCCGTCCACACGCGCCCCCCAGCCCAGTTGGTCGTCGCTGTAGATGTTCTGGTACGGCTCATCGGCCTCGCTTCCATCGCCCTGAGTGCCTCGGAACACCACCACGTCCCCGCTTCTGAACAGACCTTGGGGTCGATGCTCCCTGTGAGCGACTTCGTACATCTTCAGGAAGTCCAGCCCATGTTCCTCGTCGGATGGCGAGGAGCCCACCTCACTGCGCTGGGCCTGATCCCGCATGGCTTTCACTTTGCGTGCCGTCTGGAAGCGCTCCAGGCGGGACTGCACTTCGTACAGCGCGAGGTTGCGGGTCTTGGCCAGCATTTTCGGCACGGCTCTGCCGATGCGCTGCAAGGTCGAGCCGGCACTCGGATCATTGAGCGTGCCCAAGAAACGGTGAATCCGTTTCTGAGTTTGTCGGAAGGGGCGCTCCTCGGCTTGCACGTCCGCGGCATCCATGATGCCGACGAAGATGGCTTTCTGTCCCGCGTCTTCGAGCTGGCGCGCCATCTCGAAAGCAATCACACCGCCCGCACACAGCCCCGTCAGCAGATACGGCCCTTCGGGCTGCACGCTGCGCATCGCCCGCACATGCGCCGCGGCCATATCGACGATGCGGGTGTGGACGTATCGGCCATCATGATGCATTTCGGGCTGCAAGCCGTAAACGGCATGGCCTTGATCGAGCTTGAGAGCCAAGCTGCGGTACAGCAGCGTTTCTCCCTTGCCATCATGGACGAAGAAGATCGGCAATCGCTCGCCGCCGGCACGAATGCGTACCACCGTCTTGGGCAAGGTCGGCGCATCCACACCGACCGTGCGCTCCGCCGACGCGACACTGCCGCCTTGCGCCGCGCCGCCTGCGACGGGATCGGCTGGCGGGGGCTCGATCAAAGCGGCCAATGTCTCCACCGTCGGCGCCTCGAGCAGCGCCGTCAGTGGCAACGCCTTGCCCGTCTTGCGCTTGAGCTTGTTGATGACCTGCACGGCCAGCAGCGAATGGCCGCCCAAATCGAAAAAGTTGTCGCTGGCACTGACCTGGGCCACACCCAGCATGTCTGCCCACATTTGCGCGATGAGACGCTCGGTGTCGGTTCGAGGCGCTTTCCAGTTGGGGCGCGCGTTTTCCGCTGCAGCCTGCGCCGCGACCGACGCCGGGGGCGTTGCCGGCATGCGCAGCTTCTCCAGGGTGGCGTGCAGATCCTGCGGAGACACGGCCACCTGGGCCAGGCGGCCATGCGCCAGGACACGCTCGAACACCTCGGCGCCCTCGACGCTGCGCAGTCCTTCGGACAAGCCCATCTCCAAGACCTTGTTGGCCGTCGCGCGGGGCCGCTGCGCGGCCACGGTGCCCGCATCGGCCGGCGCGTCGAGCAAGGCTTTGTCGCGCACACGCACCATCGTGAACTCGCGAATGTCCACCAGCACTCGGCCGCTTTCGTCCATGATCGTGACGTCATAGACCGCAAACTGCGGCGGGGTCTGCGCCGGAGGGCGTAAACGGATGTGGCTGTACACCTTGGCCGTCAGCGGGGCAAAAATCTGCAGGCAGCCATACGAGGCGGGCACGAAGAAGTCGCGCGCCTCGTCAAAGCCAGGAATCAAGGACTGCGCACCGGCCGTGGCCATGTCCATCATGGCCGGGTGCAACTCGAACTGCAGCAAGTCGTCGCTGAAAGTCGGCGGCAGCTCCAGGGTTGCCAAGGCCTCGCCGTGGCCAAACTCGATGCGGCGCAAGTTGCTCCAGCGCGGCCCGAACTGCAAGTGCAGCGCTTGTTCATCGCCGCGGAAATTCTGCACGCGCATGGTGCAGCGCCCGGCAATCGCCGCAGGTGCGGGTGTCACCGGCGGCATGGCGTCCACATAGCCCACTTCGCCTCGCACGTGGTCGGTCCATTCACCTTCAGCAGCGCCGGCGGTGGCGCTGCGCAACGCGAAGTCGTACTGACCGCCCGGCAGCGACCGCAGGTGCACGCGCAGTTCACGCTGCTCACCCTCGCGCACCACGAAAGGAGACTGGAACGTGACATCGCGCAATTCCAGCGCGCGGGGTTGGGCTCGCCGAGTCGCTGCGGCCCGCACGATCTCCAGGTATCCCGTGCCGGGGATGAGCGCATGCCCCCCGCGGAGGCGGTGTTCGTCGAGCAGCCAATGCCGATCGACGGAAAAGCGGGTGCTGTACACACGCTCTTCTTCCGTGTCCAGCAAGCAGCGCTCCAGCAGTGGATGATCCACCGGCACCCCGTCGTCCGAGGCCTCGTCGGCCGCACCCAGGCCCAGCTGGCGCGCCAGTTCGGCCGCCATGCCCACTTCCTGCCACTGGCTCCAGTTGATGGCCACGGTGTGGCACCCCTCGCGGGTCATGCGATCTTGGGCAAAAGCATCGAGGAAGGCATTGGCCGCGGCATAGTCGAACTGCCCGGCCAGACCAGCAAACGAACTGATCGAGGAAAACAACACCAGAAAGTCCAGCGGCATGTCGCCCAGCACTGCATCCAGCGTGAGCGTGCCCTGCACTTTGGGCGCCAGTACCGCGGCGGCGGCCTGGGGATCCTTCAATTGGATGACCCCATCATCCAGCACCCCCGCGGTGTGCAGCACACCGTGCACAACGCCGAAGCGCGCCACCGCCTGCTTGACGGCCTGGCGCATCTGCGCGAGATCGGTCACATCGGCCTGGACCACCATCACTTCCGCACCGGCGGATTCCAGCGCCATCACATCCCGGATCCGCCGGCTGGTGGCTTCGTGCGACCCTTTCACGCGAATCCAGTCAGACCAATCGTCGCGTGGCGGCAGGCCGGTGCGGCCCACGAGCACGAGCCGCGCTTGCACCGAGCGCGCCAAGTGCTTGGCCAAGGCCAAGCCGACACCCCCGAGCCCGCCCGTGATCAAATAGACCCCACGCTCCCGCAAGCCGGCCTGAGACGAGCGGGCTCGCTCCAGCCGCACCGGCGCAAAGTCTTGCAGCCAGCGCTCGCCCACGCGCAAGGCCACCACCTCGTCGGATGGCACCGCCGCCAACTCCGCAGCGACATCGGCCGCCAGGCTTGCGATGCGTGGCGAGCCTTTGGGAGGCAGCAGCACATCCACCGTGCAGCAGCGAATGTGGCGGAACTCTTGGGAAATCACCCGACAGACCGCTGCTGCCGTGGCCTTGACCGGCATCAGGCCGGATTCGGCCCCGATACGCTGCAACTTGTCGGTGACCACCGCAAGCCGCATTGGCTCGCTCAAGTCCTCTCGCCCAATGGCCTGCGCAAGTTGCAGCAAGCTGTAAAAGCCCAAACGGAGCAATTCCTCCGCCGTCTTGAGACTGCCGTCGAGCCGGCGTTCACCGGTCACCGACCACAGGTGGAAGATCCGATTGGGCAAGGCGGCACTCGCACGCAAGGCAGCAAAGAGCCGGTCGTAATCGCCGGCAGCGTCCGGCACGATGGTGAACCGTCCGTCGCCCCGTTGCGCATAAGCCTTGCCCGCACGCACACACGTGACGACATGACCGGCCGCGCGCAACTGGCGGGCCAACTCCTCGCCCAGACCGGCCTCGTCTTCAAACACTAACACGGGACCGTCCATCGGCTCTGGCGCAGGCCGCGGCACACGCTTCCACACGGGTTCGTAAAACCAGTCGGCCATGTCGGCACGACGCACCAGACGTTCCTCCAGCGTTGGGGCCGCCTGCAAGGACAGTCCTGGCTCGATCCAATGGCGTTGCCGGTCGAATCGATACGTGGGCAGTGGCAGACGCAGCCGGCGCTCTCCCTGGCGGAAGCGCGCCCAGTCGATGGGCGCACCCGCCGCCCACAGCCGCCCCAGCACGCCCAACACATAGGCCTGGTCATCGACGGTCTCGTCCGGGTGACGCAGGGAATTCAAGACCACCTGCCGAGGCTTGCGCGCACTGTGCTGGCGGGCCAGCGATGACAAGGTACGGCCAGGGCCAACCTCCAGCAGGATGAGGTTGTCGTCCTTGAGCAGTTCTTGCAACCCATCGGCAAAACGGACGGTATGGCGTAGATGCCGCACCCAGTACATCGGATCGGTCGCTTCGGCCGGGGTGATCCAGGTGCCCGAGAGGTTGGAGACGAAGGGCAAGGTCGGGGGCTTCATCGTGACCCGCCGGAAGAACGCGCCGAATTCCTCCAGAATGGGTTCGAGCATGGAAGAGTGCGCAGCCACGTTGATGCGCACTCGGGCCGCCTCGATATCCTCTGCCTGTAGCGCTTGCTGCAAGGCCTCGATGGCATGCACCGGCCCCGACACCACGGTCAGTGAGGGGCCATTGACCGCGGCGATCGACAGCTGTGGACCGATGCGTGCCTGCACCTCGGCCTCGGGCAACGGCACGCTGAGCATGCCACCTTCGGGAAGCGTCTCGAACAGGCGGCCCCGCAATTCAACCAAGGTCAGCGCATCTTCGAGGCTGAACACCCCGGCCAAATGGGCCGCCGTGTATTCGCCCATGCTGTGGCCGATCATCGCCGTGGGCATCAAACCCCAGGACATCCACAACTTCGCCAGCGCGTATTGGGTGGTCAGCAACAGCGGTAGAGCCAGCGACGGCCGCTCGATTCGACGCGCGGCTTCCTCCTCTTGCCCGGCAGGGGGAAAGAGCAATTCCTTGTACTCGGCGCGGCCACGCCGAGCCAACAGGGCCAGGCATTCGTCGACGGCTTGTCGATAGACCGGTTCGGTGCGGTAAAGATCGGCCCCCATGCCCGGGTACTGCGCGCCGCCGCCAGCGAACATGAAAGCCACACGGTGAGTGCCGCAAGCGCCTGGCATGCTGATCACGCGCTGCGGATCCATCGCCTCGAGGGCCTGAGCTGCATCGGCCACATCGCGCGCGACGACGAAGCGCCGCAGCGTCATGGGCTCGCGCCCCACCTGCAAGGTGTAGGCCACGTCGGCCAGATTGATCTGCGGGTGTGCCCGCAGATGGGCGGCCAGCGCCGCCGTGTTCGCATCCAGGGAGGCCTGAGACTTGGCCGACAGCAGCAACAGCTGGTGCTGGCGCGAGGGCCCTGACGGTGGGCGCGGCGGCGCCTCTTCCATGATGAGATGGGCATTGGTGCCCCCCACCCCCAAAGAGCTCACGCCTGCACGGCGCGGCACGCCCGGCGGCGGGGTCCAGTCCTTCAGCTGGGCATTGACATAGAAAGGACTGCGCTCGAACTCGCAGGCCGGGTTGGGCTTGGAAAAGTTCAGAGACGGTGGCAATTGTCGATGCTGCATCGCCAAAGCCACCTTGATGAAACTGGCCACGCCGGCAGCCGTGTCGGTGTGCCCGATGTTGGTCTTGACCGAGCCGATCCCGCAATAGCCGACCTTGTCGGTGCCTTGACGGTAGGCCTGCGTCAGCGCGGCGACTTCGATCGGATCGCCCACCGGCGTGCCCGTACCATGCGCCTCCACGTAGGTGATGGTCTCCGGCGAGACATTGGCGATCGCCAGCGCCTCGGCGATCGCCTGGGCCTGCCCATCGACGCTGGGGGCCATGTAGCCCACTTTCATCGAGCCATCGTTGTTGATGGCCGACCCTTTGATCACCGCATGGATGTAGTCCCCATCGGCCAGGGCATCGGCCAACCGACGCAACACCACCACGCCCACGCCACTGCCAAACACCGTGCCTTTGGAGTCCGCATCGAAGGCATGGCAATGGCCATCGGGCGACAGGATTTCGCCTTCCTGGTAGACATAGCCCTGGCGATGCGGCAGCTCGATGGTCACGCCGCCGGCCAGGGCCATGTCGCATTCCCCGTTGAGCAGACTCTGCACCGCCAGGTGGATGGCCACCAGCGACGTCGAGCAGGCCGTCTGCACATTGACGCTCGGGCCCTTGAGGTTGAGCAGGTACGACACCCGGGTGGTCAGAAAGTCCTTGTCGTTGCCGGTGTGACGGATCAGAAAGAAGCCCACCGACGAGACCAGCTGCGGATTCGTCAGCAGGTTGTAGGGCATGTAGGCGTTATGGCCAGAGCCGCCAAACACACCGATCGAGCCTTTGAACTGCGAGGGCATGTGGCCGGCGTTCTCTAGCGCTTCCCACGCGCATTCGAGGAAATGCCGATGCTGCGGATCCATGATGGCGGCCTCGCGCGGGCTGAAGCCAAAAAACGCGGCGTCGAACATCTCCATGTCGGGCAACACGGCGCCCACCGGCACGTAGTTCGGGTCGCGCAACTGCGCGGGCTTGACGCCTGCAGCCAGCAATTCCTCCTCGGTGAAGCGGGTCAAAGACTCCACGCCATCGCGCAGATTGCGCCAGTACTCCTCCAAGTCACGAGCTCCAGCGAATCGCCCCGCCATGCCAACGACGGCGATATCGGTGTCCAGGCCGTGGGCAGACGTGTCGTTCATACGATCATTCCATGGACAAGCAATCGATCCAGGGGCTCAGGTGCCCTGGTCCGTGGTGAGCGCCGCACGCTGGCCCAAACGACGCTGCAGGGCCGCCCGACGCCCCTGAGCACGATCTCGGCCTTGCTGTGCGGCTGCGCCATCGTCTCCTTCCCGGCCCAAGTAAGCGCTCAGGCTCTCGATCGTCGGGAAGCGGAAGATGTCGGTGATCGACAGCTCTCGCCCCAGGGCCTCTCGCAGGCGGCGATGCGCCTGAACGGCCAACAGGGAATGCCCCCCGAGGTCGAAGAAGTTGTCGCGCGTCCCAACCTGCGGCAGCTTGAGCACGTCTCTCCAAATCGCGGCGATGGCCTCTTGCAAACCGCTGGCCGGCGCCACGAAATCGGCCGCCGGTGCTGCGGCCGGTCCGTGGTCGGGGGCAGGCAAGGCCTTGCGATCGATCTTTCCATTGGGCGTTTGCGGGAGGGCCGGCAGCCAAACGAAATGCGATGGCACCATGTACTCGGGCAGGCCGGCGCGCAGATGCTCTCGCAGGGCGCCCACGGGCGGCGTCTGGCCCGCATGGGGGGCGCAGTAAGCCACCAATCGCACATCACCCGGGCTGTCTTCACGTGCCACCACGACCGCCTCGCGCACTGCCGAGTGGCTCAGCAGCCGGGCCTCGATCTCGCCCAGCTCGATGCGATAGCCCCGCACCTTGACCTGGTGGTCCAATCGCCCCAGGAATTCGACCGTGCCATCCGGGCGCTGGCGCGCCAAGTCCCCCGTGCGATAGACACGCCCGCCGGCCGCACCGCGGAACGGGTGCGGCAAAAAGCGCTCGGCGGTCAACTCGGGACGATGCAAATAGCCCCGCACCACGCCCTGGCCGCCGATCACCAGCTCGCCCGGCACCCCCACTGGCACGGGCTGCTGCCGGCGATCGAGGATGTAGATTTCCTGGTTGGCCAGCGGTCGGCCCAGTGGCACGATGCCATCGACCGCGTGCACCGGCTGCACGGCCGACCAGATCGTCGTCTCGGTCGGACCGTACATGTTCATCAACACGCCCGGCACCAAGGCTTTGAGATCACGGGCCAAGGACGGAGGCAACGCCTCGCCTCCGACCATCATGCGACGCAGCCGCCTCAGACCTGCGACGGCCTTGTCGTCATGCGTCAACATGCGAGCCATCGAAGGCGTGCATTGCAGATGCGTGACCGAGTGGCGCTCCATCTGAGCCGCCAGCGAATAATCACCCGTGACGATACGCCGTGGGGCCGACAGTTTGCGCAACTGGTTGAGATACTCCAGATGCGACAGCACGGTCTCGGTATCGACCCCGAAATCGATCAGGCAGGCGATCTCGTCCACACCAATGCCCTTGATGCGATCGACCATCGCCAAACAGCCCTGCGGCGTGCCGAACAAACCGCTGGTTTCATAGTAGCGGTTGAACGAATGTTCCAACAGCGCGGTCATCTCATCATGGCTGAGGCTTTGCAAATCGATGTTGGCGCTGGCCTCGTCCATGCCTTGGCGACGTTTGAACGCCGGGAACGACCACGCATATTGCTTCACCAGGTTGAGTGAGCTGCGCAGATATTCGATCAGCGGCTGGCGCACCGTCTCACGCACCCTGTCTTCGTCGGGGCCCACGAAAGTGTGCAACATCAGGGTGACATGACCTTCGCCAGGATGGCCGGCTTCCTTCCAGGCTTTCCTGTAGGCAGCCAACTTGTCGGCCAGCTCTTCCACCGATTGACCGAGCAGATGGGTCAAGACATTGGCGCCAAGACGCCCGGCTGCAACGAAGGTCTCCGGGTTGCCCGCCGACGTCACCCAGAACGGCAACTCGGCCTGGACCGGGCGCGGCAGCGTGCGCACTTCCACCGGCTGGCCCGTCGCACCGGGAAAACTCACGGTCTCGCCACGCCACAGCCTGCGCACGATGTCGATGCCTTCGAGCATCACTTGCTTGTTGTGGGCAAAGTTCTCTGGCTTGAGCACGAAGTCATTGGGCTGCCAACCCGATGCAAAGGAAATCCCGACGCGCCCCTTGGACAGGTTGTCCACCACCGCCCATTCCTCGGCGATGCGCGCCGGATGGTGCAACGGCAGCACCACGCTGCCCGAACGGATCTTCACCCTTTGCGTGATCGCCGCAATCGCTGCGCTGGTCACCGAGGGGTTGGGATACAAGCCGCCAAACGCATGGAAATGCCGCTCCGGCGTCCATACGGCCGCAAACCCGTGCTGGTCGGCGTACTTGGCCCCCTCCAGCAAGAGCCGGTACTTGTCACCACCGCCTTCGGATTCATCGCTGGAGAAGTAGAACAGGCTGAAGTCCACCGGACGGTCGGCATGTGGCCCGCGGGCAGGCGAGGCCGCGTTGCGGTCTTCGTCGGAGGCAATCACCACCTTGAAGCCGCGCGTGAGCGTCCAGCACAGCTCCAACACCGAGATGTCGAAACTCAGGCTGGTGACGGCCAGCCAGGTGCCCGGTTCATCCTCACCGAGATGGCGGTCCATGCCCGCAAAGAAATTCACCACGTTGCGGTGCTCGACCATCACGCCCTTGGGGCGCCCCGTCGAACCGGAGGTATAGATCACATACGCCAAGTGGTGCGGCTGCGCCCCACCGTCGAAGGTCTCGTCGGATTCCGTGGCGATGGACGGCCAGTCGCTGTCCAGGCAGAGCACGGCGGCATGATGAGGGGGAAGCTCATCGCGCAGACGCTCCTGGGTCAACAGCACCGGAACCTTGGCGTCCTCGATCATGTAGGCAATGCGATCGGCAGGATAGGCAGGATCCAGCGGCACATAAGCTCCCCCGGCCTTGTGCACCGCCAACAGACCCACCATCATTTCCACCGAACGCTCGACGAACAGCCCCACCAGCGCGTCCGGCCGCACGCCCAGCCGAGCCAGGCGCCGAGCCAGTTGGTTCGAGCGGCGATCGAGTTCTGCATAGGTCAGGCACTGGTCTTCGCAGACCACGGCCACCGCATCGGGGGTGCGAGCCGCCTGTTCGGCCATCAAGTGATGGATGCAAGCATCGGCGCGCACCGGCCAGGCAGTGTCGTTCCATTCGCGAAGCACGCGATCGCGCACCGCATCACTGAGCAAGGGCAATTCACCCACTGGGCACTGCGGATGCGCTTGCGCATGGGTCAGCAGGGTGAGCAACTGCTCGTGCAGCTCGCCCACCTGTTGATGGGTCAACTTGCTCGCATCGAACACCCAGCGGATCCGCCGGCCATCCTCGGAGATGCCCAGCGTGCACTCGCTGCCGGGCAAGGCGCGCGTGTCGGCAAGGTTTGCCACCACCTCGATGGCCACTGGAAAGACACCGGGGTCGCCGGCGGCAGCCGCCTGCGCGCGCAGCTCCACGCTGCGAGCCACCAAATCCACCGGGTAGCTGCCGCGACGACGCAATTCGCCCAGCTCGGCGCACAGCGTTTCGCACCACCGCGAAAAAGACTGTGCAAAGTCCACGACGACACGCAAAGGCACCTGCGGGGCAAACCAGAGACCGAGATCCTGGGCGCGCTGTCCGGCCTGGGCATCGGCATAGCCGAGGTCGAAGCCGTCGCGATCGGCCAGACGAGCCAGATGCGCCACCACCGCGGCAATGACAAAGGCCACGTCGCCCCCTGGCAACTCGGCATCCCGGTGCACATAGACCGGCTCGGCATGCGGGCGGCTGCGATCCACATACGGCAATTCCACCGGGTCACGGGTTTCCAGGCGGTCCCGCCAGAAACCCTCGTGCACACTGGCCAAGGCATCCAGCTCGCTCAGGCGCTGTGCCAGCGCACCGGCAGGCGCCTGCAAACGCACCCCCGGCACCAGCGCGGCGTCTTGCGCCAGAGACTGCGGGGTCAGTGGCCGACCCAAAGCATCGCTCAGTCGCCGCAGCTCCACATCGAAAGATGCCGTCGCCACCGCGAGGCTTTGATCGTCCAGCCGCAACACCGTGCCAGCGGGCAGGCCAGATCGTGTTTCCAAAATGCGCGCCTCGCCCACGCAGACCAGCCGGCCGCCGTGAACGAACTTGGGCAACCCCACCGGATTGGCATAGCTGCCGAAATCGAGCGCTCGCACGAACGTGCAGAGGCGTTCGGCCTCTTGATCGAACATCAAGGCACAAGCGGCCGCCGGACGGTCCTTGCGGCGGAAATAGCGCTGCGGTGGGGCTGTCTGCGGCAAGGCCGACAAGCGGGCCGAAGTCAGTTGAGGCAACAACTCCTCGAAACCCGCAATCCCTGCCTCGAAACACTTGGTGTTCAGACTCAAGGCCGTCTCGTTCTCATCGATCGCAAAGCGCCGCTGCACGAGGATCGCCCCCTGATCGACCTTGTCGGTCATCAAGTGCCAGGTGATGCCATATTCACGCTCGCCGTTGAGCAAGGCCCACACCGGGGTGTTCAAGCCTGCGTACTCGGGCAACGGGCCATCGTGGAAGTTGATGGCAGCGCGCCGGGGCAGCGACAGCACGGGTTCAGCCACGACCGACAGGTTGGTAATGCTGAACAGGTAGTCGATCGGCTGGAGGTCGCTCGCCACCAGCAGTTCGTCGGCCTGGGTGAGTACACGGATGCCCTTGTCCGCTGCCCAGCGCCTGATGGCCTTGCGACGGGTCACGACCGCAACGACATGATGGCCCGCCTGCATCAGCGTCTGCGCACACTGCGCGAGCAAGGATTCGGAGCCAATCAGGACACAACGCCAAGGATTCGACATGGGAACTTCCGCTAAGAGGAGAGCTTCGGGGACGAGCCATTGATCGAGTTCAATCTCGTCGTGAGCTGCACTTCCGGGCGTGTTGTCAATCCAAGGCCGCAACCACGACGGGTCAGAGGCAATTATTCGCGCCGTGTCGGTCCCGCCCCCCCCCCTCAATTGAGGGTTTCCCCCCCATTGGGACGCCACCAAATCGTGGTCGACGACTAGATGAGGATCTGCTTGAGTTGAGATACTTCGTCAAGCCTCGCACGGTGCGAGGGCCTATGAGCAGCACGCGGTGCCCGACCCTGTCATTTCCAGATGCAAGCTCACTCGACTTGTGAACTGACGATCGGCTATCCGAGCACGTGTTATGGCACACGACGGGTCAGCCATGATCTGCCCATGGCGGAGCACCACATCCGCTATAGGAGGGTGCGACGCCTTCCGCTGCACAGGCTGCCCTGGAGTCCCACCTATTGGGCCCATCGCTACGACTTCCTGTTTCGTCCCGCCGTCGACGCCGTGCACCTGTTCAACGGCGTCAGCGTGGCCCGTTTCCCCTGGGTGTCGAGCATCGAGATGGAATATCCGCGCTATTTCGGGAAGGTCTCGGAACGCGCCCGCGAAGAAGCTCTGGAATGCATGGCATCGGACAATTGCCGCCTGCTCATGCCCATGAGCGAGGCTGCTCGCCGCCACCTGAGCAGACGCCTGCCAGCAGGTCTGCGCGATCCGATCTCCCGCAAACTCGTCGCCTTCAGCGGTGGGGTGTCCATCCCGCAGGACGCCCTGGATGCCAGGCAGCGACACCTGCAGGCTGCGCCGGCTTGCCTGACCGTCGGTTTTGTCGGGCGGCTGTTCTGGCACAAGGGCGGCTCTGCCGTCCTCGCAGCGGTGGACCGTCTGCGCAGGCAGGGGGCCGAGGTGCGCCTGCTGGTCGTCAGCGAACTTCAGCGCTCGGGCATCATGTCCGACGATCATCAGGACATCGAGACCACACGGGCTCAGCTCCAAGGGCTGCCGTGGGTCGAATATCACGGCGCGCTCGACAACGCTGAAGTCCTTCGGCTGATGGCCCGCTGCGACGTGTTCGCCTTTCCATCCCTGGACGAATCCCTGGGCTGGGTGGCCATCGAGGCGATGGGGCTGGGCCTGCCCGTCATCACCAGCAACATCTTTGCCCTCCCCGAGATCGTGGAGCACGGCCGGTGCGGGTTCAACATCGCCCTGCCGGTCGATGCCGACGGCCGGTGGAAGGGTATCGTCGCCCTGAATCCCGCGCCCAGGCCCAGCTACGAAGAAGCCCTGGAAACTCTGACCGAGGGCTGTTTCCACTACCTGGAGCGGTTCGCGCAGGAACCGTCCCTGGTTCAGCGCATGGGCCAGGCCGCAAGGCAAACCTTTGAAGCCCGCTACAGCGAGCACGCGGCTGCGACCCGGCTGGCTGGCCTGCTGAGAACGCATCTCACATGAACGCTTCGACACCCTCCGCGAAGACCATCCCCTCCGGCGAGGGTGTCGTCCCCCCCGCGGGCGAGGGCGGCCTCCCGACGGACGATCTCTACAGCTTCGATGTTGCCGGCCTGCAGGTTCACCCCTTGCGGCTGGAGCCCCACGGATTCGATCTGCCCGTATCCGCTTTGGGAGCATCCTCGGCATTACTGCGGATGCCCATTCGAGCCAACAGCCTCGGTCGCTTGCAGGGGCCCCGGCTAGAGTTGTTGCGCGAGGGAACCGCGACCTGCCGATTCGCATTCGATCGAGGCATCCAAGGGATGCGTTACCTCGACGTCAGCGGACTGCTGCAACCGGTGCACGCAGGCCGTCAAGTCCTTTGCCATGCCCGCGGGATGCGCTGGCCGGACGCCGCCGAACTCCTCGTGTTCCCCGAGCCGTCAGTTCTGGGTGAACGCACACTGGTGCTGGCTCCCCATCCGGATGATGCGGAAATCGCTGCCTACGGCTTGTACCGCCATACCGACGCGACCGTCATCACCATCACGGCTGGCGATGCTGGGGGATCCAACTATGGCCACATCGAACCCGACCCGGCTCGTCAGCGGGACCTCAAAAGCCGCCTGCGCGTCTGGGACAGCCTGACCGTCCCGCTGTGGGCAGGTTTGGGTCCCGACCGAGTCGCCAACCTGGGCTACCACGACGAGACGTTGGCGTCTATGCGCGCCCATCCCGACCGGGATCACGGACCAGCGCAGGCCGGGCGCGTGGACTTCCAGACCCAGCGGCGCGCCTTCGTGCCCGGGTTGCTGCGGGCAGGCGCCCGCCCCTGCTGGACCAGCTTGGTCGCCGATCTGGTCCATCTGATCCGGACCCTTAGACCCCGCATCATCGTGGCTCCTCATCCGCAGCTCGATGCCCACGTCGACCATCGCATGACCACCCAGGCCCTGATTGAAGCTCTTGCAAAGGTCGAGCCTCAGGACGGATCCCTTTTTCTGTACGTGAATCACCCGGTGCAAAGTGCCCGTTGGCCCAGCGGCCCCCCATGCATGGACGTGACACTGCCACCCAACGCCGGAACCATGGCGACGCTGTACAGCTTCTACTCGCACCCCTTGGGACCTCACGACCAAATCGACAAACTCTTTGCCATCGAGGCAATGCATGACATGCGGCGCTCGCCTCCGTCCATCACTCGCCGGCACGAATGGGGCCTGTTGTCGGCCGTCTGGGAGGCAAGGGATGCCATCTTGCGCTCCCACATGGGGACATTCAGCTATGTCCGGCGGGCCGTGCGGGCCCGCGAGATCTTCTTCGTCTATCGGATGCGGGACCACAAACGTCTGGCACAGTCCTGAGCCGGCCAGACTGGAAAACGTTCAAGCCTCCACGGGGTGTCCCTGGCGGCGCAGGTATTCGATCACGCACCGGCGATCCTGACAGTCGCCCATCTTGCCCAATAGGGACTTCTTCAGGAAGGGGAACCCGGCGTCCAGGAGTTCGAAAGGACGATGCAGGCAGGGGTCGTCGAAACAGCGCGCATCGTTGTACCACCAGGCCCCCACGCTCATGTGCCGGGCGGCCACGCGCGCGAGCTGCAACTCCTGGCACAGCACCACCTCACCCATGCGATCGTAGGCTTTGTGCTGAGGAAACACCGGCCGCAGTTGCTCAAGCCGGTCCGGCGTCACTCGCCGCAGCACGAAAGCGTAGGACTGCAGATGGTTCTCGCACAAGGCCGAGGCCGTGAAGCCGGTCAAGTCCCAGGGTGCGGCATCCATGAAGCCCTCAAGATCACGGAACGGCCCAAACACGGAATCGTTCATCACGAGCACGTCGGCGCCAGGCGACCGGCGGGCCAACACTTCCAGGGCAAGGGTATAGGCCGAAAAATCATAGCCCGACAGGCCCTTCCAATAGAGGGCGTCAGCCTGCTCATGCAGGTCCGGCGGGATACCCTCGGGCTTGGGTGTGGCACACACGACGCACAACGCAAGCCCTTGCCGATGATGCAATCGTGCCAACGTGAAGCGATGGCTGGCCTGCAGACGACCATCGGGCAAGTAGATGAAGTAGACGACCCAGCGAGGCTTCGGCTCCACAGGGCGAAGCTCGAGATGGGGTGGGCGCGGCCTCGCATACACGGGTCCCCGCACGAGCCTGTGCAGGCGTAGTCTCAGTCCGGTCCTGGACGGTTCAAAGGACCACAAGGTCCTCAGGCCATCGACAGAACCCGGTCCGTCGAAGGATCTGTCAGGCACCGGTCCCAAAGATCCGGCATCACAACGTTCGGAGTCTTGCAGCAGCATGGAAGCAACGATGTTGGGAAACGCCTTCAGGCCCGGGCCGCACGCACCATCTGCATCACGCGCCACAGCACCGGCGCAAACGCAGCAGTCACCAGGAGCCCCTGTACCAGCAGCAGTGCCATCCCCGCGGCGCTGCGCGGCGGCAAATCTGTCGGCCAGAGCCAGTCTCCCAGCCACAACACACCGAACCCGGCACCCAGGGTGTGAACGGTGAACCACAGCTCGGGAACAAAATTGCGCAGGCCCAGGCGCCACCCCAGCAACGCAACCACGAAGAAACGCAGGAACTCTGCGGCCACCAAGGCATAGAGCGCGCCGATGAGCCCCCCCGCACGGATGGCCGGCCAGAGCAGTCCGCAAAAGACCAGCAGCTTGGTCGCACTGGCGGCGGCAACCCAATGGGCCCGGCCACTGGCCAGGAAGGCCGCACCATACATGCCTTCCACGATTGCCAACCAGGCGCCCACCATCATGATCGGGACATACCTCCCCGCATCGGCGTAGCGTTCATCGTAGGCAATCGCGAAAAACTGAGGTGCACAGGCGATGGTTCCAGCCACCAGGTAGGCCCCCAGGCCCAGCATGGGCAGCTTCGATCTCTCGACAACCGTGGCCAGTGATTCCTGACGATCCAGCAGCCGTGAGTACAGAGGGAAAGCCACAGAATGCTGCATGCGCCCCATCAGCATGGGAACCAGGATTGCAATGTTGGCGGCGATCGCGTAGACGCCCACCTGGTCCAGCGGCAACAGCTTGGCGAACGCCAGCTTGTCGATCTGCTGGGACAGAAAGAAGATCACGGTGCTGAGGAAGACCCATTTCCCGAAGTGCACGATCTCGGACACCGACGGCCCATCCCAACGCAGACGATTCGCCGGCCCCAGCAGCAGCCAGTGACTCAGCAGGCAGTTGACCGTGATCGTGACCAGACTGCCCAGAGCCAGCGCATAGACCGACCGCGTCCACCAGGCGACACCCACCATCACCACCACCCCGCACAGCTGGGCCCCGAGATCGATGGCCGTCACGCGCTTGAGGTCCATGTGGCGTGCGGCCGTCTTCGTCTTGGTGGATTGGAATCCCTCGATGACCAGGCCGAGAGCCACGAGCGGCAGCAGCCAACGCAGTTCCAGCGCCACAGGATCGTTGGCCGCATAGAACGAGGCCACCGGCCATGACACAGCCGCCGCCAGCACGGCCAGGACGACTCCGCGCACGATCTGCAGCGTCCAGACGGTATCGAGGAATTCGCGTTGGTCCCCCCGTCGGTTCTGGACCACTGTTTGTCCCAGACCGAGATCGGAGCACATCGCCAGACCCTGGATGATCGCCCCGACGATCGCCATCAGCGCAAAGGCCTCCTGGAAGAGCAGCGCCGCCAGGATGATGTTGCTGAACAGCCGCCCGCCCTGTGCCAGCGCAAACCCAAGCGCGGTCCAGGCCGTTCCGCTCAGGGCTGAGCGACGCAGTCCAGCCCGGGACAGAACCGGATCGGCATTCAGACCCTCCGTTCCATGCAGGCTCACACCCCCTCCTTCAGACTCGGGACATCATGCATCGGTCAGCTTCCTCGTGGAGCCCTGTCAGTCCGGACCAGCTGCCCCCGAAAGCGCCATGGCATGCCTTTGCCCACCGACGACGCCACTTTCGTGGCGACCGACTCGCGCGGCCCCAGGCCGAGATAGGCGATGCTCGCCGCCGTGACGAACCACAGCAGTGTTGGGATGACACTGATGGAACTGACGGTACCGATGGTGAACAGCACACCGACCAGGCATCCGAACAACGCTCGCCCCAATGCAAGCCCCTCGAGATCGTCCGGACTGAGGTTTCGTACCGACCACCAAACCCGCCCTAACCCGAACAACGGGGCGACGAGGAACAGCCCCAGACCGATCAGCCCATTGGCCAGCGCCACCTCGAGATAGGTGTTCACGATGTCGATAATGCCTTGCCCCTGCCGGAGCTGCTCCATCATGGGATGCAGCAGGAAATCACGTGCTCCAAAGACCGGGTGTTCCATCAGCACGATCCACGAGATGTCCAGGAGTCTTTGCCGGTAGGTGACGTTGTCGGCCTCCACCGATCCGACAAACGGCAGATGGTCCACCACCGTCCCTCCCCAGGGCGATACCAGGACGGCTCCCAGGGCGATACCTCCCACCAGGCCCGCGATGGTCACACGCTTGAGCGCCCCCCGCCCCGCCAGCGATGCCCCCAGCACCATGACTGCAGTTCCTAACCACGGGCCCCGTGACAACGAGGCCAGCAGGCCGACAGCGAGGACGAGCACCACCGCCCGCCCCATCCAGCGGGGCCGGATGGATGGCAGGAGGTAGACGAGCAGGGCCAGCCCGATCATCATCGTGTACCCCAGCGCGATGGCGTTCAACACGGAACCGTTGGCCCGCAAAGCGCCACCTTCTCCTCGGGTCAGGTAGATCAGGATGGGCTGCGGCGGCAATCCCAAGGCGGGGCGCAGCGACTCGTACAGAAGCCAGTGCTTGAACGTCTCGAACACCGCAATCACGGACAGAATACCCAAAGCAACAATGAGGCATGCCACCGCCTCTCGCATGCGATCCCGGTCACGCAGACTGCGGCTGGCCACGTAGTAGAGCAGCCAGACATCGGTCATCAGATAGAAGCCCGCTCGCAGGGAATTGGTCACTGTATCGACGGCCATCTGCCGCAGGCACACGTAGGCAATGAAGCATAGGATGGCTGCGTCGGGAATGCGCGTGATCGCCGGCATTGGTGGCGTTCGGGCCGATAAGCGCAGAGCGGCCGGCAGGAGGATCGTCAGGCTGAGCAGCCGGCCATGGTTGATGTCGAAGAGGAAATTGACCAGGCCCATGCCGGGGATGGGTTGATCGAAACCAGGCACAGCGAACAGAAGCAGCAGGTACAGCGCAACAGGATTGCGCTCGCGGGGCACCTGCCACAGCAGCACCCCGGCGGCCATGATGATGTACAGCCAGAAGCTGTGCGAGAAGAAGGCCAGGAGGGTGATCGTGAACCAGAGGTTGCGCCTGCGTCGGAAGTCCTCGAGACTCATCAACCGGGAGGGTGCGACCATGCCTGCCAGCCAGAAGGCCGGCACGGAGATCCCGAGGATCACGACCAGGGCGCGCAGGTGTTCTGGCATTGGGAAACTGGACCACAGTCGGCGACGATGGCGACACTTAGCCTTCCGCCTTCTTGCGCCGGGGAACTTCGTTCAGGACCGTGCCTACAACCTCCACCCCCACCTGGCCCAGGCCTTCGACCAGACCACGTAGCGCATTCACCCGGGTGTGACCGTTGCGCGCCACCGCCAAGGCAGCACCGGCCTGCACGGTAACCATGAGGGCATCATCCCCTTCCGAAGCCCCCGGGGTGTCGATCAGCACCAGGTCGAAACTGTTGCGCGCATGCATGAGCAGGTCGGTGAATGCGGGCTGCCCCAGCAACTCCAGAGGGTTGGGCGGCACTGGACCGGAAGGCAGGACGAACAGGCCGGCCAACTCGGTGATGTGGACGATCGCGTCGTGCCCTGAGCGCCCTGACAGCAGGGTGGACAGCCCACTTCGGTTTTGCAACGAGAACAGATCGTGCAGCCGAGGCGAACGGAAGTTCGCGTCGATCAGCAGGGTGCGTTCCCCCAATTGAGCGAACACCACAGCCAGGTTCGCGGCGAGGTAGGTCCGCCCTTCCCTGCGTTGCGTCCCCACCACTGAGAGCACCTGGCGACGCTCACCCTTGTTGTACCAGCGCAACAGCAGCTGACTGCGCACGGACCTCAGTCGCTCGGCGGCCGGCGAGTAAGGCTCAAAGGCCGCCTCAAGCTCACGACTGATTTGCCGTCCCTCCGATCCAGGGTTTAGGTAAGGGAAAGAAAACTGCTCCGCCAGGGCGTATTGGACATCGTCGGCTGTCAGCAGTCCCATCTGGATAGCCAGTTCGCCGAACTTCAAGCCTCGCTGCTTTTGGGCATTCAGGATGCGCTCGACATCCTCTCGAGACAGTCGACCTGCATCGACGAGGATCGCACCGATGGGCCGGATGACCCGCGGCACCGTCGGTACCACGGAAATCGACATTTTCATCCGCCAGCCCCCGACATGGGCAGAGCCGGGCGGGTCGATGGCCCCCCGGTCGAAGCCAGTCGACGAAGCGGTCTCGCCGTCGCCGAGTCCCCAAGCACCCCGATGAGTTGTGCGCCATCGATGCCGGCCAAGTCTTCCTCGCCACGCACGCGACGGTCGAGCAGTTCGATACCGATAGCCATTGCGATGGCCAGCATCAGCCCCCCCATGATCGCCCCCAAGATGCCGAGCTTGATCTTGCGACTGGTGTACTCGAGCGGCTCCACGGCCGGGCTGAGCAGGCGCAGGACCGATTGGCTGGACTGGCTTTCGATGTTGAGCAGGCTGCTGCGCTGACTCACCGTGTCGTAAGCCCGCTGTGCCGTCTCGACATCGCGCATCAGCACAGCGATTTGGTCTCTCGCCGAACGCATCTCGAGCAGCTTGCGCTTTTGGGCTTCCACCATCGCGCGCAGAGCCTCCACCTTCTGAGCGCTGGCCCGGCTGGCCACCGTCACGCTGCCCGACACGCGCTGCATCTCCGCATTGAGCTGCTGCCTCAGTTCGGCAATCTGAGCCTCGATCTGGATGCGTTGGGGATGGTTCGTACCGAGGTTGCGGCTTATCTCGCTCAGGCGCGTTTCCGCAGCTGTCAACTGGCCTCGGATGGCCTGCACTTGTGCGCTCTGGAGAATGTCCGGCGACATTTCCCCCGCATTGCGCTGGCGTCCGAGAGCATCCAGCCGTTCGGCTTGGGCCAGCGCGAGTTCGGCCGTCAGGGCATTCAAACGAGCCGTCTCCTGGTCCAGCCGCTCGTCCGTGACCACGATGCCTGCTTGCTGTTGAAACTTTGAAAGCCGGGCTTGGGCGGCCTCGAGTTCGTTGCGCAATGCACGCGCTTGGTCTTCGAACCAGGACGCCGACTGCCGGGCCGGCCCCACACGCATCTCGACCGACACATCGATGGCCGCCTGAGCCAAGGCATTGGCGGCGGCCGCCGCGACAGCGGGCTCGCCATGCGAGAACTTGACTGCAATCACATTGCTGCCGCGCACCGGTTCCACCGTCATGCTGCGCTGGATGAATCCGGCGAGGTAGCGGTCCAGCGGCATCTTGGCGTCGGTTTTCTCGCGCCAGTCTTGGATCACCTTGGGATCGTCGAGCATGCCCAAGGCTTTGACCACCCGTGCGGCAACGACATCGCTGCGCAGAACTTCCAACTCGGTGGCCATGCTGAATGGCGCCGCCAAGCCACCCAAGACCGGGTCGGGTCGCATGTCCACCACCAGCCTGGCCTCGGCGGTGTACTGCTTGGGCAGGCTCAGCACCGTGGCGATGCCGGCAGTCGCCACGGTCACGAACACGGCCAGGACCAGCCACTTTCGGGCCCAGATCATCCGCAGGTACTGGAGAGGCGTCAGTTGGGGCATGGTGCGGGCCTAGAAAATGGATTCGCGGACATAGATCACGTCGTCACGCTCGACGACGTCGGTCAGCTTCAGCTCCAGCACACGCACGTTGCCATGGCCGTCTTTGCGGTGCACACGCAAGCCACGTTCGGTGCCGCGCTGCGTCAGTCCGCCGCCTTGGGCCAGGGCTTGCATCAGGGTCGTGCCGCGCTCGAGCCGATAGGCCCCAGGGCGCTGGACTTCGCCGTAGATGTAGAAGACCGGGTTGCGGTCGACGAACAAGGTGTCTCCATGGGCCACCACGACATCGAGATCGGCCCGCCCGCCTTGCAGAACCGCCGGCAGGTCGATCTCCAGCCGAACCGGCTGACCATCACGCATGCCGGTCAGTGTCACGATGTTGCCCCCTTCCGGGGTGATGCCGCCGGCGGCGGCGATCATTTCGGACACCTTGGTATTGACGCTCTCGATGGGATAGCGACCCGGCCGCGCCACTTGACCCAGGATCGAGACCTGCGCACTGCGCACTTGCACGAGCAGCACGCTCACTTGGGGGTTGTTGACGAAGTTGCCTTCACGCAGCAACCGTGCGATTTCGCTCTGTGCCGAGGTCGTGGACCGTCCAGCAAGCTTGATCGTGCCCACCAGAGGAAACGCAATTTCGCCAAGCTCGGAGATGCGGGTTTCCAGGCTGAGGTCGGGGTTCTGATACACCGATATGCGGATCACGTCGCCCGGGCCGAGGATATGCTCGGCGCGCTGAGCCTGGGCGGCCGAACACAGCCCGAGCAAGAAAGACAGGAGGATCAGCCAGCGTCGCATCATCGTGTGTTTCCTAGGAGTCAGTCGACGGGTGGACTCGTACGGCTTCACGGACCGAAGCGAAACCCACGGCAGCACACACCTGGACATCCACCCGGCGCAACCCAGCGCCCAGGATAGGACTCGAAGGCAGTCTAGCCCCGCCACCTTGGTGCGGGCCAGCCCTCAATTAAGGGAGAAGGTCGAGGAAGAAGGGAGGATGAGACCTCACTGCAGGGCCTGGACACCGGCCAGCAGCCAGCCCTGATGCCCACCACGGGCTTTCGTGAGGTTCCAGATTTCGCGGAAGGGAGAGGCGCCAGCGCTCACTTCCTCGCGGATCATTCCCGAGAATTCGACACTGGCGAGATAGTGGCCCCCCAGGTCTTCCACGCCGAGCAAGGTGGCCTGCAGGGTCACGACATCCGTGCGGTTGGGCCGATCGCCCCGTTCGGCAAGCTGCGCGCGCACGTTGGCCAGCATGTCATCGGTCATCAGCTCCCCCAGTCGGACCAGATCGGCCTCGTCCCAAGCTTGCTGAAGGATGACGAAGTTGCGCTTGGCTGCATCCAGGAAGCTGACCGAATCGAAACCTTCAGGCACCCCCCACCACGGGGTCGGCACACGTTCGCTGGGCTGCGACGTACGGACGAGGTGCACACTGGACTCGGGAGCGAAATGCGAAGGATCGTATTCGCTGTGCGCCAACGAGGATCGCGTCAGGCGACGGCCACGCCCCGGCACTGCGGCCGACGCGGTCGGCCCGGCCAGGGGCCGGCGGCGCCAGCCCCACCAGGCCAGCCCCCCGACCAATGCAGCCAAAGCCAGTCCAAGCAACCATTCGGCCACCCCACCCCCCCATCCAAGGGAATGGGTCAGTTGTGACAGGCCGAGCCCAGACGCCAAACGGGAAAGCACACCTGCATCAGCCTGCGGCTGGGCCTGGGCCAGACCAGGCAGACTTCCGGTCAAGGCCAGCCACAGGCCCGGCCACGGGTCGGCTTGCCCACTGGTGGCCCGGCGGTCTCTTGGGCCCACCTCAGCACTTGATACCGACATGCAGGGCCACCACGCCAGCCGTGAGATTGTGCACGTCCACATGGCCAAAGCCCGTCTCCTTCATCAGTGCCTTGAGCGCCTGCTGGTCCGGGTGCATGCGGATGGATTCGGCCAGATAGCGGTAGCTGTCGGCATCGCCGGCCACCCATTGGCCCAGTCGCGGCAACACATTGAAGGAATACCAGTCGTACACCTTGGACAAGGGCGCTGCCACTTTGGAAAACTCCAGCACCAGCAGCTTGCCGCCAGGCACCAGCACCCGGCACATCTCGGCCAGCGCTTTGTCCTTGTGCGTCATGTTGCGCAGACCGAAGGCCACACTGACGATGTCGAAGCTGTCGGAGGCAAACGGCAAGCCCTCGGCATCGCACAACGCGGTGGGCAGCAAGCAGCCTTCGTCGATGAGGCGGTCGCGGCCCACGCGCAGCATGGATTCGTTGATGTCGGTGTGCACGACCAAGCCAATCGGTGCCACCCGTTTGGCGAACCCACGCGCCAAATCGCCCGTGCCGCCGGCAATGTCGAGCACTTTGTGCCCGGGACGGGCGCCCGAGACGGCCAAGGTGTATGCCTTCCAGACCCGATGCAAGCCCGCCGACATCAGGTCGTTCATCACATCGTAGCGCTTGGCCACCGAGTCGAACACGCCGCGCACCCGTTGCGCTTTTTCCGCTTCGTCAACCGTCTGAAATCCGAAATGTGTGGTGCTCATGATTCACATCGTAAGTGCGGCCGCAGCGCACCGCGCCGACAACCCCGTGGGGCCACGGGACATGGGGAAGTCCTCAATGAGGGTGCCCGCATCCCCCCGTGGTCTTGTCCGGCATGGGCGCGTCGCGATCGAGTCCGGCTTCGGCCAGGCGGCGCTCGTAGTCGGCCCACAGTCGATCCTGCTCGGCCCCAAGGAAGTAAAGGTAGTCCCAGGAATAAATGCCCGAATCATGGCCGTCGCTGAAGGTGGGCTGCACGGCATAGTGGCCGACCGGTTCCAGCGCGACGATCTCGACTTCGCGCTTGCCGGTCTGCAAGACCTCCTGCCCCGGGCCATGGCCTTGCACTTCCGCCGAGGGGGAATACACCCGCATCAATTCGAACGGTATGCGGAAATGCGCTCCATCGCTGAAACGCAGCTCGAGCACCCGCGAACGCTGGTGCACCGTGATCTCGGTGGGAACGGGGGTGGATTTGTCGAGGCCAGCCATGAAGTCATTCCAAGCGCTCGGGGGCTTTGCAGACAGAGTGCATGCAGTGCTTTGGATGAGCTGCAAGAGCGACTCAAAACACCAGGGACACGTTCACATGCAGTTTATCGTCGCCTGGAATGGGCGAGGTGGGAAGAAGGTTGTGGTCGGCGCGGCTGCCCGTCACCACGCGGGCATAGTCGGCCCGCAGGCTTGCCCCGCTGGCGTGGGCATATCGTAAGCCCAGCCCCATGCTGGCCAGGCGATCCTCGCGGCGGCGCAAAGGGCTGTCGGGCTGATCGCTGCGCACCCAACCGGCGTCGATGAAGGCCAGCGCACGCAGCCCCGGCCACCGTGTCGGGGCGGTCAGCTCCAGTGTGGCTGCCAAGCCGGAGTCCCCATACAGCGCGCGCTCGGGCACGCCGCGCACCGAACCGATGCCGCCCAGCGCAAAAGCTTCACCGGCCAACAACAGGTCGGTACTGCTCTGCGCCTGCAAGCGACCCGACAACTGCCAGCCAGGGCCCAGCGAGGTCGTGGCCTGGGCCGCGCCCCGCCAGGCCGTCCAACGGGTGGTCTCGATCGAGGGGTTCTCGGTCTGATAGGCAGCCAACTCGTTGGCCCGACCGTGCGGCAGGTTGAACGCCAGTCCCAAGCGCCCCTCCCAAGACCAGAGCCCGTCGGGCTCTTCTTGCTGCACCGCATACTCCAGCGCCAGCACCCGGGTGCGGCGATCCGAAGCCCACGACCCGCTGCCGGCCAGCTCGCCAGCACGAAACAGACGGTCTCTGAGGCTCACCGAGGCTTTGGCACGCCAGTCGATGGCAGCGGCCAAATGGTAGGTATAACCCAAGGCCGTTTCGTGGCCCGCCCCTGCGGACACAAAGGTCGAAGGCGCCTGCTCGGCCGGCTCGAGCCCGAAAGGGCCGACCCCATCGGTGCGCATGTGCTCGACCGACACCACGCCCCCCCAGGCATACACCGGCACGCGGTAGCGCAGGCCGAATTGATCGATGTCATGAGGGCGATCCGTCGAGCTGGCGTAAACCCCCACGAGACGATGGTCCAAGCCGAAAGGCTTGTCATGCCCCAAGGCCATGACCAGGCGATCGCGCCCGGTGTCTGGCGTGCCGTCGTTGTTCCACGCCACGCCGGCGTGCCAGGGCCGACGCTCTTGCACCTGCACGGTGGCCGAGACGGTGTCGGCGCGGGCCCCTGGCGAAAGCGCCACTTGCAACTGGCGCGAGGGATTGTCATTGGCGATGACCATCTCGCGTGCCAGCCGCCGCAGGTTCGGGGTGGTCTGCTCTCGAAGTTCGGGCAGCGCCGCGCGCACTTCGGCGACGTCGAAGTACCGCCCCGCCCCTTCGACCCGGACGCTGTCGATGGTTTGCCGCAGCACCTGCAAAGTGATGGTGTCGGAGAGGTTCTGCGGCGGCAACACCACCCGGTACAGCCCATGGCCTTGGTCACGCAGGGCCTGCTCCAGCGCCGCCCCCACCCGTCGCAACATGGCCGGCGAGCTTTCACGGTGCAGGAAAGGCGCCAGTAATGCCGCGGTATCGGCCGCGCTGAGCGGATTGTCCCCCGTGATCGCAAAGCCCTTGATGGTCGATGGCGCGTCCCCGTGCTGCAGTTGGGCAGACGCCGCCGGTCCTGCAGCCGCCAACGCCAGGGTAAGCCCCCCCAACCGCAGGGCGGCACCACGCGCCATCAGAAGAATGTCCCGGGAATGCACCCTCAGGCCATCCTGCAGGCGTGTCAGGAAACGATCGATGCAAGCGAAATCCATGAGCCTGTGGCCGGCATGGCTGCCGGAGGTCCAAACCACGGATTACATCACCGAAGCCTTCGGTGGCCAACCCTCGTCCTTGGGGAGGGCGCCGCCGCTCAGGGCCACCCGCCCAAGGCCAAGGCCATGGCCCGATCCACCGCCGGCAGACGCTCTCGCAAACGACCAAGCGCCGCGGCCTCGACCCCGCGCTGGGCAGCGCCCCACACGGGCTGCGGAAAATGGCTGTCCCACTCGAAGCGGGCGATCACATGCCAGTGCAGGTGGGGCACGACATTGCCCAACGAGGCCAGGTTGATCTTGGTCGGCGCCAACTCACGGCGCAGCACGCCCTCGATGGTCATCAGCCATGCCAGGCAACGCTGCTGCTCGGCCGGCTCCAGATCGCTCATCTCGCAGGCGTGTTCACGGCGCACGAGCCGGTAAAAGGCCGGAAAGGCTGCATCGTCCACTCGAATCACGCGCCAACCCGGCAGTTGCGTGACGATCCAGCCCCCCGGGTGATGGCACAGCGGGCAACCGGCCACCGGGTGCTGAGCGGCTTCAAAGTCGTCGCGCCAAGACGCTTCCGCTTGCATGGGAGGCTTTCCGCTTCAAACCAACACGCGCTCGATGCCCCCATCGTTGGCGGCTTTCACGTAGTCGGGCATCCAGTTCTCGCCCAGGATCTTGCGAGCCATCTCCACGACGATGTAGTCCGCCTCCAACAGCCCATGGTTCAGATCCTCGCCATAGCGCGACAACCCTTGCAAGCAGCTCGGGCAGGAGGTCAGGATCTTGATGTTGTCCTGCGGCCGCACGGCACCGGTGCTGCGCAACGCGGCCTCGCCCTTGCGGATCTCTTGCTCTTTGCGGAAGCGAACCTGGGTGGCGATATCCGGCCGGGTCACGCCCAGCGTGCCCGATTCACCGCAGCAGCGCTCGCTTTTGAGCACTTGCTCGCCCACCAGGGCCTTGACGGTCTTCATCGGATCTTGCTGCTTCATCGGGCTGTGGCAGGGGTCGTGGTACAGGTAGGCCCCCTGCCCCTCGAGCTTGATGCCTTTCTCCAGCAGGTATTCGTGGATGTCGATGATGCGGCAGCCGGGGAAGATCTTGTCGAACTCGTAGCCCTGGAGCTGGTCGTAGCACGTGCCGCAGCTCACCACCACGGTTTTGATGTCGAGATAGTTGAGCGTGTTGGCCACGCGGTGGAACAGCACCCGGTTGTCGGTGATGATTTTCTCGGCCTTGTCATATTGACCCGAACCTCGCTGCGGGTAGCCGCAGCACAGGTAGCCCGGCGGCAACACGGTCTGCACGCCGGCATGCCACAACATGGCTTGGGTGGCCAAACCAACCTGGCTGAACAGGCGCTCCGAGCCACAGCCGGGGAAGTAAAACACCGCCTCCGTCTCCGGCGTGGTGGTCTTGGGGTTGCGGATGATCGGGACATAGTTCTTGTCCTCGATGTCCAGCAAGGCGCGCGCGGTCTTCTTGGGCAGCCCGCCCGGGAGCTTCTTGTTGATGAAGTGAATCACCTGCTCTTTGACTGGCGCGGCGCCCACCGTGGCCGGAGGACGGACGGTTTGTTTGCGCGCGACGCGCTTGAGCAAGTCATTGGCCAAACGCTGGGCCTTGAAGCCCACGCCCACCATGGCCGTGCGCAGGAGCTTGATGGTCTCCGGGCGTGTGGCGTTGAGCATCATCATCGCCATTTTGTTGCCCGGACGGAAACTCTTCTTGCCCATCTTGCGCAACAGGTTGCGCATGTTCATGGACACGTCGCCAAAGTCGATTTTCACCGGGCATGGGGAGAGGCACTTGTGGCACACCGTGCAGTGGTCGGCCACGTCCTCGAACTCTTCCCAGTGCCGGATCGACACGCCGCGGCGAGTCTGCTCTTCGTACAGGAAGGCTTCGACCAGCAGCGAGGTGGCCAGGATCTTGTTGCGCGGGCTGTACAGCAGGTTGGCTCGCGGCACGTGCGTGGCGCACACCGGCTTGCACTTGCCGCAACGCAGGCAGTCCTTGACCGAGTTGGCGATGGCGCCGATGTCCGACTGCTGCATGATCAGCGACTCATGCCCCATCAACCCGAAGCTCGGGGTGTAGGCATTGGTCAGGTCGGCATGCAAGGTCTCGCCGCCGACGGCCACACCGCGCATCAGCTTGCCTTTGTTGAAGCGGCCTTCGGGATCGACACGCTGCTTGTACGCGATGAAGTCGCGGATCTCCTCGTCACTGAGGAACTCCAGCTTGGTGATGCCGATGCCATGCTCGCCCGAGATGACCCCGTCGAGGCTGCGCGCCAGCTTCATGATGCGTGCCACCGCCTCATGGGCGGTTTGCAGCATCTCGTAATCGTCGGAATTGACCGGGATGTTGGTGTGTACATTGCCATCGCCGGCATGCATGTGCAAGGCAACCCAGACGCGGCCGCGCAAGACCTCTTTGTGGATGCGCCGGCATGCGTCGAGGATGGGCGCAAACGCCGCCCCGGCGAAGATCGTTTGCAGGGGTTTGAGCACCTGCGTCTTCCACGAGGCGCGCAGACTGTGGTCTTGCAGCTGTTCGAAGTAGCTGCGACCCGGTTGGCCATCGGCCCCGGGTTGCACCACGTCGAGCTGATGCATCCAGCGCGACCACAGTTCGCGCACTTCGCGCAACAGCGCCAAGGCCTGTTGCACGCGGTCTTCCAGCAATTCGGCGCTTGGGATCTCGCTGGCATCGTCGGTCTTGCCCAGCGGCAAGTTGCCCTGGGTAAAAAACGCCTCCAAGCGGTCGAGCAGCGCCAGCTTGTTGCGCAGACTCAACTCGATGTTGATGCGCTCGATGCCGTTGGTGTACTCACCCATGCGGTGCAGGGGGATCACCACGTCCTCGTTGATCTTGAAGGCGTTGGTGTGGCGGCTGATGGCAGCCGTGCGCTTGCGGTCGAGCCAAAACTTCTTGCGCGCATCGGCCGAGATGGCGATGAAACCCTCGCCCGAACGGGCATTGGCAATGCGCACCACTTCCGAAGCGGCACGGGCCACGGCGTCGGGGTCGTCGCCCACGATGTCGCCGATCAACACCATCTTGGGCAAGGTGCCGCGTTTGGATTTGGTGGCATAGCCCACGGCCTTGAGGTAGCGGTCGTCGAGGTGTTCCAGCCCCGCCAGAATGGCGCCACCGGGCTTCTTCGCCTCGGCGAACATGAAGTCTTTGATTTCGACGATGCTGGGCACGGCGTCACGAGCATTGCCGAAGAACTCCAGGCAGACCGTGCGCACATGCGCGGGCATGCGATGCACCACCCAGCGTGCGCTGGTGATCAGGCCGTCACAGCCTTCTTTTTGCACGCCGGGCAAACCGGCCAGGAATTTGTCGGTCACGTCCTTGCCCAGGCCTTCCTTGCGGAAGGCCCGCCCCGGGATGTCCAGACGCTCGGTGCGCAGGAGCGTTTTGCCATCGGCTTCGTAGTAGCGCAGCTCGAAGCTGGCCACCTCGACGTCGTGGATCTTGCCCAGGTTGTGGTTCAGACGCACCACCTCCAGCCACTGGGCGTCGGGCGTCACCATGCGCCAGGAAGCCAGATTGTCCAGCGCAGTGCCCCACAGCACGGCTTTCTTGCCCCCGGCGTTCATCGCGATGTTGCCGCCCACGCAGGACGCTTCGGCCGAGGTGGGATCCACCGCGAACACATAGCCGGCCCGCTCGGCGGCATCGGCCACGCGCTGGGTGACCACACCGGCTTCGGTCCAGATGGTGGGTACGGGATGGTCCACCCCCGGCAGCATGACCATCTCGACCTCGGTCATGGCTTCGAGCTTCTCGGTGTTGATCACCGCGCTCTTCCACGTCAGTGGCACAGCCCCGCCGGTGTAGCCAGTGCCACCGCCGCGCGGGATGATGGTCAGCCCCAGCTCGATACAGTCCTTCACCAAGGCGGCCATTTCGGCTTCAGTATCGGGGGTGAGCACGACGAACGGGTACTCCACCCGCCAGTCGGTGGCATCGGTGACATGGGCCACGCGGCTCAGGCCATCGAACTTGATGTTGTCGCGCCGGGTGTGACGACCCAGCACGCGCAGGGCCCGGCGGCGCAGGGCGGCCACTTCCTCGAAGCGGCGCGCGAAGGTCTCGACGGCACGGCCGGCGCAGTCCAGCAGCTCGCCCACCAAGGCATCCCGTTCGGGATCGAGCTGCGGCGTGCGGCGTTTTTCGATCTCGCGCAAACGGTGATGCAGGGCTTCGATCAGCAGCCGCCGGCGCTTGGGGTTGTCCAGCAAGTCGTCCTGAAGATAGGGATTGCGCTGAACCACCCAGATGTCGCCCAGCACCTCGTAGAGCATGCGAGCCGAGCGGCCGGTCTGACGCTCGTCGCGCAGGCGCTGCAACACCTCCCAGGCACGCGCCCCCAAAATGCGAATGACGATCTCGCGATCTGAAAAGGAGGTGTAGTTATAGGGAATCTCGCGCAGACGCGGCTGCGCGTCGAGCGGGGCGTCCGCGGAAGCGACAAGATCCTTCAGAGGCAGCGGTGCATTCATGGGCGCCTGGCGCGTGGGGCTGAGAGTGTGAGGGCGCAAAGGCGAATCGTACCGCAGCGCAGCAAGCCCGCCGGGGCCCCGCCGGGGAAACCGTGTGCGCACCGTGCCTAATGCCTGCCCTGCGTTGGCGCAAGTTGACGCCTTTGCGCCGGCTCAAACCATGGGACTAACCCGCTTGCGGGCCTGCACCTTCCATGACAGAAACGCTGCTGTCACAAACAGGCACTAGCCTTCGCGGACTTTGAGTGGTCCTGCATCCTTTTTTCACGGAGTCGTCATGAAACGCAAACTTCTCGCGCTGTCCTCGGTCCTGGCCGCCGTTGTGGCCACACCGGTCCAGGCCCAGGTCGAAATCCAATGGTGGCATTCGATGGGCGGCGCCCTGGGTGAGTGGGTGAACGATCTGGCCAAGGATTTCAATGCCAGCCAGAGCACTTACCGCGTCGTGCCCATTTTCAAGGGCAGCTACGATGAGTCGATGACGGCGGCCATCGCGGCCTTCCGGGCCGGCAACGCGCCGCACATCCTGCAGGTCTTCGAGGTCGGCACCGCCACCATGATGGCCAGCCGCAATGCCATCGTGCCCGTGGGAGAAGTGATGAAGAAGGCGGGCGTGACTTTCGACCCCAATGCCTACGTGCCGGCCGTGGCCAGCTACTACACCGCCCCCAACGGTCAGATGCTGAGCTTCCCCTTCAACAGCTCGACCACGGTGTTTCATTACAACAAAGATGCTTTCCGCGCAGCCGGACTGGACCCGAACAATCCGCCCAAGACCTGGCCCGAAGTCGCGCTGGCCGCAGCCAAGCTCAAAGCCAGTGGCCACAAGTGCCCGTTCACCACGAGCTGGGTGAGCTGGACCCAACTGGAGAGCTTCTCGGCCTGGCACAACACCGAGTTCGCCACCAAGGGCAATGGCATGCGCGGCATCGATGCGCGGCTGACCTTCAACAGCCCGCTGCACGTGCGCCACATCGAGAACCTGGCCAACATGGCCAAGCAGGGACTGTTCGTCTACAAGGGGCGCGGCAATGCGGCCGACGCGACCTTCGTCTCGGGTGAGTGCGCGATGATGACCGGCTCGTCGGCCTTGTACGGCAACATCAAGCGCAACGCCAAGTTCGAAAGCGGGATCTCCACCCTGCCTTATTACCCCGACGTGCCTGGCGCGCCACAAAACACCGTGATCGGCGGAGCCAGCCTGTGGGTGATGGCTGGCAAGAAAGACAACGAGTACAAGGGCGTGGCAGAGTTCTTCGCTCACCTGTCCAAGCCCGAGGTGGCCGCCAAGAGTCATCAGCGCACCGGCTATCTGCCAGTGACCAAAGCAGCTTATGAGCTGACGGAAAAATCGGGCTTCTACAAGCAAAACCCCGGCACTGACGTGTCGGTGGAGCAAATGATCCGCAAGACGACCGACAAGTCGCGCGGCATCCGCCTGGGCAACTTCGTGCAGATTCGCACCATCAACGACGAGGAGCTGGAACAGGTCTGGGCCGGACGCAAGACCGCCAAGCAAGCCCTGGATGACGCGGTGCGCCGCGGCAACGAACAGCTGGAGCGCTTCGAGCGCGCCAACAAGGGTCGCTCGTAATGGGTCGCTCGTAAAATCTCGCGCCTTTGCCCGAAAACTCCCTGCGGGCTTTGCTCCTGCTGCGCCTGCCCATGCCTGCGTGCATGCGGCAGGCGCTGATGGTTTGAACCATGGAAAAACGCGTCCGATTCAAATCCTGGTGGCTGCCCTGGCTGCTGGTGGCCCCCCAGATGGCCGTGGTGCTGGTCTTTTTCTTTTGGCCGGCGGCACAAGCGCTGTACCAAAGCGTGCTGTCCCAGGATGCCTTTGGGATGTCCACCGAGTTCGTCGGGCTGGAGAACTTCGAGCGCCTGCTCCACGATGAGACCTACATCGCCTCCTTCCGGACCACGGCGGTGTTTTCGATCTCGGTGGCCGTCATCGGCCTGACGGTGTCGCTGCTGTTGGCCGTGATGGCCGACCGCGTGATCCAAGGGGCCGGCCTCTACAAGACGCTGCTGATTTGGCCCTACGCCGTGGCGCCCGTGGTGGCCGGCGTGCTGTGGCTGTTCATGTTCGCCTCGCCCTTTGGCACCATCGCCTACTTGCTGCGCCTGCTGGGCCTGGACTGGAACCATTTGCTCAACCCCAACCATGCGATGGCGCTGATCGTGATGGCGGCGGTATGGAAGCAGATTTCTTACAACTTCTTGTTCTTCCTGGCGGGTTTGCAATCCATCCCCAAATCGCTGATCGAAGCAGCCGCCATCGATGGTGCCGGCTTTTGGCGGCGGTTCTGGACCGTCGTCTTTCCGCTGCTGTCACCCACCACGTTCTTCCTGCTGGTCATCAACATCGTCTACGCCTTTTTCGACACCTTCGCCATCATCGATGCGGCCACGCAAGGTGGGCCCGGCAAATCGACCTCCATCTTGGTCTATCGCGTCTACTACGATGGCTTCAAGGCTTTGGACATGGGAGGATCGGCCGCACAGTCGGTCGTGCTGATGGCCATCGTCATCGGCTTGACGGTGATCCAGTTCCGCTTCGTCGAGAAAAAGGTTCAGTACTGACATGATCGAACGACGCCCGGGGCTGACCTTTCTGTCCCATTTCATCTTGATCGCCGGCGTGGCCATCGTGGCCTTTCCGGTGTACCTGACGCTGGTGGCCTCCACCCAGACGGCCCAAGAAATCGCCTCCACCGTGCCGATGTCGCTGCGGCCGGGCACGCATTTCTGGGAAACCTACAAGATCGCGCTGTTCGGTGGGGAAACCGCCGCCGGCAGCACCGTGCCGGCAGCACTGCCCATGATGGGAGTCAGTTTGGTGATGGCCGTGGTGATTGCCGTGGGCAAGATCGTGATCTCGCTGCTGTCGGCCTTTGCCATCGTCTACTTCCGCTTCCCGCTGCGCAACCTGGTGTTCTGGATGATCTTCGTCACGCTGATGCTGCCGGTGGAGGTGCGCATCGGGCCGACCTACGAAGTGGTATCGAACCTGGGCATGCTCAACACCTACGCGGGCCTGACCATTCCGCTGATCGCCTCGGCCACCGCCACGTTCCTGTTCCGGCAGTTCTTCCTGACGGTTCCCGACGAGTTGGTGGAAGCGGCACGGGTCGACGGCGCAGGCCCCATGCGCTTCTTCTGGGACGTGCTGCTGCCCATGTCGCGCACCAGCATCGCCGCGCTGTTCGTGATCCAGTTCATCTACGGCTGGAATCAATACCTGTGGCCGCTGCTGATCACGACCAACGAAGACATGTATCCCATCGTGCTGGGCATCAAGCGCTTGGTCTCGGGCGAGGCCTACACCGAGTGGAACGTGTTGATGGCCACGGCTTTCCTGGCCATGCTGCCGCCGGCCTTGGTGGTCATCCTGATGCAAAAGTGGTTCGTCAAGGGCCTGGTCGACACCGAAAAGTAAAGCACCCAATTCATGGCATCCCTGACTTTCAAGAACGTCGTCAAGCGCTACCAGCAGGGCAAGCAATCGCTGCAGGTCATCCATGGGGTCACTGCAGAAATCGCCGACGGCGAGTTCATCGTGATCGTCGGCCCCTCCGGCTGCGGCAAATCCACGCTGCTGCGCATGGTCGCTGGTCTGGAGGAAGTGTCCGAAGGGCACATCTTGATCGGCTCACGCGTGGTCAACGACCTGGAGCCGGCCGATCGCGACATCGCGATGGTGTTCCAGAACTACGCGCTCTATCCGCACATGAGCGTGTTCGAGAACATGGCGTATGGCCTGAAGATTCGCAAACTGCCCGCGCAGGAGATCCGCCGGCGGGTGGACAAGGCCGCCCGCATATTGGAGCTGTCGCACCTGCTGGACCGCAAGCCACGCCAGCTCTCGGGCGGCCAGCGCCAGCGCGTGGCCATGGGTCGAGCCATCGTGCGCGAGCCGCAGGTCTTTCTGTTCGACGAGCCGCTGTCCAATCTGGATGCCAAGCTGCGCGTGCAAACACGGCTGGAAATCCAGAAACTGCACCGCGAGCTGGGCATCACCTCGCTGTTCGTCACCCATGACCAGGTCGAAGCCATGACCCTGGCCCAGCGCATGATCGTGATGAACGCTGGCCACATGGAGCAAATCGGCACGCCCGACGAGGTCTACGCCGAACCGGCCAGTACGTTCGTCGCCGGCTTCATCGGTTCGCCGCCGATGAACCTGCTGGAAGGTCAGGCCACGGCAGCCGGGCGCTTGGCCGTGGGCGGCCTGGAGATCGACCTGCCATCGGGTGAAGGCTCGCCGGTGTCCGGAGCCGTCATTCTCGGCGTGCGCCCTGAGCATCTGGTGCTGGGAAATTCGGGCTGGCCTCTGGTCGTGGAGATGGTCGAAGTGCTGGGCGCCGAGCGGTTGATCTACGGCAAGCTGGGCACGGCCATGATGGTGGTGCGCGCCGACGACAGCCACCAACACCCACGAATCGGTGAGACGCTGTACATGACCCCCCAGCCCGGCAAGCTGCACTGGTTCGACATCAACACGCACAAGCGCATCCCATGATCTGGCCCTACCCCTTGTGGATCGCCCACCGCGGCGCCGGCCGGCTGGCCCCGGAAAACACCTTGGCGGCTTTTCGGCAGGGCGCCAGCTTCGGCTACCGGGCCTTCGAATGCGATGTCAAGCTCAGCCGTGATGGACAGCCCTTCTTGCTGCACGACGCCACGCTGGATCGCACCACCGATGGTCAAGGGGTGGCGGGCGAACAAGACTGGTCGGCTTTGAGCCGTTTGGACGCAGGCGGCTGGCACAGCCGGGCGTATGCCGGTGAGCCGCTGCCAACCTTGGAGGCCATTGCCCGCTACGTGCTGCGCAATGGCTTCATGCTCAATGTCGAGATCAAGCCCACCCCTGGCACCGAAAGTCTCACCGGCGCAGCCGTGGCTCGGCGCTGCGCCCAGCTGTGGGCGGACAGCCGCACCGTGCCGGTGGCCCCACCGCTGCTGACGTCTTTCCAACCGGCGGCCTTGCAAGCCGCCCAAGCGGTCCAGCCCGCCTTGCCACGCGGGCTGCTGCTGGAACACTGGTGCGCCGACAGTCTGGCCCAGGCCCAAGCGCTGCAATGCGTGGCCATCGTGGCCCAGTACGCCTTGCTCGACCGCGGTCGGATCGAAGCCATCCATGCAGCGGGGATGAAAGCCCTGGCCTACACGGTCAATGATCCGGCCGAAGCACACCGCCTGCTCGGCCTGGGCATCGATGGCCTGATCACCGACGCGGTGGACCGCTTCTCTCCGGGCACCGGGGTGCACGACTGACACTGCCCGGGGCCTCGCCCCGGGTAGACGCCGAAGAGCGGGCCTCTCATAATGATCCGCACACCCACGGCGGGTGTGCGGATCCACGGACCATGAAGATGGCACGGCGGCCCCTGATCCTGTGGTGGTGCGCCACCCTGTGGGTGGCCTTTGTGCTCGGAGCCGGTGCCGCGGCGCCGCCAGCCCCTGCGGCGCCGCCTGCCCCCGTCAGGGTCGTCACGATCGAGGGAGCCATCGGCCCGGCCACGGCCGAGCATGTGCGGCGCGGACTGACCCATGCCCAGCGCGACGGCGCCCAATTGGTGGTGCTGCAGATGGACACCCCCGGGGGCCTGGACACCTCGATGCGCCGCATCATCCGCGACATCCTGGCCTCCCCGGTGCCCGTGGCGAGCTTCGTGGGGCCCAGCGGCGCGCGCGCGGCCAGTGCCGGCACGTACATCCTCTACGCCAGCCATATCGCAGCCATGGCCCCAGGCACCAACCTCGGCGCCGCCACGCCGGTGGCCCTGGGCGGCTCGCCCGAACCGGCGCCGCCTCCAGCGCGCTCCGGGCGCCCTGCGCAGCCGGCGGCCTCGGGGGCTTCGGAGCCGGCACCGCAGACCGGACCCACGCCCACCGTGTCGGGCCAAAAGCAGCTCAGCGACGCGGTTGCCTACATCCGTTCCTTGGCGCAGATGCGCGGACGCAATGTCCAATGGGCTGAGAAGGCCGTGCGCGAAGCCGCCAGCCTCAGCGCCGAGGAAGCGCTCGCGCAAGGCGTCATCGAGTTCGTGGCGCGCGACCTGCCCACGCTGCTGGCTCAGATCGACGGCCGGCGCCTGGACATCGAGGGCCGCTCACTGACACTGCGCACCGCGGGTGCCGCCCTCGTGCACGAGGAGCCCGACTGGCGCATTCGCCTGTTGGCCGTGATCACCGATCCCAGCGTGGCGCTCATCCTGATGATGCTGGGCATCTATGGCCTGTTTTTCGAGTTCTCCAACCCCGGCGCGCTGGTGCCTGGGGTGTTGGGCGGCATCTGTCTGCTGCTGGGGCTGTACGCCCTACAGTTGCTGCCGGTGAATTACGCCGGGCTGGCCTTGATCGCCTTGGGCTTGGCTTTCATGGTGGCTGAAGTGCTGATGCCCAGCTTCGGGGTGTTGGGCCTGGGCGGCATCGTCGCCTTCGTGCTGGGCGCGGTCATCCTCATCGACACGGAAGTGCCCGGCTTCGGCATCCCCTTGGGTTTGATCGCCGCCATGGCGGTGCTCAGCGCTGCAGTGGTGATCGGCCTGACGGCCATGGCCGTGCGCTCGCGCCAGCGCGCCGTGGTCAGCGGCGATGCCACGGTCATCGGCCAGCAGGCCCGGGTCCTCGAGGTTGGCGTTGACGAGGCCTGGGTCGAGGTGGCCGGCGAACGCTGGCGCGCGCGCAGCCACACCAAGCTGCACACCGGGCAGACCGTGCTCGTGCACGGTCGCGACGGCCTGGTTCTGCATGTTCGACCTGTCGCCCCCCTCCAGGAGAGTGATCATGATCGTTGACCTCGGTTCGCTCGGCTTTGGCGGCCTGCTGCCCATTGCAGTGCTGGCGTTGCTGGCCGCTTCATTGCGCATCCTGCGCGAGTACGAACGCGGTGTCGTCTTCCAGCTCGGCCGCTTCTGGAAGGTCAAGGGCCCAGGCTTGGTGATCGTGATCCCCGGCGTGCAGCAGATGGTCAAGGTAGACCTGCGCACCATCGTGTTGGACGTGCCCACGCAAGACGTGATCTCGCGCGACAACGTGTCGGTGCGGGTCAATGCGGTGGTCTATTTCCGGGTGGTGGATCCGCAGAAAGCCATCATCCAGGTCGAGAACTTCATGGTGGCCACCAGCCAACTTGCACAGACCACCTTGCGCGCCGTCTTGGGCAAACACGAGCTCGACGAAATGCTGGCCGAGCGCGAACGACTCAACCTGGACATCCAACAGGTGCTGGACGCCCAGACCGATGCCTGGGGCATCAAGGTGGCCAACGTGGAGATCAAGCATGTGGATCTCGACGAGTCGATGGTGCGGGCCATTGCCAAGCAGGCCGAGGCCGAGCGCGAGCGGCGCGCCAAGATCATCCATGCCGATGGCGAACTGCAAGCCTCGGAAAAGCTGATGCAGGCCGCCCGCATGCTCGGCCAAGAACCCGGCGCCATGCAGTTGCGCTATATGCAGACCCTGAGCACCATCGCCAGCGACAAGGCCTCGACCATCGTCTTTCCGATGCCCATCGACCTGCTGACGCTGATCAAGTCATCCGGCCCCGAGCAGCCCAAGAAATGACTAGCGCGGCAACTCGACCATGCCCGGGAACAGCCACAGCAGCGCCGAGGTCATGATCAGATAGCGCAGGAACTTGCCCACGGCCATGTAGAACACGCAAGGCCAAAACGGCAGCTTGAGCCAGCCGGCCACACTGCACAAGGGATCACCGACCCCCGGCAACCATGACAGCAAGCAGGCCCGGGGACCAAAATCGCGCAGCCACAGCAGCGCACGCGCCTTGACCGGATGCTCTTTGTGCGTGAGGCGGTCATAGGCTTCATGCGCCCCGTAGCCCAACCACCAGTTGAGCGCCCCGCCCAAAGTGTTGCCCACCGTGGCCACCAGGATCGCCGGCCAGAACAGCTCGGCGTTGAGCTTGATGAGGCCAAACACCGCTGGCTCCGACCCCATGGGCAGCAGGGTGGCCGAGACGAAGGCCACGACAAACACGGTGCTCAAGCCGAATTGCGGCAGAGCCAGGGCGCTGAGCAAGGAATAGAGCCAGGCTTCCATGGCTGGCGATTATCGGTGTGCGCTGCAGCAAGGCTGCAGACCGCACATTTCATTTCCTGAAAGCTGGCAAGGCTATACTCTGCCTCCTTTTTCAGCACATCCCCTGCCACACTCCCATGCGCATCGGCCCTCACGAGCTGCCCAACGCGCTGTTCGTCGCGCCCATGGCCGGGGTCACCGATCGGCCCTTCCGCCAGTTGTGCAAGCGGCTGGGTGCGGGCTATGCGGTGAGCGAAATGGTGACTTCGCGCAAGGACTTGTGGCACAGCCTGAAGACCTCGCGCCGGGCCAACCACGACGGCGAGGTCGAACCCATTGCCGTGCAAATCGCCGGCACCGAGCCGGCCATGATGGCCGAGGCGGCGCTCTACAACATCGACCGCGGCGCGCAAATCATCGACATCAACATGGGCTGCCCGGCCAAGAAGGTGTGCAACAAGTGGGCCGGCTCGGCCTTGATGCAAGATGAAGCTCTGGCCTTGTCCATCATCGAGGCGGTGGTGGAGGTTTGTGCCCCGCGGGGCGTGCCAGTGACTTTGAAGATGCGCACTGGTTGGTGCCAGCGACACAAAAACGCGGTCCGTCTGGCTTGCGCAGCCGAGCAGGCCGGTGTGGCGATGATCACCGTGCACGGCCGCACCCGCGAGCAAGGTTACTCCGGTCAGGCCGAATACGACACCATCGCCGCGGTGAAAGCGGCGGTGAAGGTGCCGGTGGTGGCCAATGGCGACATCGATTCGCCCGAGAAAGCGCTGGCCGTGCTGCGATATACCCAGGCCGATGCCCTGATGATCGGGCGCGCGGCCCAGGGGCGGCCCTGGATCTTCCGAGAGATCGAGCACTTCCTGGCCACCGGCACCCATCGCGCGCCGCCGCGGGTGCGTGAAGTGCAAGCCTGGCTGATCGAGCACCTGCACGACCACTACAGTCTCTACGGCGAATGGAGCGGCGTGCGCACTGCCCGCAAGCACATCGGCTGGTACGTGCGTGGCCTGCCCGGCGGAGAAGCCCTGCGCCGGCACATCAATACCCTTGAGAGCTGCGATGCGCAGCTCTCCGCCCTGAATCGATACTTTGAAGCGCTGTCGGAGCGCCATGTGCATCTGCCCGATGCACCGGCCCTCCAAGACGAGCCGTTCGATGCCGAGGTCGCATGAGCAAGAAGCAAATCGAAGAATGCATCCGCGCGAGTCTGGAGTCCTATTTCAAGGATTTGCGCGGGGAGGAGCCGCATTCCATGCACGAGATGATCATCTCCGTCGTGGAAAAGCCCTTGCTGGAGGTGGTGATGCAGCACGCGCAGGGCAACCAATCGCGCGCCGCCGAATGGCTGGGCATCAACCGCAACACCCTGCGACGCAAGCTCATCGAACACAAGTTGATCAAGTAAGCCCCAGGCCCCACCATGTCGAACCCAGCCCTTACCGCCTTGCTTTCGGTCTCGGACAAGACCGGCATCGTCGAATTCGCCCGTGCGCTGGCAGCGCTCAACGTCCGCCTGGTCTCCACCGGCGGCACGGCCAAGCTGCTGGCTGATGCAGGCTTGAAGGTCACCGAGGTGGCCGAGCTCACCGGCTTCCCAGAGATGCTCGACGGCCGCGTGAAGACCTTGCATCCGCGCGTGCACGGCGGATTGCTGGCCCGTCGCGACGTGCCTGAGCACATGGCCGCACTGAATGAGCACGGTATCGGCACCATCGATCTGTTGGTGGTCAACCTCTATCCCTTCGAGGCCACCGTGGCCAAACCCGGCTGCACGCTGGAGGAAGCCATCGAGAACATTGACATCGGCGGGCCGGCCATGGTGCGTTCGGCGGCCAAGAATTGGAAAGACGTCACCGTCCTGACCGATCCGAGCCAATACGCCGAGGTCATCGACGAGCTGCAACGCCATGGCACCACGCGAGCCGAGACGCGCTTCAAGCTGGCCGTGGCAGCGTTCAACCGCATCGCCGATTACGATGGTGCCATCAGCGACTACCTCTCGTCGCTGCAACCCGACGGCACCCGCAGCCTCTTCCCGGGCCAAAGCAATGGCCGCTTCGTGAAGGTGCAGGACCTGCGCTACGGCGAAAATCCTCACCAGCAAGCGGCCTTCTACCGCGACTTGCACCCCGCTGCCGGCTCTTTGGCGACGGCCCGACAGCTCCAAGGCAAGGAGCTCTCCTACAACAACATCGCCGATGCCGACGCGGCCTGGGAGTGCGTCAAGTCCTTCGATACGCCGGCCTGCGTGATCGTCAAGCATGCCAATCCGTGCGGTGTGGCCCTGGGCGCCGATCCTGCGCAAGCGTATGCCAAGGCCTTCAAGACCGATCCGACCTCTGCCTTTGGCGGCATCATCGCATTCAACCGCCCGGTCGACGCCGCAGCCGCACAGCTGGTGGCCAAGCAATTCGTCGAAGTGCTCATCGCCCCGGGCTTCTCGGACGAAGCGCGCGCCATCTTCGCCGCCAAACCCAACACCCGCCTGCTCGAGATTGCCCTGCCGCCAGGAGGCCCCTCGGCCTGGGAACAGGGTCGCAATCAGATGGATGTCAAGCGCGTGGGTTCGGGCCTGCTGCTGCAGACGGCCGACAACCGCGACGTGCGCCTGGACGAGCTGAAGGTCGTCACGCACAAGCAGCCCACGCCCGAGCAACTGGCCGATCTGTTGTTCGCCTGGCGTGTGGCGAAATATGTAAAGTCCAATGCCATCGTGTTCTGCGGCGGCGGCATGACCTTGGGCGTGGGGGCGGGTCAGATGAGTCGCATCGACTCGGCGCGCATCGCCTCCATCAAGGCTGCCAATGCAGGGCTGTCGTTGCAAGGCTCGGTCGTGGCCAGCGACGCCTTCTTCCCCTTCCGCGACGGACTGGATGTGGTGTGCGACGCTGGTGCCACCTGCGTGATCCAGCCCGGCGGCAGCGTGCGCGATGACGAGGTGATCGCCGCAGCCAATGAGCGGGGCATCGCCATGGTGTTCACGGGCGTGCGTCACTTCCGTCACTGAGCCCGGCCTGGCAAAGTCCATGACGCTTGCGCATGCCACCGGCTTGCTGCTGTCGGCCCTGGCCCGCCTGATTACCGGCGCGCAGGGCCACTGGCTGGGCTGCATCCCCAAAGCCGAGCAGCGCATCTACTTTGCCAATCATCAAAGTCACCTCGACTGGCTGCTGATCTGGTGCGCGCTGCCGCACGAGCTGCGCACCCGGACGCGACCGATCGCCGCCAAGGACTACTGGACGTCCGGCAGGTTCAAGCATTGGATCACCCGCGAAGTGTTCAACGCGGTGTATGTGAACCGTCACCGCACCGATGACCAAGACCCACTGGAGCCGCTGGTCGATGCCCTGCAACACGGCGACTCGCTGGTGATCTTTCCTGAAGGCACACGCAACAACCTGGGAGAACCTCAGCCCTTCAAGTCCGGGCTGTATCACTTGGCCCAGCAATTCCCTGACGTTCCCTTGATTCCCTGCTGGATCGACAACGTCCAACGCGTCATGCCCAAGGGCGAGGTGGTGCCGGTGCCGATTCTGTGTTCGGTGACGTTCGGCGCACCGATGCAGCTGGCGCCTGGCGAGGACAAGCGCGACTTCCTGGAACGCGCCCGAGCCGCGGTGGTCGGCCTGCGCAGGCCCGGGAGAGGCACGGCATGAATGTCCTGAAGACCCTGCGCAGCTGGTCCGCCAGCGAGCAGATCGGCCTGCTCTTTCTCATCGTGTTCGGCCTGCTGGTGCTGGCCTCCATGCTCGCCATGGTGATGAGCTTGAAGGCGCAGACCGATGCGCAGCATGCCCGGGTCGAGCGCTTCAAGCGCGTGCTGCGCGATTCATGGGTGTGGGTGTCGGTGTTCTGGATCGCGTGGGTCGCTGGCGCCTTCGTTTCGATGTTGTTGTTTGGGCTGCTGTCGTTCTACGCACTGCGGGAGTTCATCACGCTCAGCCACACCCGGCGCGGCGATCACCGCAGCCTCATCTTGGCGTTCTTCATCGTGCTGCCGCTGCAGTACTGGCTCGTTGGCACGCGCCAGTTCGACCTGTTTTCGGTGTTCATTCCGGTCTATGTCTTCTTCGCAATCCCGGTGATCAGCGCGCTGGCCAACGACCCCGAACGCTTTCTGGAGCGCAACGCCAAGATCCAGTGGGGCATCATGGTTTGCATCTACGGCCTCAGCCACGCCCCTGCGCTGTTGCTGCTGGAGTTTGCCGGCTATGCGCAGCGTGGCGCCTTCTTGCTTTTCCTGCTGGTCTTCGTGGTGCAGACGAGCCTGTTGGTTCAAGCCTACGTGGCCCGCCATCATCGGCTCACACCCGTGGCCCCGGCCATCAGCACCTCGTTTTCCTGGGGGGCGGCCGGCGCCGGTGTGTGCGTCGGCAGCCTGTGCGGCGCCCTGCTGTACTGGATCACGCCGTTCAAGGCCGGTCAGGCCTTTGCCATGAGCTTCATCGCTTGCACCGCCGGCATGTTCGGGCATTTCGTGATGAAGGCACTCAAACGAGACGCGGGGGTGCAGTCCGCGTGGCATGCCGAGGGCCACCCCGTGACCGGCGCCGTGGGGCTGCTCGACCGCATCGCCGCGCTGAGTTTCGCAGCACCGGTGTTCCTGCACTCGGTGCGTTGGTATTTCGAGCTGCGGCCATGAGGGTGCTTGGCATCGACCCGGGCTTGCAAACCACGGGCTTTGGCGTGGTCGACGTGGAAGGCCCGCACCTGCAGTACGTGGCCAGCGGCACCATCCAGACCCGCCATGCCGACCAGGGCGACCTGCCCGCCCGCCTGAAGATCCTCTACGAGGGCATCCGCGAAGTGGTCGCACGCTATCGACCCACCGCGGCCTCCGTGGAAATCGTCTTCGTCAACGTCAACCCGCAGTCCACCTTGCTGCTGGGCCAAGCCCGCGGCGCGGCCTTGGCAGCCCTGGTGAGTTGCGAGCTGCCGGTGTACGAGTACACCGCCTTGCAGATGAAGAAGGCCATCACGGGCCATGGTCTGGCGCGCAAGGATCAAATCCAGGCCATGGTGAGGCGGCTGCTACGTTTGCCCGGCGAGCCCGGCAAAGATGCCGCAGACGCGCTGGGCTTGGCGATTTGCCATGCCCACGCCAGCTCGGCCTTTGCCGCCCTGAGTCAAGCCGGCGGCAAACCACGTCGGCGCACGCACGCACAGATCAAGGGCGGTCGCACCTACTGAGCAGGCCAGAAGATCCGCTCGACGATCAACACCGCAAAGAAGCCCAGCGCCGCCACGAGGGTCCATTTGATGATGGCCACCCCCAGGTGGAGCCAGCGCCGATCGTTGCGCAGCAAATACAGACCCAAACAGACGATCGCCGCCAACAGCAACAGCAGGATCGCCAGGCGAAAGACGACCATCGGCGGGGCCGCTCACCAAGCCGGCGCCAGTTGCGCAAAGCCTTGTGGCGCCTGGCGTTCGTCTTCGAAGCTGACGATCTCGTACTGGCTGGCGTCGGCCAGCAGCGCTCGCAGCAGCTTGTTGTTCAAGGCGTGGCCGGATTTGTAGGCGCTGTAGGCCGCCAGCATGGGTTTGCCAATGACATAGAGGTCGCCGATGGCATCCAGGATCTTGTGCTTGACGAACTCATCGTCATAGCGCAGGCCCTCGGCATTGAGCACTCGGTAGTCGTCGACGACGATGGCATTGTCCATGCTGCCGCCCAGACTCAGGCCACGCGAACGCATCATCTCGACGTCCTTGGTGAACCCGAAAGTGCGGGCTCGAGCGATGTCACGGCTGTAGCGGCCGCTGGCGAAGTCGAACTCGTAGCGCTGGCCGGTCTGGTTGACGGCCGGATGGTCGAAATCGATCTCGAAACTGAGTTTGAATCCATGGTACGGGTCGAGCCGCGCCCACTTGAGGCTGCGGCCCTCCCCTTCGCGCACCTCCACGGGCTTGAGGACGCGCACGAAGCGCTTGGGCGCGCGCTGAAGTTCGATCCCGGCGCTGTGCAGGAGATAGACGAAGGAGGCGGCAGAGCCGTCCAGGATCGGAACTTCCTCGGCCGTGATATCGATGTAGAGATTGTCGATGCCCAAGCCGCAACACGCGGACATCAAGTGCTCCACGGTGTGCACCCCCGGCGCTCCGGGGTCCCCCCCGGCGGACAAGGTCGAGTTCAAGCGCGTGTCGGTGATGGCAGTGGCCGACACGGGAATCTCGACCGGCACGGGCAGGTCGACCCGCCGAAACACGATGCCGGTGTCTGGGGCTGCGGGGCGCAGCGTGAGTTCCACGCGCTGTCCGCTGTGCAGCCCGACGCCGACGGCGCGAGTCAGCGACTTCAAGGTGCGTTGTTGGAGCATGATGCCTCGATTTTAGGCAATGCCTATAGCCCTTGCAGTGTCCATGGACGCAAGGGCGGGCCGGCGCAGGCTATCGTGTCGATAGCCCACGTCCGACCGCCCCCCTTGAGGGCGCTTCAGTCGGCCTGCTTGCGCAAGAACGCCGGAATCTCGATTTCGTCCATGCCGTTGCTGGCCAAGGCATCGACTTTGGCGGCGGCTTGCGTGCGCCCATTGCGCCAGACGCTGGGGGTGTTCAGGCTGGCGTAGTCGTGCGTGGAGGTTGCCGTCGCAGGCATCGAGACCGTGGCATTGAGCACCGGGATGTTGTCGGTCCCCGTGCGCAAGGCCGGCTGAGAGTGCACCACGCTGATGGGGGCCTGCTGGCGGCGCGCCTGCGGCGACAAGCCCGTGGCGATGACGGTGACGCGCAATTGGTCGCCCAGGCTCTCGTCGTAGGCGGTGCCGTAGATGACGTGGGCGTCCTCGGCCGCGTAACGACGGATGGTGTTCATCGCGTTGCGCGACTCGCTCAGCTTGAAGCTGCTCTTGCTGGCTGCGATCAACACCAGCACGCCACGGGCGCCAGACAGGTCGATGCCTTCGAGCAGCGGGCAGGCCACGGCCGCTTCGGCCGCTTTGGTCGCGCGGTCCGGGCCGGAGGCCACCGCCGTGCCCATCATGGCCTTGCCAGGCTCACTCATCACGGTCTTCACGTCTTCGAAGTCGACGTTCACCAAGCCAGGGATGTGGATGATGTCGCTGATGCCGCCCACGGCGTTCTTCAACACATCATTGGCTTTGGCGAACGCCTCTTCCTGGGTGACGTCATCGCCGAGGACTTCCAGCAGCTTTTCGTTGAGCACCACGATCAACGAATCGACATTGGCCTCCAGCTCGGCCAGGCCGGCATCGGCCTGCTTCATGCGACGCGGCCCCTCGAAATCGAACGGCTTGGTCACCACGCCGACGGTGAGGATGCCCATTTCCTTGGCCACCCGGGCGATCACGGGCGCCGCCCCCGTGCCCGTGCCACCGCCCATCCCGGCGGTGATGAAGAGCATGTGGGCGCCATCGACGGCCTCGCGGATGCGGTCCACGGCCTCCTCGGCGGCAGCCTTGCCGGCCTCGGGCTTGGAGCCGGCGCCCAGGCCCGTGGTGCCAAGCTGGATGAGCTTGTGCGCCGACGAGCGGTTGAGCGCCTGGGCGTCGGTGTTGGCGCAGATGAACTCCACGCCTTGAACGCCCTGGGCCATCATGTGCTCGACCGCGTTGCCGCCGCCGCCGCCCACACCGATCACCTTGATCTGCGTGCCCAGGTTGAACTCTTCAATCATCTCGATAGCCATGATGAACCTCCTTCGTCGTTGCAGTTGCCATCACACAAGAAAAACATGCGGGGTCTTCTGTCGGCCCCACGCTCAAAAATTCCCAATGAACCAGTCTTTCACGCGACCAAAGAACGACTGCACCGAACCGACCTGCTGGGCCGCCCGGTGACCGCGCACGCGCGACAGTCGCGCCTCCTCCAACAAGCCCATCACGGTGGCCGAGCGCGGATTGGCCACCATGTCATGCAAGGCCCCCGAATAGGTCGGGATGCCTTTGCGCACGGGCTTGAGAAAGATGTCTTCGCCCAGCTCGACCATCCCCGGCATCACCGCCGAGCCGCCGGCCAGCACGATGCCCGAGGACAGCAGTTCCTCGTAGCCACTTTCGCGGATGACTTGGTGCACCAGCGAAAAAATCTCTTCCACGCGAGGCTCGATCACGCCGGCCAAGGCTTGGCGACTGAGCATGCGCGGGGCACGATCGCCCAACCCGGGCACTTCGACCTGCTCGTCCGGGTCGGCCAGCATCTGCTTGGCCACGCCGGATTCGACCTTGATCTCCTCGGCGTCTTTCGTCGGCGTGCGCAAGGCCATCGCGATGTCGCTGGTGATGAGGTCGCCCGCGATGGGAATGACCGCCGTGTGACGGATGGAACCATCGGTGTAGATGGACACGTCGGTCGTGCCCGCACCGATATCGACCAGACACACCCCCAGGTCCTTCTCGTCCTCGGTGAGCACGGCCGCAGCCGAGGCGCTGGGGTTGAGCACGAGCTGCTCGACCTCCAAGCCGCAACGGCGCACGCATTTGACGATGTTCTCGGCCGCGCTCTGAGCCCCGGTGACGATATGCACCTTGACCTCCAAGCGCCCACCGCTCATGCCGATGGGCTCCTTGACTTCGTGACCATCGATCACGAACTCTTGCGGCTCGACCAACAACAGCTTCTGGTCGTTGGGAATGTTGATCGCCTTGGCGGTCTCGATGACGCGCGCCACATCGGTGGGCGTGACCTCTTTGTCGCGCACGATCACCATGCCCGTGCTGTTTTGCCCTCGGATATGGCTGCCGGTGATGCCGGTATAGACGCGCGTGATCTTGCAGTCGGCCATCATCTCGGCCTCTTTCAGCGCTTGCTGGATGGACTGCACGGTCGCGTCGATGTTGACCACCACACCACGCTTGAGTCCGTGTGAAGGAGCCACGCCCAGCCCCGCCAAGCGCAGTTCCCCGCTGGGCAACACTTCGGCCACGACCGCCATCACTTTGGCCGTGCCGATGTCCAAGCCGACGACGAGATCCTTGTATTCCTTGGCCATGAAGTTCCTCAGTTCTTTGCTGCCGGGATCGTCTGTGTGGTCACCCCGCGGATGCGCACGGCATAGCCTTCGCGGTGGCGCAAGTCGGCATATTCGAGCGGTCCGGGGTAGCGGGCGGTGACCTGACCGATGGTGGCCACCAGCCGGTCCACGCGCGCCAGCACTTCCTCGGCGCTGCCTCGGCCCAACTCGATGCGCGCGCCGCTGTCGAGCTGCGCATGCCAGTGCCCTCGCTCGGACAGCCCAAGCTGCACCACTGGCGAACCCAGTCGGGCCAACACGGGGGCCACCTCGCGGTACAAGGCCAACACCCGCGCCGCGCTGCCTTCGGGGCCGGTCAAAGTGGGCAGGCTTTCGTCTTCGATGTCGCCCAGGTTGGCCTCGAACACCTCGCCGAAAGTGTTGACGATCCGGTCCTCGCCCTTCGGACCACGCCAATAAGCGGCCGGCACGTGCTCTTCCAGCGTGACGGCCAGCCGGTTGGGCCACACGCGGCGCACCACGGCCTGACGCACCCATGGCACGGCCTTGAAAGCCTGCTGGGCTTGCGCCAAATCCATCGTGAACACGTTGCCACTCAAACGCGGCAAGGCATTGGCACGAATCGTGGCCACCGAGTTGCGCGCCACGTCACCATCGATGCGGATGGCCCGGATCGAGAACACAGGCCAACGCACCACCCAGCTGGCCGCAGCCCATAGAAAGACCAGCGCAGCCAGTGCGCACAGCACGGCGGCAGCGGCGTTCATGAGGCGAATGTCCAGCGGCATGGTTCAGGGGTGCACGGTGTGTTCCAACGCGGCCTGCGACACCAACCACAGGCACAGCTGCTCATACGACAAACCGGCCGCGCGCGCCGACATGGGCACCAAGGAATGGCCCGTCATCCCCGGCGATGTGTTGATCTCCAAGAGGAACGGACGGCGGTCGCTGGCGCGGATCATCACGTCGGCACGCCCCCACCCTCGGCACCCCAGGGTGCGATAGGCCTGCACGACGATGCGTTGAATCTCGCGCTCTTCTTCGGCGGGCAGACCACTTGGGCAGTGGTACTGCGTGGTGTCGGTGAAATACTTGTTCTGATAGTCGTAATTGCCTTGCGGCGCCACGATGCGGATGACCGGCAGCGCCTGGGCCGAGGCCCCCTCCCCCAGCACCGGGCAGGTGGTCTCGTCTCCGGCAATGAACTCCTCGCACAACACCTCGGTGTCATAGGACGAGGCCAGCGCATAGGCAGCGTCGCATTGCTCCACACGTTCCACCTTGGTCAGTCCGAGGGTGGAGCCTTCCCGCGCAGGCTTGACGATCATCGGCGCGCCCAGGGCTTGCAAGGCCGCGCGGGTTTCTTCGGCACTGGTCACCAAACGCCAATCCGGCGTAGGCAGCCCCTCGAAACGCCACACTCGCTTGGCCATGACCTTGTCCATGGCCATGCTGGAAGCCATCACGCCCGAGCCCGTGTAGGGAATGCGCAGCAGCTCCAGGGCGCCTTGGACGGTGCCGTCCTCACCGAAGCGGCCGTGCAGGGCGATGAAGCAGCGATCGAAGCCTTCCCGCTTGAGTTCGGACAAGTCGCGCTGGGCCGGATCGAAGGCGTGGGCATCGACCCCTTGAGACAGCAGCGCCTGCAGCACCCCGGTGCCAGACATCAGCGAGACTTCGCGCTCGGCAGACAGGCCGCCCATCAGCACGGCCACCTTGCCCAGCGCTTTGACATCGATCGAAGACGGATCGAACTTCATGCGGCTTCCTTCAACAACTCGAGCACCTGGGCGGGTACCCCGCCGATGCTGCCCGCCCCCATGGTGATGACCACATCGCCATCGCGCGCATGGTCCAGGATGGCTTGGGCCATGTCGCCGATCTCGTCGACGAACACCGGATCGAGCTTGCCCGCCACACGCAGGGCACGCGCCAGCGAGCGCCCATCGGCAGCCACGATGGGCGTCTCGCCAGCGGCATAGACCTCGGTGAGCAGCACCACATCGGCCCCTTGGCCAATGACCTTGACAAAGTCTTCGAAGCAGTCGCGCGTGCGGGTGTAGCGGTGCGGCTGAAACGCCAACACCAGTCGGCGGCCCGGGAACGCCCCGCGTGCAGCCGCCAGCGTGGCAGCCATCTCCGCCGGGTGATGGCCATAGTCGTCGATCAGGGTGAATCGACCGCCCCCCTTGGCCGGCAGGTCCCCATAGCGCTGGAAGCGCCGCCCCACCCCTTTGAACTCGGCCAAGGCCTTGAGCACCGGCGCATCGGGCAGCTCCAGCTCCGTGCACACTGCGATGACGGCCAGGGCGTTGAGCACGTTGTGCTCACCCGGCAGGTTGAGCGTGACTTCCAGGTCGGGCATGGCCACGCCATTGCGACGCTGGCAGACGAAGCGCATCTGCGCCCCCTCGGCGCGAACATCGACGGCACGCACCTGCACATCCTCCCCGAAACCGTAGGTGATCACCGGGCGTGAAATCATCGGAATGATCGAGCGCACACCGGGGTCGTCGGCGCACAGAATCGCCGCGCCGTAAAACGGCATGCGGTGCAGGAAATCGACGAAAGCCGCCTTCAGCCGCGCATAGTCGTGCCCATAGGTTTCCATGTGGTCGGCATCGATGTTGGTGACGACCGAGACGATGGGCATCAGGTTGAGAAATGAAGCATCGGATTCATCGGCCTCGACGACGATGTACTGACCCGATCCCAATCGAGAGTTGGCGCCGGCACTGTTCAAGCGCCCACCGATCACGAAGGTGGGATCGACGCCGGCTTCGCCCAACGCACTGGCCACCAAGCTGGTGGTCGTGGTCTTGCCATGCGTGCCAGCGATGGCGATGCCCTGCTTGAGCCGCATCAACTCGGCCAGCATCACCGCGCGCGGCACCACCGGCACGCGGCGCGCGCGCGCGGCGATCACCTCGGGGTTGTCGCCACGCACCGCCGTGGAGATGACGATGGCGTCGGCTCCAGCGATGTTCTGCGCATCGTGGCCGATCATCACCTTCAGGCCCAAAGCGGCCAATCGGCGCACGGTGGCGCTGTCGGCCTGGTCGGAGCCGGACACGGTGTACCCCAGGTTGAACAGCACTTCGGCGATGCCGCTCATCCCGGCCCCACCGATGCCGACGAAATGGATGTGTTTGACGGCGTGTTTCATCGCGCCCCTCCATGGTGGGCTTGCACCAGCTTTTCGATTTCGTCGGCCACGCGGGCGGCTGCACGCGGGCGTGCCAGGCTGCGGGCTTTGCGCGCCATGGCCACGAGGGTGTCGCGGTCCAGGCCGCACAGCAGCTCGGCCAAACGCTCGGGCGTGAGTTCGTCTTGCGGCAGGTGCAGGGCCGCCCCATGCTGAGCCATGTACTGGGCGTTGTCGCGCTGGTGGGAAGTGGTGCTCACCAGCAGCGGGACCAGCACGCTGGCCACGCCGGCGGCGCACAACTCGCTGACGGTGACCGCGCCGGCTCGGCACACGACCACATCGCACTCGGCCAAGCGGCGCGCCATGTCATCGATGAAGGGCAGCACCTCGACCTCGTGGTCGGGATCCAAGCCTTCGGCCCGGTACAGGGCCTTGACCGCATCGCGGTTGAGCGCACCGGTCTGATGCACGACGCGCGGCCGCTGGTCCACGGGAATCCGCGCCAGTGCCTTGGGCAGCGTCTCGTTGAGCACGCGCGAGCCCAGGCTGCCGCCCACCACCAACACGCGCAAGGGCCCGTGTCGGCCGGCAAAGCGCTCCTCGGGGCCGGGCATGGCTTCGATGTCTTCGCGCACCGGGTTGCCAGTGACCACCGCGCGCTTGGTCTTGACCGCAGCGGCGCCGTCGAAGCCGAACGCCACCGCATCGGCCACGGGCAACAGCGCACGGTTGCTCATCAGCAAAGAGGCGTCGGCGTTCACCAACACCAGCGGCTTCAGACGCGCAGCGGCCATCAGGCCACCAGGGAAACACACATAGCCGCCCATGCCCAGCACGGCATCGGCCCGGCGCTGGCCCAGAATGCGCCAGCAGGAGACGAAGGCTGCCAGCAAACGCAGTCCTCCGGTGAGGGTGTGCCACCAGCCCTTGCCGCGCAACCCCGTGAAGGCAATGGTATCCAGCGCGATACCGGCGGCCGGCACCAAGCGGTTTTCCATGCCGGTGGTGGTGCCCAGCCAGCTCACGCTCCATCCCCGGCGCTGCATCTCCTGGGCCACGGCCAACCCTGGAATGATGTGCCCCCCGGTGCCGGCGGCCATGATGACGAGGTGATGGCTCACGTGCGTCCCCCCCGCATGAGCTGCCTGTTTTCGATGTCCACGCGCAGCACCACGGCAATGGCGATGCAATTCATCAAGATGGCCGACCCACCGTAGCTCAACAGCGGCAAGGTCAAGCCCTTGGTGGGCAGCACGCCCAGATTCACGCCCATGTTGATGAAGGCCTGCCCCCCCATCCAAATACCGATGCCCTGGGCCAGCAGACCCGAAAAGACGCGGTCCAGCGCAATGGCTTGGCGACCAATGTGAAAGATGCGTCGCGTGAGCCAGAAAAATGCGACGATCACCGCAGCCACGCCGACGAAGCCCAGCTCCTCGCCGATCACGGCCAGCAGGAAGTCCGTGTGAGCCTCGGGCAAGTAGTGCAGCTTCTCGACGCTGGAGCCCAATCCCTGGCCAAAAATCTCGCCGCGACCGAAGGCAATGAGCGAATGCGACAGCTGGTAGGCCTTGCCCAGGGTGTAAGCCTCGTTCCACGGATCGAGATAGGCGAAGATGCGCTCGCGCCGCCACTCGCTGACGCTGATCATCACGACGAAGGCCGCCACGATGAGCGCAGCCATCAGGAAGAACATGCGTCCGTTCACCCCACCCAGGAAAAGAATGCCCATCGCGATGGCGGCGATCACCATGAAGGCCCCCATGTCGGGCTGGGCCAGCAATAGCAGGCCCACCACCACCAGCGCGGCGGCCATGGGCGCCACGGCCTGGAAGAAGCGTTGCTTGACCTCCATCTTTCGCACCATGTAGCCCGCGGCATACATCGCGATGGCCAGCTTGGCCAGCTCGGAGGGCTGGAAATTCAAAAAGCCCATCGGAATCCAGCGACGCGCGCCATTGACGCCTTTGCCAATGAAGGGCAGCAACACGACCACCAACAACGCGAGCGCCCCCACGAACAGCCAAGGCGCGTATTTTTCCCAGGCCTGCATCGGGACTTGCAGCACGGCCAGGCTGGCGATGAAAGCCAGTCCGATCGATAGTGCATGCCGGAGGAGGAAATGCGTGGACGCATAACGCGAGAAGCGCGGATTGTCCGGCAAAGCCACGGAAGCCGAATACACCATCACCAAGCCGAGCGCGAGCAAGGCCACGACCACCCACACCAAGGTTTGGTCGAAGCCTTGCAGACGAGCAGGCCGGCCAGTGGCCACCCAGTCGCGCACCGGCACGTCGCGCCCTTTTCGGCCGCCGGCGGCCGGCCACAGGCAGCGCAGGCGCGCCTTGAAGGCGTCCCAGCCGGTGGTGCGAGACGCCGCGGTCATACCACCTCACCCCGCTCTTGGGCCAAAGCGCGCACGGCCGCCACGAACACTTCGGCGCGATGCTCGTAGTTGCGGAACATGTCCAGGCTCGCACACGCCGGACTCATGAGCACGACATCGCCAGTTTCGGCCCGCTCGGCACAGCCGCGCACGGCGGCTTCCAGACTGTCGAAACGCGCAAGCGCCACCCCAGTGCCGGCCAGCGCCGCCTCCAAGGCCGGGGCATCACGCCCGATCAATGCCACGAAGCGTGCATGACGCGACACCGGATCGGCCAGTGGCGTGAAATCCTGGCCCTTGCCGTCACCGCCCAAGATCACCAGCAGCCGGCGCCCCAGGCGGTCGGCCCCCAGCCCGAGCAGCGCCGCCACCGTGGCGCCGACATTGGTGCCCTTGCTGTCATCCACATAGTCCACACCGCCGACGGTGGCCACATGCTGCACCCGGTGGGGCTCGCCGGCGTACTCACGCAAGCCGTGCAGCATGGGCGCCAACGGACAGCCGATGGCCGTGGCCAAGGCCAGGGCCGCCAAGGCGTTGGCGGCATTGTGTCGGCCTCGCACGCGCAGCGCATCGGCGGGCATCAAGCGCTGGAGCACCAGTTCCTCATCGGCTTCATCCTTGCGGCGACGGGTCGCTTTGTGCGGCTCATCGCTGGGCAGGGCTCGCACCAGCCAGGCCATGCCCGCATCCACGACCAACCCGAAATCACCCGGATGGCTGGGCGCATCCAACCCGAATCGCACCACGGACCGTTCGATCACTTTGGCCGTACGCCCTTTGCCGACGGTCTGTGGCGCCGGCACCATCGCCTCGACCCGAGGGTCGTCACGGTTGATGACCATCACCGCCTCGCGACCAAAGATGCGCGCCTTGGCCGCCGCATACGCATCCATGCTGCCGTGCCAGTCCAGATGATCTTGGCTGAGGTTGAGCACCGTGGCCGCGCTCGGCTCGAAGCCTTGCACGCCGTCGAGCTGAAAGCTCGACAACTCCAACACCCACACCTCTGGCAGGTGCTCGAACACCGGCGGCGCAGGCGGGGGCGGCGCCAGCGGCAGCACTGGCTCGCTTTCACCGGTGAGGGCCGCAACGGCCTCCAGCGTCTCCTCGATGTGGCGTTCGGCCGCATGGATGGCATCGACGGCCTGGGCGTCTTCGTCCGGGGCGGCGACGTCTTTATGCGATTCGGCCGCCTCGGCCAGCGGCGCGGTGTCCTGCGCTTGCGGGCCGGTGTGCGTCGGCTCGACTGCGGTGGGCACCTCGGGTTCGAGGTCCAAGGCCTGCCCGAGGGTGTCGAGCATGGTCGGCCCAATGTTGCCGGCCGTGGCCACGCGACGGCCGGCACGCTCGATGAGCAGCGCGGCCATCGCCGTGGTGGTGGTCTTGCCATTGGTCCCGGTGATGGCCACGACCTTGGGCGCATAGCGGCGCTCGGCCTTCAGATCGGCCAGTGCGCGGGCAAAGAGATCCAATTCCCCTTGCACCGGCACGGACCGCCGCGCCGCTTCGGCCAGCAGGCCCTGCAACCGCGGGTCGTGGGGGGACAGACCAGGGCTCTTGAGAATGCGTTGCACGCCCTCGACCCACGAGGGCATGGCCTCGCCACAGAACAACTCGACTTGCGGCAGTTCCTGGCGCAGCACCTGGGCCTGCGGGGGCTGCGCACGCGAATCCCAGACCTTCACCCGGGCCCCGCAACGCACGCACCAGCGCGCCATGGCCAAGCCCGACGCGCCCAGCCCGAGCACGAGAACGGTGATGCCTTGCAGGTCCTTCATGGTCAGTGTGCGATGTTCCCGTTCAACGCAGCTTCAACGAGGCCAAGCCCATCAGGCACAGCAGCATGGTGATGATCCAGAAGCGCACCACCACCTGCGTCTCGGCCCAGCCGGATTTCTCGAAGTGGTGGTGCAGTGGCGCCATCTTGAGAATGCGCCGGCCCTCGCCGTACTTGCGTTTGGTGTATTTGAAATAGACGACTTGCACCATCACGGACAGGGCTTCGACGACGAAGATGCCCCCCATGACGGCCAGCAGGATCTCCTGACGCGTGATGACGGCGATCGTGCCCAGCGCACCGCCCAGGGCCAAGGCCCCGACATCGCCCATGAAAACCTGGGCCGGATGGGTGTTGAACCACAGAAACGCCAGCCCCGCACCGGCCATCGCCGCGCAGAAGATCAACAGCTCGCCCACGCCAGGGATGTAGGGAAACAGCAGATAGCGCGAGTACACCGCATTGCCCACCACGTAGGCGAACACCCCCAGGGCCGAGCCCACCATCACCACCGGCATGATGGCCAGGCCGTCCAGGCCGTCGGTGAGATTGACGGCATTGCTCGAACCGACGATGACCAGATAGCTCAGGATGATGAAGCCCCAAACCCCCAGCGGATAGCTCACCGTCTTGAAGAAGGGCACGAACAAATCCGCATTGGGTGGCAGCGGGTTGGAAAATCCCGACTGCACCCAGCGCACGAACAGTTCGAGCACGCGCAGGTTGGACGACTCCGACACCGCGAACGCCAAGAATGTGGCCGCGGTCAAACCGATCACCGATTGCCAGAAGTACTTCTCGCGCGAGCGCATGCCCTCGGGGTTCTTCTGCACGACCTTGCGCCAGTCATCCACCCAGCCGATGGCGCCCATCCCCAAGGTCACCAGCAACACGATCCAGACGAAGCGGTTGGACCAGTCGAACCACAGCAGGGTCGACACCGTCATGCCCAGCAAGATCAACACGCCACCCATGGTGGGCGTGCCGCGCTTGGACAGATGGGCTTGCACACCGTACTCGCGGATGGGCTGACCGATCTTCAGCTCGGTGAGCTTGCGGATGACCCACGGACCGAACACCAAGCCGATGAGCAATGCCGTCATGGCCGCCATGACCGCGCGGAAGGTGAGGTACTGCACCACCCGCAAGAACCCGAGTTCCGGCGACAGCCCTTGCAGCCATTGCGCCAACGTGATCAGCATGGCTGGTCCTTTCCCTGCACATGGGTGGGCCCTTGGAAACGGCCCGCCTCGGCAGGCACCGCAGCAGCCCGTGCCTGCAGCGCCTGCACCATCTGTTCCATCTTCATGAATCGCGATCCTTTGACCAGCACACTGCGTGCGCCACTTGGCCGCTGCCCCAACGCCGCCACGGCATCGGCGGTGGAGGCGAAATGGACCGCCCCCGCCCCATGCGCACGGGCGGCATGCAGGCTTTGCGCTCCCACGGCCCACAACATGTCGATGCCGCGCTCGCGCGCATAAGCCCCGACCTCGGCGTGAAAGGCCGGGCCCTGGTCTCCGACCTCGCCCATGTCTCCCAGCACCAACCAACGCGGAGCAGGCAGTTCGGCCAACACGTCGATGGCCGCCCGCACGGAGTCAGGGTTGGCGTTGTAGCTGTCATCGACCAGCAGCAGCGGGGCCCCGTCGAGCACCAGCGCCTGCAGTTGCGAGCGCCCACGCACGGGCACGAAGCGTTGCAGGCCTTGCGCGATCGCTTCCAGCGGCGCACCGGCCGCCAAGGCACAGGCCGTGGCGGCCAGCGCGTTGTGGATGTTGTGACGCCCGGCAATGTGCAGCTGCGTCTCGAACCGGCCCATGGGTGTATCGACCTGCAGCATCCAACCGGTGTCGCTCCACTGGGCTTGACCTCGCACATCGGCCTGCTGCTGCTCGCCGAAGACCCAAACCGGCCGCGCGCCCGCCAAGCTGCGCCACAGTTCCGTGTAGGCATCCTCGGCTGGAAAGACGGCCACGCCCTTGGGCCCCAAGGCCTCGATCACCGCCCCGTTTTCGCGAGCCACGGCCTCCACACCGTGCATGAATTCCTGGTGTTCGCGCTGCGCGTTGTTGACCAAGGCCACCGTGGGGGCAGCCCAGCGCGCCAGCTGAGCGATCTCGCCCGGGTGGTTCATGCCCAGCTCGACCACGGCCACCCGGTGCCAGGTCTGGTCGTCCTGCCGCAGGCGCAACAGGGTCAGTGGCACACCAATGTCGTTATTGAAGTTGCCTTGCGTGGCCAAAGCAGCCGCGTCTCCCACCCAGGCCCGCAGGATGGAGGCGATCATCTGCGTGACGGTGGTCTTGCCGTTGCTGCCGGTCACCGCAATGAGCGGCAATTGCATGCGTGCTCGCCATCCGGCGGCCAGCTGTCCCAACGCAGCGCGCGTGTCGTGCACCAACAAGCCCGGCAGACCGGCCTCGTTCAGCCCGCGCTCGGCCACGGCGGCGGCCGCACCGGCGGCGCGCGCTTGCGCCAAGAACTCGTGCGCGTCGAAGCGCTGGCCGCGCAGCGCCACGAACAAGTCCCCCGCTTGCAAGCTGCGCGTGTCGGTGTGCACGCGCAGCAGCCGAGTCTGCCCATCGCCCACCAGAGTGGAGCCGGGCAGCAGGCTGTGAGCCAAGGACAAGGTCATCATGCGCGCAACCTCCGCGCCCGCTGCGCCGCGCGGGCCTCCTCCACGTCCGAGAAGGGCAGGCGTTGGCCGGCAATCTCTTGATAGTCCTCGTGGCCCTTGCCCGCCAGCAAGATGACGTCGCGCGGGTCGGCCGCCGCCACCGCGGTGGCAATCGCCAGACGCCGGTCTTCGATCGCCTGCAACGTGGGAGCCGGACGCATGCCCGCGACGATCTGCTCGATGATGCGCATCGGCGGCTCGCTGCGCGGGTTGTCGCTGGTGACGATGACACGGTCAGCACGCGCTTGGGCGATCGCGCCCATCTGGGGACGCTTGCTGCTGTCGCGATCGCCGCCGCAGCCAAAGACACACCACAGCGCCCCGCCTCGCTCGCGAACAAAGGGCCTCAAGGCGCTCAGCGCCTTGTCCAAGGCATCGGGCGTGTGGGCGTAGTCCACGACCACCGAGGCCACGCCCTCTTCGTCCAGGCGCTGCATGCGCCCGGGCACGGGCCCCAGCGACTGCAAAGCATGCGCGGCCTGCTCCAGCGGCACCCCCAGGGCTCGCAGACACCCGGCCACGGCCAGCAGGTTGTATACGTTGTACTGGCCGATCAGCGCGGTGCGCACCGGCACGCACTGCGAGCCTTCACACAAATCGAAGCCCAGGCCACTGCTGCCGTAGCCCACTGCGCGGGCCTGCAAGCCGGCTGCGCCGTGCAGGCCATAGGTCCACACATCGGCGCTACGTCCACGCAAGCGCTCCAGCAGGTCTTCTCCCTTGGGGTCGTCGAGGTTCACGACCGCCGCACGCAACCCCGGCCAAGCAAAGAGCTGCGCCTTGGCTTCCCAGTAGGCAGCCATGCCGCCGTGATAGTCCAAGTGGTCGCGCGTGAAGTTCGTAAACGCCGCCACAGCCATGCGTGTGCCGTCCAAACGCCGCTCCTCCAGGCCGATCGAGGAGGCCTCGATGGCACAGGCCTGCAGGCCCTGATCGACGAAGGCGCGCAAGCTGCGGTGCAACGTGACGGGGTCGGGCGTGGTCAACCCGGTGGCGCTGAGCGCGCCCGGCCGCCCCACGCCCAAGGTGCCGACCAAACCACAGGGGCGCCCCAAGGCCGTCAATGCCTGCGCCACCCACCACGCGGTCGAGGTCTTGCCATTGGTGCCCGTCACGGCCACGAGGTCCAGCTGGGACGAAGGGTGCCCAAACCAATGGTCGGCCAGCACGCCGGCGGCGGCCTTCAAGCCAGACAAAGCGGCAATGCGCTCATCGTCGAAACCGAAGGCCTCGACCCCGTGCCGCTCCACCAGGCAGGCCCGCGCGCCCGCCGCCAGGGCCGCAGCCACGTGCTGGCGCGCATCGGTGGCATGCCCCGGCCAGGCAATGAAAGCCTCACCACCGCGGATGCGCCGGCTGTCGATGGCCAGGTCGGTGCAGCCCTGCTGGCGCAGCCAGTCTTGCGCGGCCATCACGGTGTCAAAGACGCGCACGGACATCAAAAACTCTCCTCCACGCTGTAGGCATGGCGCGCGACGATTTGCGGCTGCACGGCAATGTCGGGCTGCACACCCAACATGCGCAGGCTTTGCTGCACCACTTCGGCAAACACGGGCGCCGCCACCACGCCACCGTAGAACTTGCCCGCCGAAGGCTCGTCGATCATCACCGCCACGACGATGCGCGGCTGTTCCACCGGCGCCAAGCCGACGAACCACGCTCGGTATTTCTTGTCGGCATAGCCCCTGCCCTCTTGCTTGCGCGCCGTGCCGGTCTTGCCGCCGACCGAATAGCCCACGGTCTGGGCCAGCGGCGCCGTCCCGCCCGGGCCGGCAGCCATCTGCAACATGCGTCGCGTGGTTTGGGCCACACGCGGAGAGAACACCCGCACGCCAGGGGCCGGATCGGGGTTTTTCAACAAGGTGACGGGGATGAGCTCCCCATCGCGCGCAAACACGGTATAGGCCCGTGCCAACTGGAACAACGAGACCGACAGGCCATAGCCGTAGCTCATCGTGGCATGCTCGATGGGCCGCCACGTCTTGTAAGGCCGCAGCCGCCCGCTGGCCACGCCCGGGAACGGCAGTTGGGGCTTTTGCCCCAGACCGATCTCGGTGAACATCTCCCACAGCTCGCGCGAGGGAATTTGCTGAGCCAACTTGACGGTGCCGACGTTGCTGGATTTTTGGATCACCTCGGCCACCGTCAGGCGGCCATAGGCATGGGTGTCTCGGATGGTCGAACCGGTGATGCTGATCCAGCCGGCCCCGGTGTCGATCACGGTATTGGGCGAGACGCGCCCGGTTTCCATCGACAAGGCCGCCACGAAAGGCTTCATCGTCGAGCCAGGCTCGAAGGTGTCGGTCAGTGCCCGGTTGCGCAACTGGGCGCCACTGAGATTCTCGCGCTTGGCCGGGTTGTAGCTCGGGTAATTGGCCAGGGCCAGCACCTCGCCGCTGCGCACGTCCAGCACCACCACCGAACCGGCCTGGGCTTTGTGCTCGGCCACGGCATCGCGCAGACGCTGATAGGCAAAGAACTGGATCTTCGAGTCGATGGACAGCTGAATGTCCTGCCCATCGACCGGCGCCACACTCTCGCCGATGTCCTCGACGATGCGCCCCAGCCGATCGCGGATGACACGACGCTGCCCATGGCGGCCGGCCAGCTCGCGCTGAAAGGCCAACTCCACGCCTTCCTGGCCGCGATCCTCGATGTCGGTGAAGCCCACCACATGGGCCACGGCCTCACCCTCGGGATAACGGCGCTTGTACTCCTTGACCTGGTGCACACCCTTGAGCCCCAGCGCCTTGACGCGCTCGGCCACGTCTTCGTCGATCTGCCGACGCAGCCAGACGAAATTCGGATTGTCGCTCAAACGTTTTTCCAACTCGGCTGCGGTCATGCCCAGCAGACGGGCGAGTTCGCGGCGTTGCGCTCGGTCGGCCTCGAAGTCCTTGGGAATGACCCAAATGGACGGCGCCGGCACGCTGGAGGCAAGAATCAGGCCGTTGCGGTCGAGGATGCGACCGCGGTTGGCCGGCAGCTCGAGGGTGCGCGCATAGCGACTCTCGCCCTGACGCTGGAAGAAGTCATTGCCAAAGATTTGCACGTAGGCCGCACGGCACAAAAGCACCATGAACGACAAGCCGATGCAAGCCACGAGGAACTTCGAGCGCCAAGGCGGCGTTTTGGACGCCAGCAGCGGACTGGTGGCATACCGCACCTCGTGCAGCGCATGAGTGGCCCATTTGCGAGGGCGGCGCCGCGGTGCCGAAGGCCGGCGGTCCGAACGCGACACCAGACGGGCAAGCCAGCTCATCGAGCGCCCCCCTGCGCAGCCGAAGCCGCCCCTTCGTAATGGACATACTGCGTCACGGCCGCCGTGGGCGTGCGCATCTGCAGTTTTTCGCGTGCGATTTTTTCCACCCGCAACGGCGTGGCCTGCGCGCGCTTTTCCAGCTGAAGCTGCTCGTGCTCGGTCTCCAGCGCGCGCTCCTCGGCCTGGGCACGCTCGACTTGCACGAACAACCGGCGGGCTTGGTGCGACACATGCACCAAGTACAAGCCACTGACGATCAAGCCCACGAACAGGAGGACATTGAGACGGCTCATGCTCCCCCCAAAGGCGCGGCGGTGCGTTCGGCCACGCGCAAGATGGCCGAGCGCGCACGTGGGTTGGCCTCGACCTCGGCCGGTGAGGGACGAATGCGCGCCACCGCCTTGAGCAGCGGCTCGGGCACGGGCGCCAGACCCAGCGCCTGAGGACTGCCGCGCTCGATGGGGGCACGCGCATGACCCGCGATGAACTGCTTGACGCGACGGTCCTCCAGCGAGTGGAAACTGATCACCGCCAGCCGCCCCCCTGGCGCCAACAGCGACAGCGCGGCGTTCAGCCCTTGTTCGAGCTCCTCAAGCTCGGCGTTGACGAAAATCCGAAGAGCCTGAAAGGTGCGCGTGGCGGGATCCTGGCCCGGCTCGCGCGTCTTGACCGCACGAGCCACGAGCTCGGCAAGCTCGCCCGTGGTTCGAACCGGGCGCCCGCTTTGGCGGCGAGCAACAATCGCCTTTGCAATCTGTACAGCAAACCGTTCTTCCCCATGATGGCGTATGACCTCCGCGATGAGTTTTTCGTCGGCGCGCGCAAGGAACTCGGCCGCAGACTCTCCGCGCGACGGATCCATGCGCATGTCCAAGGGGCCGTCGTGACGGAAAGAAAATCCGCGCGCAGGATCGTCGATCTGCGGCGAGGAGACCCCCAGATCCAGCAGCACGCCATCCACGCGGTCGATACCGCGGCGCGCGCAGACCTGCGCCATCGTCGAAAAACCCGCATGCTCGATGGCAAAACGCGGGTCCTGGACCCGCGCGGCATGGGCAATGGCTTGTGGGTCCTTGTCGAAGACCAGCAACCTGCCACGCGGCGACAGACGCGACAGCAGCAACCTTGAGTGGCCGCCGCGGCCGTAGGTCCCATCGATATAGGTGCCGTCGGGCGTGGTCAGCACAGCCTGCACGGCCTCGTGCAGCAAGACCGTGCGATGCTCGTGAACAGGGGGCGTGGCGCCGCTCATGGCCGTCAGAAACTGAAGTCCTTGAGCACCTCGGGCATGCCCTGCTGCATGACCGCCGCCTCGTGGGCGGCATAGCGCTCGGCATCCCATAGCTCGAAATGGCTGCCCATGCCCAGCAGCATCACGTCCTTGTTCAAGCCGGCCGCTGCGCGCAATTCGGGCGAGATCAGTACGCGCGAGGCCCCATCGATTTCCACATCCTGGGCATTGCCCAGAAAGATGCGCTTCCAGCCAGCCGCCGACATCGGCAGCGCCGCGATCTTGTCGCGAAACTGCTCCCAGGCCGGACGAGGAAAGACCATCAGGCAACCCTCGGGATGCTTGGTCAGGGTCAGCCGTCCCGCGCACAGGGCGGCCAACACGTCGCGATGCCGCGCCGGGACGGTCAGGCGCCCCTTGGCATCGAGCGACAGGGCAGACGCCCCTTGGAAGACCACTGAAGACACAAAGCCCCACTAAGTTGCACTTTCTCCCACTTTAGCGAGCGCCCCTTCGGCGGTCAAGGAAATTTTGAAAAATTGCCAATGAAATCAACTACTTACAATTGATTTCCAAGAAACGAAGACAAAAAAAGTCCAGCAAAAATAAGGACTTGCAAACAGGTGTGAAAGTGGAGTTTGAGGAGCTTCACCCGCCGGAACGAGGGGGCGCCAGCAAGCGCCGCCCGGCGGGCGCGCTCAGGACGCCGCCGAGGCGATGGCTTCGGACCGATGCGTGCAGCGGCCGATCTCAGGCCAGCGGTGATGGAGATAGACCCAAGCCGCCAGCCCCACGCCCATCAAGCCCAGCGAGGCGGCGGCCAGCGCGACCGTGCTGCCCATCACCAGCGGCGCCAGCACCCCGGCCACGAGGGCATTGGCCAATGAGCCCACGGCCGCCTGCAGCGAGGAGGCCATGCCGCGGCGCTGGGGGAACAGGTCCAGCACCAGCAGTGTGACCACCGGCACCATCAGCGCCCAGCCGAAGGCAAACACCGCGATCGGCCACAGGGCCCAGGACACATGGGCCTGGAACAGCACATTGGCCACCAGATTGAGCCCCCCCACCACGGTCATGATGAGAAAACCGTGGCGGATCTGTCGCTTGGGCGCGATCCGGCCGGCCAGCCGACCGCTGCACCACGACCCGGCCATGATGCCGCCGATGCTCAGCACGAAGAACCAAAAGAACTGGGTCGGCGCGAGCGCCAAGTGCACGCCCAGAAAGGCCGGCGCCGACAGCACATACAGGAACAGCCCATTGAAGGGCACCCCGCTGGCCAGCACCAGCAGCACGAAGCGCGGGTCGCTGCACAGCTGCCAGTAGCCGCGCATCAGGTGGCGCAGCTCGAAGGGCTGGCGATGGTCCATATGCAGCGTCTCGGGCAGCAGCCGGTGATTGGCCACCCACAATGCCACGCCCAGCAAGGCAAGAAACCAGAAAATCAAGTGCCAATCCGACAGCACGAAGATCCAGCCGCCGATGATGGGAGCGATCGCCGGTGCCACGCCGAAATAGATCGTCACCTGGGCCATCACGCGCTGGGCATCCGCGGGCGGGAACATGTCACGGATGATGGCGCGCGAAACCACGATGCCCGCCCCGGTGGACAAGCCCTGCAAGGCACGGAAGAAGACGAGTTGGCCGATGGTTTGCGACAGCGCGCAGCCCGCCGAGGCGATCGTAAACACCGCCAGCCCCCACAGCACCACCGGGCGGCGTCCGAAGCTGTCCGACAGCGCGCCGTGGAAGAGGTTCATGAAGGCAAAGCCCAACAAATAGGCCGACAGCGTCTGCTGCATTTGCACCGGCGTGGCGCCCAATGCGCCAGCAATGCCCGCAAAGGCCGGGAGATAGGTGTCGATGGAAAACGGCCCGAGCATGCCCAGCAGCGCGAGCAACAGGGCCAGGGCCCAGCGCGGAGCGGGCCAGATCTTGTGGGCGTCGGGATTCATCGGCGTTCTTTGGCGTGTGTGAAACAAGCCGATAGGCCGGATTCTGTGCGGCGGGTCGCCCCGCCGTGACCGCCATTCCTCTGGGCCGCCCCTCACGGATGCGGCTCGATGCCACCTACCCGCACACTCCCCGGGCCGGATCGACGTGTGCCTATTTGGTGTTGCTGCGCGTAGAGATTGCCCGTTTCACCCGAACCGCAGCTTGCGCCGCGGCCCGACTCGTCTCTGTTGCTCTGATCCTCGCCTCACGGCGGACAGGTGTTACCTGCTACGCTGCCCTGCGCAGTCCGGACCTTCCTCCAGTGCGGCCTTTCGGCACTTGCACCAGCGGCGGTCTGGCTTGCTTCACATCGTCATTATCTCAGGCTGGTGGCCAGGCCGCCGGCGGTGCGGGCGGAAAACCTCGGCATCGTCGTAAAAAGCGGCCTCCTCATTGGCCGGCCACCAGCCGGGCACCCCGAGCACGGGCAGCGGCAGGAAAGGCTTGGGCGCCAGGCGTTCGGGGGTAAGCCCGAGGTCGGGCGCGGCACCCTCTTCCACCACCCACACATGGGCGGTGAGGCTTTTGTAGGGGGTGACCAACTTTTCCAGCAGCGCGTGGCCAAAGAGCTCCAAGCGCGCCTGGGCCCACAACGTACGGTGATCGATGAAGAGCGCGCGCCAGCGTCGCTCGCGCAGCGCCTGGACCAGCTCGACCGGCGCGCGCAGCAAGGCGGCGTTTTCGTCGAAAAGCGTCAAGGCATCACGCACCGGCCCACGGGTGGCGCCCACCCCGCGCTGCGCGATTTCGGCGGCTTGCAGCTCATTCAAGCGGCGCTTCAGCGCAGGCCGCACGAGCCACATCAAGCCATTGAAGAAATCGTGCAGGTTGTTGCGCGTGGGCACACAACCGGTGCGGAAGATGAAAGCCTCATAGGGCTCGCCGTCGGGCAAGGCCTCCTGGGGCACGAAACGCACCGGGCAACGCACCGAGCCGCCACAGGTGTTGAGTGCGTCGGCCACGCTGGCGCCGGCACGCACCCGCGCTTCGACCGAAGCCCCCACCTGGGCCAACGGCGCCCACCAGGGCCTGCGCCAATCCAAAGCCGGCCAGGTCATCGCCGGGTTCAGCGCTCCATCACGCGCCACGCCAGGGTCTCGCCACCACGCAACGGCTTGAGCGTGGCCTCGCCGAAGGGCAGGGTCTCGGGCAGCTGCCAAGGCGTCTTTTTCAGCGTCACGGTGCCAGTGTTGCGCGGCAGGCCGTAGAAATCGGCACCGAAAAAGCTGGCAAACCCCTCCAGCTTGTCCAGCGCACCGGCTGCCTCGAACGCCTCGGCATAAAGCTCCAAGGCCGACAGCGCGGTGTAGCAGCCGGCGCAGCCGGTGGCATGCTCTTTCAGGTGGGCCGGATGCGGCGCACTGTCGGTGCCGAGGAAGAACTTCGGCGAGCCCGAGGTGGCCGCAGCCACCAGGGCGCGGCGGTGTTCCTCGCGCTTGAGCACGGGCAGGCAATAGTAGTGCGGCCGGATGCCGCCCAGGAAGATCGCGTTGCGGTTGTAGAGCAAGTGATGCGCCGTGATGGTGGCACCCACGAAGCGATCGGCCTCGGCCACGTACTGCGCGGCTTCCTTCGTGGTGATGTGCTCAAAAACGATCTTCAACTCGGGAAAGTCGCGGCGCAGCGGGATGAGTTTGTCGTCGATGAAGGCCTTCTCGCGGTCGAAGAGGTCGATCTCGGGGTCGGTCACCTCGCCATGCACCAGCAGCAACAAGCCATGCTTTTGCATGGCTTCCAGCGTCTTGTAGGTCTTGCGGATGTCGGTGACGCCAGCGTCACTGTTGGTGGTGGCCCCGGCCGGATACAGCTTGACCGCCACCACCCCGGCATTCTTGGCCCGCTCGATCTCCTCGGCAGGCAGGTTGTCAGTGAGGTACAGCGTCATCAGCGGCTCGAAACTCAGCCCTGGGGGCACGGCCGCACGGATGCGCGCCCGGTAGGCCAATGCCTGCTCGGCCGTGGTCACCGGCGGCTTGAGGTTGGGCATGATGATGGCGCGAGCGAACTGTCGCGCCGTGTGCGGCACGACCGAGGCCATGGCGGCGCCGTCGCGCACATGCAAATGCCAGTCGTCCGGGCGGGTGAAGGTCAAAGAGGTCGAGCTCATGGAGGCGATTGTCCCACCCTCGCGATTCGGCGCTCAGGCCTGTGGATCGTGCGCGTAGCGCGGCAGGCGCGCACCACAGTCGCGACAGAACTTCGCATCGGGAAGATGTCCCTCGGAAAGACATTCCGGACAGGTTCGAGTCGTGGTCGGCCGTCGCAAGCGCTGCGCCGCCATCTCGGTGGTGACGATGCCGGTGGGCACGGCCAGCACCCCCCAGCCCAACAGCATCATCACCGAGGCGATGAATCGGCCCAACTCGGTTTGCGGCGTGATGTCTCCAAAGCCCACGGTGCTCATCGTGGTGATGGCCCAGTACATGGCCACGGGAATGCTGGTGTAGCCATGTTCCGGCCCTTCCACCACATACATCAAGGTGCCCATCACCAGCACCACCATGAACACGAAAGACAAAAACACCGCGATCTTGCGCCGGCTGGCCTTCAAGGCCTGCCCCAAGGCCGTGTACTCGGCCACATACCCCGTGAGCTTGAAGATGCGAAAGACGCGCAACAGCCGCAGGATGCGAACATCGATCAACAGATGGGCCTCGGGAACGAAAAACGCAATGTATGAAGGCAAGATGGCGATCAAGTCGATGAGGCCAAAGAAGCTCGTGGCATAGCGCCAGGGGCGACGCACGCACACCAAGCGCGCGAGATACTCGACCGTGAAGACAGCCGTGAACCCCCATTCCAGCACGCGCAGCATGGCGCCATGCTGGGCGCGCACACTGGCCACACTGTCGAGCACCACGGTCAACACGCTGAGCAGGATCAGCGCGATCAACCACTGGTCGAAACGCTTGCCGGCTCGGGTATCGGCTTCGAAGATGACCACATAAGCCTTGTGTCGCCAGCCAGCCTCGGGTTTGCCAAAGCGCTGCGCGTCAGCCCAAGCAGCAGCCTGCGCGGGGCTGTGCCCATGGTCCCCAGATCGATGGTGTGGATGCGCTTTCAAGCTCGGCCCTCCCCCAGAGAAATGCCCAGTGACCGTGCAGCTTTCAGCAAGGGGTGATCCAGCGGCACGGTGCGGTTGCGACCGGCGACCTCGCTCAGGGGCACGCTGTCGCACGCATCGCCACGCAACACGACCATGCGGCCGAACTCGCCACGGGCCACCATGGCGGCCGCATGGCAGCCCAAGCGGGTGGCCAGCACGCGGTCGTAGGGGGTGGGCGAGCCGCCGCGCTGCACATGACCGAGCAAGGTGCTGCGCACCTCGCTGCGCAGGTGCGGCTGCAACTGCTCGCGCAGCACGTGGCCCACACCGCCCAGACGGATGGGGTCGGGGCGGTCGGCCCAATGGGCCGCCACGGTCATGGTGCCGCCCACCGGCCGGGCGCCTTCGGCCACGCAAATGAGCGTGAAGCCCTGGGCGGCCTCGCGCTGGCGGCACAGCCTTGCCACGGCCTCCAGGTCGTAGGGAATCTCAGGCAGCAGGATCACGTCGGCCCCACCGGCCAAGCCGCCTTCCAGCGCGATCCAGCCTGCATAGCGCCCCATGGTCTCGACGATCATCACCCGGCCGTGGCTGCGCGCCGTGGTTTCCAGCCGCGCCAGGGCCTCGGCGACCACGGCCACCGCGCTGTCGAAGCCAAAGCTGCGCTCGGTGTGCATCAGGTCGTTGTCGATCGTCTTGGGCACGCCCACCACGGGCAAGCCCAGCTGCTGGAAACGGTGGGCAATGCCCATGGTGCCATCGCCGCCGATGGCCACCAGCGCGTCCAGGCCGAGCTCGCGCACGTAGTCCATCACCGCACCGGAGACATCGGCCCCGCCGGCGCCGAACCAAGCGAACGGATCGGCCTGGTTGTTCGCCCCGAGGATGGTGCCGCCTTGGTGCAGGATGCCACTGACGGCCCGGCGGTCCAGCGCCACCACGCGACGCTCGATCAGGCCGAGAAAGCCCCGCTCGATGCCGGTGACGCGCGCGCCGCAATCATTGATGAGGGACTTGGTGACTGCGCGGATCACGGCATTGAGGCCGGGACAATCGCCTCCACCGGTGAGCACGCCCACGTGTAGGGAAGCCGTCTTCGTCATCATCATCATTCATCGTATCGGTGAAGACGCAAGCGTAGCGCGGCCGCAGCGGGCCGCGGCCACGGCTCAATGAAAGTCCCGGCTTTGCAGCCCTGCGTGCGCCAAGCGGCCCAGCAGCGGCGTGAGGTCTTCCAGCCGCTGCGCCACCAGGTGGCGCACCTCGCCCTCACGCTGCCACCAGCCCTGCACGGCCAGCAGGCGCGAGAGCAACAGCTCGCGGCCGAAGCGCTCTTGCACATCGCGCCAGACGATGACATTGACCATGCCGCTTTCGTCCTCCAAGGACACGAAGACGGTGCCCTTGGCGGTTTGAGGCCGTTGGCGAACCGTGACGAGCCCGCAGGCACGCACCCACCGGCCGTGCGGCAGGTCGCGCATCTCACGCGCCGTGAGCAAGCCCCGGCGGCGCAGCTGCCCACGCAACAAAGCCAGCGGATGGCGGCGCAGCGTCAGGCCCAATGCCGCGTAGTCGAAGACGATTTCCTCGCCCTCGGCCGCCAGCGGCAGTTGCAAAGGCGGCTCGTCGATGCGCGCGTCTTGCAGCAAGTTTGGCAGAGGCATCCAGGCCGTGGCCTGCCAAACCTGCTGACGGCGATGGCCTGCCAGGCTCCTCAAGGCATCGGCGGCGGCCAGGTGACGCAGATCTTGGGCCTGCAGTCGAGCGCGGCGTGCCAGGTCTTGTACGTCGATGAACGGGCCTGCGGCACGCGCTTGCACGATGCGCCGGGCCGCTGCGATGCTCAGGCCGGCCACCAGCTGCAGCCCCAAGCGCACCGCCGGCTGCGGCTGGCGCGCGAGGTCCTCCAGCGTGGATTCGACCTCGCTGTGACTCACGTCCACCGGGCGCACCTCCACCCCATGGCGGCGCGCGTCCTGCACGAGCTGGCTGGGAGAGTAAAACCCCATGGGCTGCGCATCGAGCAGCGCGGCCAGAAAGGCAGCGGGCTCATGGCATTTCAGCCAGGCGCTGTCGTAGGCCAGCAGCGCAAATGACGCGGCATGGCTTTCCGGAAAGCCGTACTCCCCGAAACCTTCGATCTGCTGGAAGATCCGTTCGGCATAGGCACGCTCGTAGCCCCGTGCCGTCATGCCATCGATGATGCGCTGACGAAACGGATGGACGTTGCCGTGGCGCCTCCAAGCGGCCATCGCGCGGCGCAGGCGGTCGGCCTCGCCAGCGGTAAAGCCCGCGCACAGCATGCACAGCTGCATCACCTGCTCTTGAAAGATTGGCACGCCCAGGGTGCGACCCAGGGCTTTGCGCAAGGCCGGAGTGGGCAACTCGGCCACCACGTCGCATCCGGCGCGCTGTCTTTCGCGCTGCTTCAGGTAGGGATGCACCATGCCCCCTTGAATGGGGCCTGGGCGCACGATGGCCACTTGCACCACCAAGTCGTAGTAGGTGCGCGGCTGCAAACGCGGCAGCATGCTCATCTGCGCGCGGCTTTCGATCTGGAACACGCCCACGGTATCGGCACGGCGGATCATGGCGTAGGTGGCCTCGTCCCCGTCGGGAATGTCTTGCAGTCCAAACGGCACACCGCGCCGAAGGCTGACGAGTTCGAGCGCGCGGCGCAGCGCGCTGAGCATGCCCAGCGCCAGCACATCGACCTTCATCAAGCGCAAGGCTTCGAGGTCGTCCTTGTCCCACTGGATCACGGTGCGCTCGGGCATCGCGGCATTCTCGATGGGCACGATGTGCGACAACGCCCCCTTGGCGATCACGAAACCGCCCACATGCTGGCTCAAGTGGCGCGGAAAGCCGCGCAACTGCTCGACCAGCTCGATCCACTGCGCCACGCGGCGATCGGCGGCGTCCAGCCCCAGTTCGGCCAGACGCTGGGACACCACCTGCGGCTGATCCCACCAGAAATGGCTCTTGGCCAGGGCCTCGACCTGCGCCTGCTCGAAACCCAGCGCTTTGCCCACATCCCGAATGGCGCTGCGCGTGCGATAGCCAATGACGGTGGCCACCAGCGCCGTGCGGTGGCGACCGTACTTGGCATACAGATACTGAATGACCTCTTCGCGGCGCTGATGCTCGAAGTCGACATCGATGTCCGGCGGCTCGTCGCGCTCCATGCTGATGAAGCGCTCGAACAACAAGTTCGCTCGCGCCGGGTCGATCTCGGTGATGTGCAGGCAATAGCACACCGCCGAATTGGCCGCCGATCCACGCCCCTGGCAAAGGATGCCGCGCGAGCGAGCGAACTGCACGATGTCGTGCACCGTCAAGAAGTACTTTTCGTAGTGCTTGGCGCTGATCAGCGCCAACTCCTGGTCGATCTGGCTTTGCACGCCTTCGGGCACGCCTGCGGGATAACGCTGGCGGGCGCCTTGCTCGGTGAGGTGACGCAACCAAGCCGCCGGATGCCAGCCCGGCGGCACCACCTCCTCGGGATACTCGTACTTCAGCTCATCCAAGCAGAAATGGCAGCGTGCAGCGACCTCGATCGTGGCGGCCATCAGCTCGGCGCCGTAGAGACGCGCCAGCGTGGCGCGCGCTCGCAGATGACGCTCACCATGCGGCTGCAAATCCGTGCCGCACTCAGCCAGCGGACGGCCCAGACCAATGGCAGTGAGCACATCCTGCAAGGGCTTGCGCGAACGCACATGCATGTGCACGTCGCCAGCGGCCACCAGCGGCAGCCCGCTGCGCCGCGACACCTGGCGCAAGGTGTGCAGCCACAGCGCATCATCGATCTCGTGGAACAGCTCGACCACGCCCCAGGCCGCCGCGCCGAAAGTCCGTCGAAACTCGGCGGCTTGAGCGCACAGGGCTTCCAGCGCCGCACCGCGCTTGGGCACCCACAGCAGCTCGTTGCCCGCCAAGCGGTCGGCGCACAGCTCGCCCACGTCCAGGCGGTAGTGACCTTTGGGACTGGCGCGACGCAGGTCGGTGATGAACTGACTCAGGCGTGCGTAGCCCCCGCGGTCGCGAGCCAAAACCACGAGCCGGAAGGGCAGCGAAGCCTCCACCCGAAACTCGCTGCCGATCAGCAAGCGCAGACGAGGCTTGCAACGACCTTCAGCCTTGGCCTCCTCGCACGCCTCGGCCAAGGCTTGATGGGCCCGCACCACCCCCGCCAGCGAACACTCATCGGTGATCGCCAGCGCGTGATAGTCCAGCGCGATCGCACGCTCCACCAGCTCCTTCGGCGACGAGGCCCCGCGCTGGAAACTGAAGTAGCTCAGGCAATGCAGCTCGGCATAGTCTGGCAGCACCATCATGGCCGACCTCATCCAAACCCCCCATGCAGGAACCAGCTGCCGCCGTCTCGCAGACGACGTTCGCGGTAAATCCACACCAGCCCGCTGCGCTCATTCCAAGCCACGTAGTAGTCGCGCGCGGCCACCGTGCCCGGGGTGTCCCACCAGCCGGCCTCGAGCCGGTGCGGACCGGCCAAGATCCTCAAATCGCCCTGCAGCTGCGGTCGCTCCCGGCAAATGTCCAGCAGCAGCGGTTCACGCCACAGCCAGGCGGGCTGCGGCCCCGGCAGACCAGACGGCATTGCGACCTTGTCGACCTGCATGGCTGGCTGCCACGTCTGCTGAGCCTCGGGGCGATGGTCGGCACGCGGCACCGGGCGGCACACCCGATCCGGGCCCAAACGGGCCGACAAGCGCTCCAGCAACTGCGACAGGCTTTCTCCCCTGGTGATCTCGACGGCCCCGGGCAGCAGCGAAGACGCCGTCTCGGCCAGCGGTTCGATCTCGTCGCAGCACAAAGACAGCTCTCCCACCGGCGCGGCCAGCCGCACCCGGGCCAACCACTCGCTCGACAAGCGCAACAAGTGATCGACCCGACGAGTGGGCTCGGCCGTGCGCACCGGCAGCTCGCCCACCCACGCATCGTCGCGGCCGTGGCCGTCGTATCGCCAGCGCAGCACGAAGCAGCGCAGCCCGGCCTGGCGGGCCGCCAACCAGCCGCACAGCTGCAGCAGCAAGCGGCGGACCCCCAGCATCAAGGCCGGGGCCGATTCCACCCGCCCGGGCAACTCCAGCCGGGCCTCGAACACCTCGGGCGGCGTGATCCATGGGGCCGACCAGGGCGCCTCGCCATATGCCTGGTCCAGCTCCCGCAATACATCGGGGCCCGCGCGACGCGCCAAGCCCGCACGAGGCAGCGCGCGCACCTGGCCCAGACACCGGCAGCCCAGGCGGCTGAGCCAGGCCGCTTGCAGGGCCACCTGGCGCAAGCTGTCCAGCGGCAACCCATCCAGCAAAGCACTCAACTCACCGCCCCAGGCGCCCACTTGTCCGCCACGCGCCAAGGCCAGCGCCCCCAAAGCGGTGGGTGCGGCAGCGCAATGCTTCCAGCCCAGCTCGGCCGCAGCGGTCTCGATGCGTGCACGCAAAGCCTGGGGCCCGCCAAACAAGCGCAGGCTGCCACCCACCTCCATGAGCACCGCCTCCTCATGGCGACACACCCGAGGGGTGAACTGCAGCGCCCACCACCCCAAGGCCTCGGGCGTAGCCGCCAGCGACGGCGCCGGCTCCTCAGCCGGTGACGGCCCGCAGGTCGTGCGAAGGCACAACGCCATCCAGCAAGGACCGGCCAACATCGAACCGCTGCATGGAAACGGCGGAGCCCCCCCCGCGGGCCGCCAACGCATGAGACAGCACCTCCGCCAAGTCTTGCGGCGCCGCAGGCACCTCGATCGGCCTGTCATGGGGCGGCCCCCGGCGCTTGAGCAAACGCAACACCAAGCTCAACGGCCGACTGGCTTGCACGGCCAGACGCAAAGGCGCAGGCGAAGCCTCGACCTGCACCGCCAGCGGCCGAAACACGAACACCAGCCGCTGTCCCTGCAAGCTGCGCACTTGCAGCCGCCGCAAGCCCGCCACCTGCCCCCGCTGGACAGGCAGCCACAGCAACACGGCAGCCACCTCCGCGCAGTGCAGCGCCTGTGCGGCCGCCCACAGGCGCTGCTCGGGCTGGACCACATTCACCCAAATCATCGAATCCGCGTTCAGGCCCGCCGCACGCCAACCGGGCGCATGGGGCGGCGCGGGCGGGCCGATGAAGAGCACGGCCTTGCCCGGCCCCTCGTCGGCCAGCACCCGAGACAGGGCCGGTGCGGTCAGACGGCATTCCGCCAGCCCCCAGGCCGGCAGCAGGATCTCGCTCAATCCCTGAACCGGCCAGCCCCCGCCAGGCAGCACGGCATCCAGCGCGGCAAAGCCGGTCGGGCACACAGGCAGCTCATGGGCGCCGGGCAAGGCATCCCCCTGCCAGACGGCGGCAGCCACCTCGGAAGACAAGGACCGTGAAAGCATGGCGTCACCAGTAACTGTATAAATATACAGTATTTGGCCACGGCGATCCTGCCTTCACCCGGTCGTCAAGTGGGCCCGGCGGGGCGGGCCAGCCGCCGGATGTCCGCACATCCGCCCAGCGCCCCCAACGCGCCGACAATGCCCCCCATGAAGCTTTCCGTCCTCGATCAATCGATCTGGCTGGCCGGCGCCAGCGAAGACGCTGCCATCCGCGATACCCTCGACCTGGCCGTTCACTGCGAAGCCCTGGGCTATCACCGCTTCTGGGTGAGCGAGCACCACAGCCTGCCCACCATCGTCGGCACCGCCCCTGAGATCTTGCTGGCCGCCATGGCCGCACGCACCCAACGCATACGCCTGGGCAGTGCCGGAGTCATGCTGCCCCACTACGCTGCGCTGAAAGTGGCCGAGCAGTTCCGTGTGCTCGAGGCCCTGGCCCCGGGCCGCATCGACCTGGGTGTGGGCCGTGCGCCGGGTGCCGACATGCGCACGGCGCTGGCCCTCAACCCGAACGCCCATGCCGCGGCCGAAAGCTTCCCGGAACAAATCCAGGACCTGCAAGCCTGGCTGGCCGGCCAGCCGCACCGAGGCATCGTCGCCCACCCCCGTGCGCCCGCCCCCTCGCCCGAGGCCCCTTGGGCGCGTATCCCCACGGTGTGGGTGCTGGGCAGCTCCGACTACGGCGCCCGGCTGGCGGCCCACCTGGGCCTGCCCTATGCCTTTGCCTATTTCTTCATGGATGGCCAGGGCGTGGAACAGGCCCTGGACCTCTACCGCCGCCTCTACCGGCCCAGCCCACGCCACCCCAGGCCCCAAGCCACGATCTGCGTGTGGGCCTTGGCCGCCGACACCGATGAAGAAGCCCGCTTCCATGCGCTCAGCCGGGAGCGTTGGCGGCTGGACCGCATGCACGGGCGGCTCGGTCCCCTGCAGCCCCCCGACCAGATCGCCCAGCGCGGTTTCACCCCCGAGGAATGGCCCACGGTGGACGCCCTGCGCCGCAAGGCCTTCGTGGGCAGCGCCGCCACGGTGGCCGAGCAGCTGCGCCGCCTGGCCGACGCCTTGGCCCTGGACGAATTGGTGATCAATACCTGGGCCTACGATCCGGCAGTGCGCCGGCGGTCTTATGCCCTGCTGGCCCAAGCCTTCGAAATTTCCCAATGACCCCAAACGAATCGATTGTTTATTACTATTCATAAGGGTTCCCTCGGAGGAGGGATTAGCACTCTCTGCCATCGAGTGCTAACATCAAGGGAACTGAAAGGAGGTTCGAGATGTCTATGACGACCATGAACACCTCGACCGCTGCCCTGACCGTCCGCGATCCCTGGGCCTTGGTGCCCTCCCTGGGCAATCTGGATGCCTACATCGCGGCCGTCAACCGTTTGCCCCTGCTGACGCAGGAAGAAGAAACCACGCTGGCGCGCCGCTGGCGAGATCACCGCGACCTGGAAGCCGCCGGGAAGCTGGTGCTGTCGCACCTGCGACTGGTGGTGTCGGTCTCGCGCCAGTACCTGGGTTATGGCCTGCCGCATGGCGACCTGATCCAGGAGGGCAATGTGGGTTTGATGAAGGCCGTCAAGCGCTTCGACCCCGACCAGGGCGTGCGCCTGGTCAGCTATGCCCTGCACTGGATCAAGGCCGAGATCCATGAGTTCATTTTGAGGAACTGGCGCATGGTCAAGGTGGCCACCACCAAGGCCCAACGCAAGCTGTTCTTCAATTTGCGCTCCCTCAAGCAAAGCCTCAAAGGCGAAGCCGACGAGGTCGACACGCACCGCAGCACCCTGTCCGACCGGGAAATCGATGCGGTGGCCCGCGAGCTCAAGGTCAAGCGTGAGGATGTCATCGAGATGGAGACCCGCCTGTCCGGTGGGGACGTGGCCCTGGAGCCCAGCCTCGACGACGGCGAAGACAACTTCGCGCCCATTGCCTACCTGGCCGATGAAAGCCGTGAGCCCACCCGCGTGATCGAAGCCCAGCGCCGTGATCTGCTGGCCACCGATGGCATCGCCCGGGCGCTGGACAGCTTGGATCCTCGCAGCCGCCGCATCGTCGAAGAGCGCTGGCTCAAGGTGAATGACAACGGCACTGGCGGTAAGACGCTGCACGAGCTGGCCGCTGAATACGGCGTCAGCGCCGAACGAATTCGCCAAATCGAGGCGGCCGCCATGAAGAAAATGCGCAAGGCCCTGGCCGAATACGCCTGACCCGGCCCCCTGCGCCTCGCACACAACGGCCCCTTCGGGGGCCGTTGTCGTTCAAGCCGCTCGGTTTTTGGTTTGGTCGATCAGGGGTCGACCCGTAGACTGAACGGCATGAGCCGGCGACGCATCCGACGCATCGATCTGGCGCTGCAGGGAGGCGGCGCCCATGGCGCCTTCACCTGGGGTGTGCTGGACCGGCTCCTGGAGGAAGAGCGCATCGAATTCGATGCCATCAGTGGCACCAGCGCTGGCGCGATGAACGCCGTGGTGTTGGCTGACGGCCTGATGGCCGGCGGCCGGGCCGGCGCGCGCGAGGCCCTGCGGCGCTTCTGGTCGCGCGTGAGCCGGGCCGGCGGCAGCACGCTGGCCGAGCCCTTCGCCGCCTTTTTCGGCGGCTGGACCCTGGCGGCGTCCCCTTTGCAAGGCTACCTCGACTGGCTGAGCCGCATGTTCTCGCCCCAGCAGCTCAACCCCCTGGACATCAACCCGCTGCGCGACATCGTCACTTCCGAGATCGACTTCGAGCGTGTGCGCCGCTGCGACCGGGTACAACTCTTCATCTCGGCCACCCACGTGCGCACAGGGCGGCTGCGCGAGTTCCGCCAGCACGAGCTCACGCCCGATGTGGTGATGGCCTCGGCCTGCCTGCCCATGCTCTTTCGCGCGGTGGAAATCGATGGCGAACCCTACTGGGATGGCGGCTACCTGGGCAACCCGTCGCTGCTGCCGCTCATCACCGAAAGCCCGGCCCACGATCTCGTCCTGGTGCAGATCAACCCCACGTGCCGCGAGACGGTGCCCACTACGGCGCAGCAAATCCTCGACCGGATCAACGAAATCACCTTCAACAGCAGCCTGGTCAAGGAGCTTCGATCGATCGCCCTGCTGCAGCAACTGCTCGCCCAGGAAGACCCTGCCACCGTCGCCACCCGTCAGCCCCTGTTCCGACAGCTTGCTGCACTGAAGCTGCATCGCATCGATGCGACCGAGGCGCTCGTGGACTTTGGCGCTGCGAGCAAGCTGCGCACCGGCTGGAGCTTTCTGCAGCAGCTCTATCGCCTCGGCCACGACACCGCCGACGCCTGGCTGGCGCGTCACTTCGGGCAGATTGGCCGCCGCTCGACGCTGGACCTGTCCAGCTATCGCTGAGAACTTTCCCTGGAGACCCCATGCTGAGCATCGCCGGGATCCTGTTGTCGCTGACGCTCCTGATGGTGCTGGCCTACCGCGGCATGAGCATCCTGGTGCTGGCGCCGCTGGCAGCGCTTGCGGCCGTGCTCTTCAGCCCCGGCACGCCGCTGCTGGCCAGCTACACCCAGGTGTTCATGCCAGCCCTGGGCCGCTTCATCGTGCTGTACTTCCCGCTCTTCCTGCTGGGCGCCCTGTTCGGCAAGCTCATGGAAGCCACCGGTGCGGCGCGGGCCATTGCCGAAGGCATCGTGGCGCGCCTGGGCGATGAGCGCGCCCTCATCGCCGTGGTGATGGCCTGCGCGTTGCTCACCTACGGGGGTGTCTCGCTCTTCGTGGTGGCCTTTGCGGTCTACCCCATTGCGGCAGAACTCTTCCGAGCCGCCTCCATCCCCAAGCGGCTCATTCCCGCCGCCATCGCGCTGGGCGCCTTCACCTTCACGATGACGGCCCTGCCCGGCACACCGGCCATCCAGAACGCGATTCCCATGCCTTACTTCGGCACCACGCCGTTCGCGGCGCCCGGCCTGGGGCTGATTGGTGGCGCGGTGATGCTGGGGCTGGGGCTGGCCTGGCTGCTGTGGCGTGCCGCCAAGGCCCGTGCTGCAGGCGAGCATTACGGCGATGATGCCCAGACGCCGGTCACCGTGGACCGCAAGCTGCGCGAGCATGCCCAGGGCGAGGGCTATGACCTCGCCGAGGCCGCGCCCAGTGCTGCGGCGACAGCCCCGCTCGGCCTGGCCCTGGCGCTGTCGCCCATCGTAGTGGTCGTGGTGCTCAACTACATCCTGGCCGAACAACTGCTCCCGCGACTGGACACGGCCTATCTCGCCGAGGCCATGTATGGCAACACCTCGCTGGACGCCGTGCGCGGCGTGTGGGCCATCATCGCGGCACTGGCCATCTCCATCATGTGGCTGCTGGCCACACTGGGCCGGCGCCTGCCTTCGTGGCGCGAGACGGTCGATGCCGGCGCGTCGGCCGCCGTGCTGCCCATCTTCAACACCGCCTCGCAGGTGGGCTACGGCGCGGTGATCGCCTCCCTGGCCGGCTTCGCGCTGATCCGCGATGCGGTGCTGGGCCTGTCACCCGGCAATCCGCTCATCTCGCTGTCGGTGGCCGTGAACGTGCTGGCCGGCATCACCGGGTCGGCCTCGGGCGGCATGAGCATCGCGCTGAGCACGCTGGGGCAGACCTACCTGGAACTGGGTCAGGCCGCCGGCATCGCACCCGAGCTGCTGCATCGGGTCACGGCGATTGCCACCGGTGGGCTCGACGCCCTGCCCCACAACGGCGCGGTGATCACGCTGTTGTCCATTTGCGGGCTCACGCACCGCCAGTCCTACGCCGACATCTTCGTGGTGGCCGTGGCGGTGCCGCTGGTATCCTTGGCCGTGGTGGTGACCCTGGGCAGCCTCTTCGGCAGCTTCTGAGCGGGCTTCCGCCCACGCCCCACCCGCCTCTTGGCAGAACAGTCCTGCAACAGACGGCCCGCCGCGCCAGACCTGCACCCAGGGCGGGCCGACTCAGCCTGAGGCCAGCAGCCAACGGATGTCTTCGGTCAGTGCCTGTGCTCCCAGGCCGTGGCGTGCGAACAGACGCACGCGACCTTGGGCATCGAACACATACAAGCCGGCCGTGTGATCCATCGTGTAGCTATCGGGCGTCTTGCCCGGGACTTTGCTGTAGTAGACCTTGAACTCGCGGGCCACGGCCGCCGTCTGCTCGGGCGACCCGCGCAAAGCCACGAAACTGGGGTCGAACGCCTGCACATAGGCTTTGAGCACCTCGGGCGTGTCGCGCTCGGGGTCCACGGTGATGAACACCCCTTGCAAGCGATCGCCCTGGGCGCCCAAAGCCTGCTTGACCTGTGCCAGCTCGAGCAAAGCCGTGGGACACACATCGGGACACTGCGTGAAGCCGAAGAAGATCGCCACCACCTTGCCTTTGAAATCGGCCAAGGTGCGCTCGCGCCCCTGCGCATCGCTCAACGCGAAATTGCGAGCGTACTGCGCGCCGGTGATGTCGATGGCGTGGAATCGGTGGGCCTCAACCCCCAACAGGCTCTTGACCTGGTCACAGCCGGCCATGGCCAAGGACGCTGCACCGAGCAGCAGCACAGATCGACGTCGCATTACCACCATCACCAAAGCCTCAGATAGTGATCGAGCAGCAAGGCCGCGAACAGCAGCGACAAGTGCACGATGGAAAAGCGAAAAGTGCGCCGCGCCAGCGCATCGGAATACGCCCGCCACAGGCGCCAGCCGTAAGCGATGAACCAGCCGCCAAGCACCAGCGCCGCCACGAGATAAATCCAGCCACTCATGCCATAGATGAAAGGAAGCAAGGAGGCCGACAACAGCATCAACGTGTACAGGAAGATGTGCAAGCGCGTCAGCTCGGCCCCGTGCGTGACCGGCAGCATCGGCAGTCCGGCCTTGCGGTAGTCTTCGGCACGGTACAACGCCAGAGCCCAGAAGTGCGGCGGTGTCCACAGAAAGATGATCAGACACAGCATCAGCGCCTCGGGGCCCACCTCGCCGCGCATGGCCGCCCAGCCCAGCACCGGCGGCATCGCTCCCGAGGCGCCACCGATCACGATGTTTTGCGGCGTCAACGGCTTGAGCACCACGGTGTAGATCACGGCATAGCCCACGAAGGTGCCGAAGGTCAGCCACATCGTCAACGGATTGACGGCCAGGTATAGCAAGGCCATGCCCGCCGCGCACAACAAGGCCGAAAACAGCAAGGTCTGCGCGTTGGTGAGCTCGCCTTTGGCCGTCGGACGCCACGCGGTGCGCTGCATGCGTGCATCGATGTGTTGTTCGACCAGGCAGTTGAACGCAGCCGCCGCACCCGCCACCAGCCAGATGCCCACCGTGGCAGCCAGCGCGACGCGCCAGTCGGGCAAGCCGGGCACGGCCAACAGCATGCCAATGACGGCACAGAAGACGATGAGCTGCACCACGCGCGGCTTGGTCAGCGCGTAGAACTGCAAGAACCGTGAGGTCACGGCTGCGGAAGTGGCAAGGGTTCCGGACATGAATGTCGCCTTGGGATTCTAGGTCGTGAGCCGGCGGCCGCCGTGCGCCAGGGCGGCATTGGCCTGCGCCGCGCAGCGCTCATGCCGAGCCAGGTGCGCCCGGGTCAACAAGGCCGTGACCACGACCACCAAGCCCGCCGCACCGGCGGTGTGGGCCAGCGCGGCCACCAGCGGCCAGCCCAGCACCACATTGCTCAGACCACTGACGAATTGCCACACGGCACCGGCCAGCAGCCAGCCGGCCTGCCGGGCAAAGGCCCGACCTGCACGCCACAGCAGCGCCGCATAGGCCAGCAGCGCGGCCAGCACGACATAAGCCGCCAAGCGGTGCGTGTAATGGATCGCGGTCAACGCATCGAAGCTCAGATACCCGCCATCCCGACGCTCACCCAGCGGTCGCGCGATCTGAAACCCCTGTTGGAAGTCCATCGGTGGCCACCATTGACCATGGCAGGTGGGGAAATCAGGGCAGGCCAGCACGGCATAGTTGGTGCTGACCCAGCCGCCCAAGGCGATCTGTAGCCACAGCAGCGCAAACACCCCCCAGGCCAGGCGCCGCATGCCCGTCCCCAGGGCGAGTGGACGGGCTCGGTACACCTGATGCTGGGCCGTCAACAGCGCCAGCAGCAGCAAGCCGCCCAACAAATGAGCCGTCACGATGGCCGGGTACAGCTTCATGGTCACCGTCAGGGCCCCGAAGGCCCCCTGGATGCACACCCACACCAAAGTGGCCGTGGCCCACCAGGGCGACAACGCCAAACGCCGGCGCTCCACCCAGCTCGTGATGGCCATCACCACGATGAGCACCCCTACCCCGGTGGCCAGGTAGCGATGAATCATCTCGATCCACGCCTTTTTGTGGGTGACCGGCCCGGTGGGCATGGCCGTCTCGGCGGCGGTGATTTCGGCACGGGCTCCCACCGGGCTGGCGGCCCCATAGCAGCCCGGCCAGTCCGGGCAGCCCAAGCCCGAATCGGTGAGCCGAGTGAAAGCCCCGAAGACGACCAGGTCGAAAGTCAAGAACAGCGTCAAAGCCGTCAACGCGGCCAAGCGCACACCGGGCGTTGCGTCCCGGTTGCGCAGCCATACCCAGGTCAAGGGGCCCAGAGCGATCACGATGCCCAGCAAGGCCAGGCGCGCGATCGGAGTCAGGTCATAAAGCGCTTGTGTGTCCATGGTTGCCGTTCAACGACCGGCCCGGTCCCAGTGTTGCGAGGCATTGAGCAAGCGGGTGAGATCGCGCTTGACGCGGGCCGGATCGGCCTGGGCGGGAAAGCGCATCATCCAATGCCCCAGCGGATCGACCAGGTACAGATGGTCTTCCAGGGCGTGCCCCGCCTCGGGCTCCAGCCAAGCGGCCACCTCCTCACGCGAGGCACGCAGCACCTGAGCCCCGGCAATCGCTTGCAGCAGTGCCGGTGCGATCGGCGCCTCATCGGTCACCAGCCACACTTTGTCGATGCGGTCTCGATCCTTGCCGGTCATCTCGCGCAATTGGCGCTGCAAATACAGGTTGCGCTCGCACACGGCATTACACGCACTGGAGCCGACCACGACGATCAACCATTGATGCCGCAAGCTGTCGGCCGCCACGGGCTGACCGTGCAAGTCGCGCAAGTTCAGCGCGGGCAATGGCCGCTGCGGATCGATCAAGTGGCCGTAGTTCGTGCGCCCTTCCGGCCGGATCACGTAGTAGGTGAAATACGAAGCGATCACCGGGGCGGCGCAAACCAGCAGCACCAGCAGCATTTTCAAGCGCCCCAGGCGCTTGCGTTCGTCCAGGCCCGGACGCGGCATGCTGTGCACCGTGAAACTCAAGGGCTCGAGCTCACGAGCCGCCACGGTGGCCTCAGCCGCGTCGGCGCCGGGGACGGAGGACTTGGAACCAGACATACAAACCTGCCATCAGTGCACACAGCGCGAACCACTGGAACGCATAGCCGTAGTGCTTGTGAACATCCACCGAGGGTTCGGGCCACTGGCGCAACAGGCCATCTGCAACGCCCGGTGCCGATTCGGTCTGGACGAGAGTGACCGGCCACACCGGCCGGCCGATTTCCTCAGCGTAGCGCTGAAGGTCGAGATTTTGCCGGATCACCCCCGAGGACTCCTGCGCGAATTGATAGAGCTTGGCCGGCGGGGGGGCAATCCGGCCGACCAGCTCGACCACTTCATGCTCGGGCGTCGGAATGCTGGGAATGCGTGTGCGATCGCGCCCATCGCGCGGGACCCATCCGCGCTGCACGATCAGCACATCACCACGCCCTTGGACGACCAGGGCCGTCAGAACGAAGAAACCCGGCTGAGGCCCGACCATCTGGCGATTGTCGAGAAACACCGTGTGGCCGCTCAGCCACTGCCCACGCACGAGCGCTCGGCGGTGCAGCCAATCCTCTGGCACCGGCGCTCCCGGCGTGAGCGTGTCCAGACGCACCGGTGGCAAACTGGCGCGCTCACGAAGCAGCGCCTGCAAAGCCTCCTTCTGCGCCGCCCGGTCGAGCTGCCATCGCCCGAGGGACGCCGTGACGGCCATGCCCACCAATGTGGCCGCCAGCACGACCCAGGCCCGCCAACGCCGCGATCCTGAGGACTCAGCCATGGTCGGCGGCTCGGCGCATAATGCCGTGTATGAAAGTCTTCATCGTCGTCGCCTTCGTGCTCATCCTGGCCAGCCTGGCCAGTGCTTTGGTGTTCATGATGCGAGACGGTCGCGACGGCAAGCCCAAGACCAACAACATGGTGCGCTCACTGAGCTTGCGCGTTGGCCTGTCCATCGCCCTGTTCCTGTGCATTCTGTTGGCCTACCAGCTCGGCTGGATTCAGCCCACTGGTGTGCCGCTGGTCAAGTAGCCCCCGGTCCGACCGTCTGCCCTGATGGACAAACGCCGCTGCAAGCGCAGCGGCGTTTGTGCATTACAAGCCGCCCCTCGGATCCCGGGGCGCGCGTGGATCACATCCAGTACACCACGACGTACAGGCCCAGCCAGACCACGTCCACGAAGTGCCAATACCAGGCGGCCCCCTCGAAGCCGAAATGGCGCTCCGCGGTGAAATGGCCCTTGTGCAGACGCAACGTGATGAACAACAGCATCAACATGCCCACGAACACGTGGAAGCCGTGGAAGCCAGTGAGCATGAAAAAGGTCGAACCGTAGATGCCCGAGGACAGCTTGAGGTTCAGGTCGCGGTAGGCATGCATGTATTCATACCCCTGCACGACCAGGAAGGTGGCGCCCAGCAAGATGGTCAGCCACATGAAGGCGATGGTCTTGCCCCGCTGGTTCTCGCGCAGGGCGTGATGCGCGATCGTCAGCGTCACACCGGAGGCCAGCAGCAAGGCGGTGTTGATCGTCGGCAGCGGCCAGGGCCCCATGGTTTGGAAAGGCTCGACGGTACCGGCCGGAGAGGCGGTCACACCCGGCTGCTGGCTGGGCCACAGGGCTTTGAAGTCGGGCCACAGGATCTGATGGTTCAAATCGGCCAGCATCGGCACGGCATGCACGCGCGCCCAGTACAAAGCCCCGAAGAAGGCCGCGAAGAACATGACCTCCGAGAAAATGAACCAGCTCATGCTCCAGCGGTAGGAGACATCGATCCGATCGCTGTACAAGCCGCTTTCGCTTTCACGGATGGCATCGCCAAACCACTGGAACAGCACCACCACCCACCACAGCAGACCGAAAAGCAGCGAGTAGGCGCCCCAGGTGTGGCCATTGACCCACTGTCCGGCGCCGAGGATCACGAAAAACAGGCCGATGGCGGCCATGACCGGGTGCCGCGAAGGCCCGGGAACGAAGTAGTAAGGCGTCTGGCCCTGATGTGTCGCTGCCGACATGTTTTCTCCTAAGAACTCTTCTCGATTCTTGGCTCCGCATCTTGGACGGAGCGTGTTCAATCGTCCTCAAACCCCGGCGGCCGCCCCACTGCCGACCACCCAGTTCACCAGCGCGATGAGCCCCAGCACGAACAGCGCCGCCAGCACCAGGCCGACCAGCACCACATGCAAGGGATTGAGCGTGTTCACGTCCTGCGCATGGTCGGCCGAGCGACGCACGCCAAAGAACGACCAAGCGACGGCTTTGACCGTCTGCCACCACGAACCGCGGCGTCGCACGGCTTCGCGCAAATCGGCCCCCGGCCGTGGATCGGGCGCACTCACAGACGTGCCTCCTGCGCCACGGCCGCCGACTGCAAACGGTCCGACGCCATGCCTTTGCCCTTGACCTCGAAGAAGGTGTAGGACAAGGTGATCGTCGTCACATCACGAGGCAGCTTGGGGTCGATCACGAAAACCACCGGCCACTGCTTGGACTCCCCCGGCTGCAGGGTGTATTCGTTGAAGCAAAAGCACTCCAGCTTGTTGAAGTGGGCCGTGGCCTGTTTGGGGGCATAGCTCGGTATGGCTTGCGCCGCCATCGTACGGTTTTGCACGTTGCGAAACTCGTACATGACCGTGGCCAATTCCCCAGGGTGCACCGTGAGAGAACGCACCGCGGGCTTGAAGTCCCAAGGTCCGCGGGCGTTGGCGTCGAACTCCACCGTGATGGTGCGCGAAGTGTCGATTTGGGTGTTGACGGCCGCGCCTCGAGTGGAGGCAGTCCCGGGCACTTGCCGCTCGCTCAAGGACAACACATTGATGCCCAAGGCATCGCAAATGGCCCGATACATCGGCACCAGCGCATAGCCGAAGCCGAACATCACCACCGTGATGACCAGCAGCTTGCCCACCATGCGCCGGTTGTCCCGGCGGATGGCGCTGCGGTTTGCCTCGTGTTGCGCGGCCATGTCCTCAGCCACCGAAATAAACCATGCGCACGATGAAGCCGACGAAGAAGGCCACCACGACGCTCGCCAGGATCAAAGCCAGGCGAACGTTGCGCTTGCGCTGCTCAGGCGTCATGGTGCAAGTCCTCCGCGCCGTCGGCTCAGCCCACCACCTTGTTGGCTGCCGCATTCAGCTTGGGCGGCGTCTCGTAGGTGTGGAACGGCGCCGGCGAGGGCACCTCCCACTCCAGGCCCTCGGCACCTTGGCCGTCCGGGTCGTTCCAGGGGCGCTGTGGCGCCTTCTCACCCTTGCCCTGCATGGCCGGCAGCACGATGAACAGGAAGAAGTAGACCTGCATCAGGCCGAACCCGAAGGCGCCGATCGAAGCGATCGCGTTGAAGTCGGCGAACTGCATCGGGTAGTCGGCATAGCGACGCGGCATACCGGCCAGGCCCAGGAAGTGCATCGGGAAGAAGGTGATGTTGAAGAAAATCAACGAGCCCCAGAAGTGGATCTTGCCGCGGGTCTCGGAATACATCACGCCGGTCCACTTGGGCGACCAGTAGTAGTAACCGGCAAACAAGGCATACAGCGAGCCGGCCACCAGCACATAGTGGAAGTGAGCCACCACGTAGTAGGTGTCTTGCAGCTGGATGTCGATGGGGGCCATCGAGAGCATCAGACCGGTGAAGCCGCCCATCGTGAACACGAAGATGAAGCCCACGGCGAACAGCATCGGGGTCTCGAAGGTCATCGAACCCTTCCACATCGTGGCGATCCAGTTGAAGATCTTCACGCCCGTGGGCACGGCGATCAGCATGGTCGCATACATGAAGAAGAGCTGGCCCGTCACGGGCATGCCCGTCGTGAACATGTGGTGGGCCCACACGATGAACGACAGGATGGCGATCGAGGCCGTGGCATACACCATCGAGGTGTAACCGAACAGCCGCTTACGAGCGAAGGCCGGCACGATGTGGCTGATGATGCCGAAGGCCGGCAGGATCATGATGTAAACCTCGGGGTGGCCGAAGAACCAGAAGATGTGCTGATACATCACCGGGTCGCCGCCGCCGGCCGGATTGAAGAAGGCCGTACCGAAGTGACGATCGGTCAGCGTCATCGTGATGGCGCCGGCCAGCACGGGCATCACCGCGATCAGCAAGTAAGCGGTGATCAGCCACGTCCAGCAGAACATCGGCATCTTCATCAACGTCATGCCCGGGGCACGCATGTTGAGGATGGTCACGATGATGTTGATCGAGCCCATGATGGACGAGGCGCCCATGATGTGCATCGCGAAGATCGCGGCATCCATCGAGGGCCCCATCTGCAGCGTCAGCGGCGCATACAGCGTCCAGCCGGCCGCAGGCGCGCCGCCGGGCATGAAGAACGAGGCCACGAGCATGATGGCCGCGGGAATCATCAGCCAGAAGCTGAAGTTGTTCATCCGCGCAAAGGCCATGTCGGAGGCGCCGATCTGCAGCGGGATCATCCAGTTCGCAAATCCCACGAAGGCCGGCATGATGGCGCCAAAGACCATGATCAGGCCGTGCATCGTGGTGAGCTGGTTGAACAGCTCGGGGTTGACCACTTGCAGCCCAGGCTGGAAGAGCTCGGCACGGATGAGCAGGGCCAGCACACCACCGACCATCAGCATCGTGAAGCTGAACAGCAGGTACAGGGTGCCGATGTCTTTGTGGTTGGTGGCGAAGACCCAGCGGCGCCAGCCATGCGGATGGTCATGGGCGTGGTCGCCGTGGGCGTGACCGCCCACTGCATGACCGTGGTTGTCGAGAACAGCGCTCATGTTTCGTCGGTCCTTTCTTCAACTGCTCAGCGGGCGGCGGTAATTTCAGCCGGCTGCACGATCTGCCCGGTTCGGTTGGTCCAGGCATTCTTGGTATAGGTGATCACCGCGGCAATTTCAGTGTCGCTCAACTGTTTCCAGGACGGCATCGCACCGTTGCCCGCACCATTGAGCAAGATGTGGATTTGCTTGCTCTTGTCGGAGTCGAGCACCACCGCAGAGCCCACCAGGGCCTTGATCGGACCGGCGCCAGACCCATCGGCCTTGTGGCAGGCCGCGCAGTTGGCGGCATAGACCTTCTCGCCACGGGCGATGAGGTCGGCCAGCTCCCACACCTTGGTGGGATCATCGGCCTTGGCTTGCATGAGCTTGCGTTGCTCGTCGACCCACTTGCCGTATTCCTCTTCGGTGACGACTTTGACATGGATGGGCATGTAGGCGTGCTCCTTGCCGCACAGCTCGGCGCACTGCCCGTAATAGTCGCCGGTCTTTTCGGCCCGGAACCACGTGTCGCGCACGAAGCCGGGAATGGCGTCTTGCTTGACCCCGAAGGCCGGCACCATCCAGGCATGGATCACGTCGTTGGCCGTGGTGATGATGCGGATTTTCTTGTTGACAGGCACCACCAACGGGTTGTCGACCTTGAGCAGGTAGTCGTCACCGGCGGGCTGGCCAGCGTCGGACATCTGGCGATGGGTGACGTCCAGGGTGGAGAGGAAAGAGATGCCCGCGCCTTCTCCGTTGAGGTAGTCATACCCCCACTTCCACTGGTAACCGGTGGCTTTGACGGTGATGTCGGCGTTGGTGGTGTCTTTCATCGCCACCACCACCTTGGTGGCCGGCAGGGCCATGCCAATCACGATGAGGAAGGGCACGATGGTCCAGATCACTTCGACCGTGGTGCTCTCATGGAAGCTGGCGGCCTTGGCGCCGACCGATTTGCGGTGCTTCAGGATGGAGTAGAACATCACCGAAAAGACACCGACGAAGATCACCAGACAGATGATCAGCATCATCCAGTGCAGGAAGTGCTGCTCCTCGGCGATGCGCGTGACGGGCGGATGCAGGTTGAGCTGATTGACGGCCGGGCCGCCGGGCAGGCTGTTGACGGACGCCAGCGCGGCGCCAGAGGCCGCCCAGGCCCCGAGACCGAGGCCCAGACGTCGCGCCTGCTGCCAAAGAGCTTTCATGATCTTCATCGTGGTCATCTCAGTTTCCAAACCCCAGCTCACCCCTGCCCGTGCGGACCGCGCAGGGCTGCGCGCAATTCGTCGGCCAGTTGGGCTCGCCGCTCCGCTCGCAAGTGCCGCCCCACCGCCACTTCCTGGCCCGCGCTGGCCAGCTCGACCAGCGCCTGCGAACCACCGCGCTGCCCCACACGGACACGATGCGCCTCGAAAGTGACTTGGGTCACGCGGCCTGCCACTTCTTGTCGGACATGCACCCGCCCGCGCTCGATGACGATGCTTTCACGATCGAGCGCATGGCGCGCATAGACCCACAAGGCAAGCCCCAGGCCGGCCATCTCGAGCCAGGCAAACGGCAACACCAGACGAGCCCCAAAGGCCCAAAACACCAGCGCGATGCCGAATGACACCACGCACAACCCCGCATAGATCCTCAGCAGTTGGCGTGGCGTGAGGCAGCAGTTGCGTTTGAGTAGCCATTGCGGCGGGTCTTCGGACAATGCCAAGGCAGCTCCCGCTGCGGGGGCACTGTCGCGAGGGATCTTTGCCGAAGTGGCCACCGCCATGGGTGCTACTGCTCCACTCACCTGGTTCGGAAGCGCCCGCACACGAAGCCGATGGGGAAGCCACCCAACCAAACTACGAGAGTTTAACTTACCGCAAACAACCCTCACAATGCCGTTTGAGGCAGCTCAAGGCTGCGGCAGCTCCACTGGCTGCGGCGTTCACCGGCCCGCAGGGCGGGATCGACGCACCATGGCGCGCATGTCGTCCAAAGACACACGGGCTTGCGGCGCCATCTTCACGCTGGGCGCCGGCTTGAACGCATGTCCATAGACGATCTCGAAGGTCAATGACCAGCGACCGTCATGGCTGCGGGGCAGCTCGGACAGCCAGCGCTCGCGCCAGCGCGGCGTGCGCAAGCCGGCGAAACGCTGCGGATGGAGATTGCGCCCGAGGCTGCGCAGCTCGGCCAGCATGCGCTGGCCGTCGTCCCAGGTCAGCGTGAGCGTTTCCATGTCCATCACGGGATCGGCAAAGCCGACGTGGACCAGCATGTCGCCCAGGTCGTGCATGTCGATGAAGTCCACGCCAGCCGGCCCCCAATCCATGCGCTGAAAGACGGCGCGCACTTCGCGCAAGGTGTCCGGCCCGAAACAGGAAAACATCACGAAGCCGTCGATGTCCAGGGCCTCATGCCAGCGTTGCATCACCTCGACCGGATCGGCAGCCCAGTGGAGCATCATGTTGGCCCACAGCAACTGGGCCGAGCGCGGCGGCACGGCATCGTCGGCCAGCACGGCATCGCGCCGCGCCCACCAGCGCTGCCACCAGGCCGTGGACTGGGCCCGTCTGTGCAGCACGGCCGGGGTCTCGACCGCCTGCAGGCGTGCCGTCGGGGCATGGCGCCGCAGCAGCTCGTGGCTGCCGCCTCGAGCGGCCCACCAGTCGAGGATGCGTGCCGGCCGGGTTTTCACAATGTCCAACCGCGAGGCCATGCGCCGCCCCACTTCCTCGTGCAGCCATGGTGCCGTGGGGCCCCATCGGCGACACGAGGCGGCCCAAGCCACGGGGTCGAGGTCACGCAAGCGGGGCGAAGTCGGCGCGGCGGCCGTCGGTGCAATCGGATCCGGCATGGGCCGGCAGTATATTGAGGGCCCATGTTCACCCGCTGGGTTCATGCCGCCGAACGTCTCGGGCGCCACCTGCCCAGCCAGTGCGCCATCTGTCGCAGCTGGCAGGAGGCCCGCATCTGTGGCGACTGTCTGCAGCGGTTTGCGCCCGCGCGTTGGCGCTGCCAGAGCTGCGCATTGCCCGCGCCCGAGGGCCAAGCCCGGTGCGGACGCTGTGTGACGCACCCACCGGCCTTCGAGCGCGCCGTGGCAGCCTGGGACCATGTCTATCCTTGGCAGGAATTGGTCGAGCGATTCAAATTCCACGATGCGCTGGACTTGGCCGACGCCTTGGCGCAACAGCTGCATGCAGCCCTGCGGCGACAAGAGCCGCCGGTGCAGGTGGACTGCATCGTGCCGGTCCCGCTGGCGCCGGCTCGTCTGGCCGAACGGGGCTACAACCAGGCCTGGGAACTGGCGCGGCGCCTGGGCGTCCTGTTGGGCTGCCCGGCGCGCAGCGATTTGCTGCAGCGCCAGCGCGAAACGCCCAGCCAGGTGGGGCTCGATCTGAGCCAGCGGCTGCGCAACCTGCGGGGGGCGTTCGCTGTGCCGATCCCCCGGCGCGCGGCGCTGCAGGGTTTGCGCGTGGCCGTGGTGGACGACGTGATGACCACCGGCGCCACGATGTCGGCAGTGGCGCAGGCCTTGCGTGCGGCCGGCGCACGTTCGGTGCAGGCCTGGGTGTTGACACGCACGCCCAGCCCGCACGACTGAGCAGCCGGCCCCCGGGTGCCCGACAATGCACGCCATGTTTCACATCGTTTTGGTCGAGCCCGAGATTCCACCGAACACGGGCAATGTGATCCGCCTGGCCGCCAATACCGGATGCACCTTGCATCTGGTGGAGCCTTTGGGTTTCTCGATGGAAGACCGCCTGATGCGTCGCGCCGGGCTGGACTACCATGAGTACGCCAGCGTGCAGCGGCATGCCTCCTGGGAGGCTTTGCTCCAGGTCGCCAAGCCGCCGCCGGACCGTCTGTTCGCCTTCACCACCCGAGCCAGCCGGCTGCTGTCAACCATGCAGTGGCGGGCCGGGGACTGGCTGGTCTTTGGCTGCGAAACCCGCGGGCTCGACGCCGCCTTGCTCGAACGCTTCGCGCCCTCGCAACGCGTGCGCCTGCCCATGCGGCCCGGCCAACGCAGCCTGAACCTCAGCAATGCGGTCGCCGTGGCGGTCTTCGATGCCTGGCGTCAGCTCGGCTACGCCGGCGGGGTGTGAACGGCGGGTCGCCTCACTCGGGCTGGACGCCCGCGGCGCGGATCACCCGGCTCCAGTTCTCGCGCTCACTGCGCATGAGGTGCGCCAGAGCCTGCGGCGCGGTCCCCACCGCGCTGAAGTACTGACCGAGTATCTTGGTGCGCACCTCATCGCTCTTGAGGATGCGCACCAGCTCCGCGGCCACCCGATCGATGATGGGCTTGGGCGTGCCCGCCGGTGCCAGCACGGCTTGCCAGGAGATGGCCTCGAAGCCGGGATAGCCTTGCTCGGCCACGGTGGGCAGCTCCGGCAAGGCGCTGCTGCGACCCAGCGTGGTCACGCCCAGCGCTTTGAGCTTGCCGGCGCGCACCTGACCCATCGCCAACCCAGGCACCATGAAGCCGGCCTGCACTTGGCCCGCCAGAATGGCATTGATCACGGCCGGGAAGCCTTGATAAGGCACGTGCACGAGGTCGATGCCGGCGCGCGTCTTGAACAGCTCCATGGCCAGATGGGAGGCGCTGCCATTGCCGACCGAGCCATAGTTGAGCTGACCAGGCCGCGAGCGGGCCAAGCGCACGAAATCGTCCAGAGTCTCCACGCCCAGGCGCGGATCGACGACGAGCACATTGGGGCTGGTGGCCACCAGGGTGACCGGCGCCAGGTCGCGGACGGGGTCATAGGGCAGGCTCTTGTTCAACATCGGGGCCGTGACCAGCGGCCCTTGGATGGTCAAGAGCAAGGTGTAGCCATCTGGCGCCGCCTTGGCCGCCAGCCCGGTGCCGATGTTGCCGCCCGCGCCCGGGCGGTTGTCGATCACGATGTTCTGACCCAGGGCGGCCCCCAGGGGTTCGCTGATCAGGCGAGCGATGAGGTCCGGCGAGGTGCCGGCAGGAAATGGCACGATCATGCGGATGGGACGTGCGGGCCAGTCTGCGGCGCGCGCGCTGAACGTGCCGGCAAGCGCGGCGGCAGCCGCCGCCTTCAAGAGCTGTCGTCTACGCATCGGTGTTTCCTGCTAGAAATCGGCCGGCCCTCTGACAGGCTCAGGCCGGGGGTTTGAATTCTTCGGTAACGGCACGCGACATCAGCAGACGCACGGCCTGCGATGCCGTCAGCCGGGCATCGAGCAACTCGACCACGGCAGCCGAGATGGGCATGTCCACGCCGGCACGGCGGGCACGTTGGACCACCGTGCGCGCGCTATAGACCCCTTCGGCCACATGACCGAGTTCACGCAGGATGTCGGACAAGGCCTGCCCGCGGGCCAGGCGCAGGCCCACCTGACGATTGCGTGACAAATCGCCGGTGGCGGTGAGCACCAGATCGCCCAGGCCGGACAGTCCCATGAAGGTCTCGGCCCGCGCCCCCAGCGCCAGGCCCAGGCGCGTCATCTCGGCCAAGCCACGGGTGATGAGGGCCGCACGGGCATTGTGTCCCAGGCCCAAGCCGTCGCACACACCGGTGGCGATGGCCAGCACGTTCTTGACCGCGCCGCCAACTTCCACGCCCACCGGATCGGACGAGGGATAAATGCGCAAAGCCTCGCCATGGAAGGCTTCGATGGCCGCCTCTCGCAAGGCTTCGTCGGTGCTGGCGGCCACCAGCGCGGTGGGCTGAGCACGCGCCACTTCTTGCGCAAAGCTCGGGCCCGACAGGACGCCCACGCTGACCTCGGGGCAGACCTCGCGCGCCACCTCGTGGCCCAACAAGCCGGTGCCCGCCTCGAAGCCTTTGCACAGCCACCAGGCCCGGGCCGTGCGTGGCAGCCGGGCCAGCGTCTCGCGCAAAGCCGCCATCGGCGTGGCAATCACCAGCAGCCCGCCTTCGGCATGCGCCAAAGCGGCCTCGAAATCCGCCGTGAGTTGCAAGCCCGGCGGAAAAGGCGCCTCGGGCAGATAGCGTGGGTTGCAGCGCTGCACCGACATCGCCTGGACCTGGGCCGCATCGCGCGCCCACAGCATCGTGGGGTGCCGTTCAGCCGCACGGATGGCCAGTGCCGTGCCCCAGGCACCGGCGCCGAGGATGCTCAGACTCAGGGCCATGGCGCACCCCGACGATCAGGCGCTGGTGATGATGGGCGAGCCGCCGCCGTTGGTCTGTGTTTGGGCCTGCTGGGCTTCGTACATGGCCTGGAAGTTCACCTCGGCCAGGTGCACCGGCGGAAAGCCGGCCCGGGTGATCGCATCGGCCACGACCGCACGCAAGTAGGGATAGACGATTTGCGGGCAGGCAATCCCGATGATCGGATTGAGCTGCTCTTGCGGAATGTTGCGGATTTCGAAGATGCCGGCTTCCTTGGCCTCGACCAGGAACAGGGTCTTGTCCTTGATCTTGGTGTGCACGGTGGCGGTGACGGCCACTTCGAAGATGCCTTCGACCACGGGGTTGGCATCGACGCCCAGGTTGATCTCGACCTGGGGTTGTTCCTGCTCCAGCAAGATCTGCGGCGAGTTGGGCTGCTCGAGCGAGAGGTCTTTCAGGTAGACGCGCTGGATTTGGAACACGGGGGTCTGGTCTTGCTCGGCCATGATGGGGTTCGTCCTCGGAAAGTGAAAAACCCGCAACCGACGGATGGTGTGCGGGCTGCAGACCGTCGATTATGGCCGAGGCCGCAGACGACTCGATCACCTCAAGCGGAGGTCTGCCCCCGCAGCAGGGGCTCCAGCCCGCCACGCTGGTCCAGGGCGTACAGATCATCGCAGCCACCGACGTGCACGTCACCGATGAAGATCTGCGGCACCGTGCGCCGGCCGGTGCGCTCCATCATGCGCAGGCGTTCCTCGGGATGCAGATCCACACGGATTTCATGCAGTTCACGCACGCCGCGCTGCTGCAGCAATTGCTTGGCGCGAATGCAGTAAGGGCACACCTGAGTGGTGTACATCGTCACGATCGGCACGGACTGTTCCTCAGCTGGACTTTTCGACCGGCAGGTTGGCCTCACGCCAACCGGCCATGCCACCGGCCAACACATGGGTGTTCTGATAGCCGGCTTTGCGAAGCGTAGCCGCAGCGCGCAAAGCACGTGCGCCGGTGGGGCATACCACGATCAGGGGCAGGGCCTTGTTCGAAGGCAGTTGCGTGCTCGATTCGAGCTGTCCGAAGGGAATGTGCTTGGCATCCTTGATGTGCCCTTGGGCGAACTCGGCCGGTTCGGACACGTCGATGACCACACCCTTCTCTCGGTTGATCAAGAGCACGGCCTGGCTGGGGCTGACCGTGCTGCCGGCCACACCGCGCGTGACCAGCGGCCACACGAGCATGCCCCCCGAGACGAAAGCCGCCAAGATGAGGATCCAGTTGTTGATGAAGAAGTCCACGGAAACGTCCGCCCTCGGTGACTAGGGGCGCGGCAAGCCGCGCCGGGTTGCAACGGGGGCGGATTATAGAATTTGCGGTTTTCCGGCCGCACCCACGGCCCGTTTCATCATCGTCTTGCCAAGGAGATTGCCCGCATGTACAAGCTCGTGCTCATCCGCCATGGCGAGTCCACCTGGAACCTGGAGAACCGCTTCACAGGCTGGACCGACGTGGAGCTCACGCCTACTGGCGTGGAGCAGGCCAAACAAGCGGGGCGACTCCTGAAGGAAGCCGGCTTCGATTTCGACGTGGCCCACACCTCGGTGCTCAAGCGAGCGATCTGGACGCTGTGGCATGTGCTGGACCAAATGGACCGCACCTGGCTGCCGGTGATGAAGTCTTGGCGCCTGAACGAGCGGCACTACGGTGCGTTGCAAGGGCTGAACAAGGCCGAGATGGCTCGCCAGTACGGCGACGAGCAGGTGCTGATCTGGCGCCGCAGCTACGACACGCCACCGCCGGCGCTGGACCCCGATGATCCGCGCGGCCAGCGCCACGACATCCGCTATGCGCGGCTGCGCCCGCAGGACATTCCGCTGACCGAATGTCTCAAAGACACGGTGGCTCGTGTGCTGCCGTACTGGAACGAGACGCTCGCCCCCTCGATTCGCGCCGGCCGGCGTTTGGTGATTGCCGCTCATGGCAACAGCATCCGCGCGCTGGTGAAGTACTTGGACGGCATCTCTGACACCGACATCGTCGGTGTGAACATCCCCAACGGCATCCCCCTGGTCTATGAGCTCGATGCCGATCTGAAGCCGATCCGCCACTACTATCTGGGCGATGCCGAAGCCGCCGCCCAGGCCGCAGCAGCCGTGGCCAACCAGGGCAAAGGCTGAAGTCGCAGCGGCTCAAGCCGCCAAGGCTTGCTCGATCGCCTGGCGCGCGCGTTGCGCCAAGGCGCGACGCTCGGCGTGGTGCGTGCCCAGCGGCTCGAGCAGATGGACCGTCACCTGCAGGCCGTCGGCACGGGCCACCCACCACAGCGACTGCACGATGGTGGTGTCGCCCACATAGGCCACCGCGCAGCTGATCGCCTCACGGCGGTCGCTGTAGCGCAGCGCAATGGGTTGCACCGGCACGCCAGTGGCGATGGCCGCCTGCAACAAATTGGCATGGAACGGCAGCAGTTGATGGCCCGTGCCCGTGGTGCCTTCCGGGAAGACGGCCACGGTATCGCCATGGTGCAAAGCCTGGGCGACTTGATGCACCACACGCAGGGCATCACGGCGCTTTTCGCGTTCCAGATAGAGGGTGCCGGCGGCCGTGACGAGCCGATGCAGCACGGGCCAATGGCGCACCTCGGCCTTCGAGACGAATCGCGCTGGCGCCGTGGCATTGATGGCCACGATGTCCAGCCAGGAGATGTGGTTGGCCACGAAGAGCTTGGCCCCTGGCCGGGGCGTCCCGCGCACGACCAGCGTGATGCCCAGATGCCGCAGCAAGGCACGCGACCACCACTGCACGCGCTGCTGCCGTGCGGCCGCATCGAGCCGGCCGAACGTCCAATGAACGATGAGCAAGCCATGCAACACATGCACGGCCACCCGCAGCAGCCTTCCAAGGGCACGCAGCGAACGCAGCATGCTCAAGCGGTGGTCGGGGCGTGTCGTTCGGTCGCCTCGTAGGCCAGCTGTCCGCCCACCAGGGTGTAGCGCACCCGTCCAGGCAATTCGTAGCCATTGAAGGGCGTGTGCCGGCCTTGGCTGCGCAGCACCTCAGGACGCACCTGCCAGCGCGCCAGCGGATCGAAGATGCACACATCGGCCACGCCGCCCTCGACCAGGCGGCCGGTGCTGGAAGCCAGCGACCCCAGCGCCTCGCCCAGCACCCGCACCGGCTCGCTGGTGAGCACGGCCAGCGCCCGCATCAGCCCCGCACCACTATCCTCTGCCCATTGGAGCGCCAAGCTCAACAGCAACTCCAAGCCCGTGGCGCCGGGCTCGGCCTCGCCAAAGGGCAAGGTCTTCTGGTCGTCATCGACCGGGGTGTGGTCGCTCACCAGGGCGTCGATGGTACCGTCGGCCAAGCCCTGGCGGATGGCATCGCGGTCGCGCTGCTGGCGCAACGGGGGGGTCAGACGCATGTCGGCATTGAAGTAGCCGATGTCCACATCGGTGAGGTGCAGGTGATTGATGCTGACATCGCAAGTGATCGGCAGCCCCTCGTCTTTGGCGGCGCGCACCAAGGCAAGGCCCGCGGCGCTGCTCAGACGGCACAGGTGCACACGCGCACCGGTGGCCCGCACGAGCTCGAAGATGGTGTGCAAGGCGATGGTTTCGGCAACCACCGGCACGCCGGACAGGCCCAGCCGGGTGGCCACCGGCCCGCTGGCGGCCACGCCGCGGCCCAGGTAGGCGTCTTGCGGACGCAGCCACACGCTGTAGCCAAACGTGGCGGCGTACTGCAGAGCGCGCAGCAACACCTGGGTGTCGGCCAAGGCCACTTCGGCCTGGGAGAAGCCCACGCAGCCGGCCTCGGTGAGTTCCGCCATCTCGGTCAGCGTGGTGCCGGCCAATTGGCGCGTCAGTGCCCCCAGCGGATACACCCGGGCCTGGTTGAGGTTGCGGGCACGAAACTTGAGCATTTCCACCAAGCCGGGCTCGTCCAGCGGGGGGTCGGTGTCGGGTGGACAGACGAGGCTGGTGATGCCTCCGGCCACCGCCGCGGCCATTTCACTTTCGAGCATGCCTTCGTGTTCATGCCCGGGCTCGCGCAACCGTGCTGCCAGATCGACCAACCCCGGGGCGACCACCAGGCCCTGCGCGTCGATGGTGCGGTTGGGATGGAAGTCCGCACTGACGGCGCCCAACGCGACGATGCGCCCCGCCGCGATGGCCACGTCTCCCACGCGGTCGGTCTGGCTGGCCGGATCGAGCAGGCGGCCGTTCTTGATCAGAATCTTCATGCTTCGTTTCCGGCAATGATGGACATCACGGCCATACGCACGGCAATGCCGAAGGTGACTTGCGGCAAGATCACGCTTTGCGCCCCATCGGCCACGGCCGAGTCGATCTCGACCCCACGGTTGATGGGCCCAGGATGCATCACGATGGCATCGGGCGCCGCCCAGGCCAGCTTTTCAGGGGTCAGCCCGAAGTTTTTGAAGAACTCACCGGCACTGGGCAACATCGCGCCGCTCATGCGCTCGTTTTGCAGGCGCAGCATGATGATCACGTCGGCGCCTTTGAGGCCTTCCCTGAGGTCATGGCACACACGCACGCCCATCTCGCGCAAGTCGCTGGGCACCAGGGTCTTGGGGCCGACGGCGCGAATCTCTGGCACTCCCAGGGTGGACAGCGCGTGAATATCCGAGCGCGCCACCCGTGAGTGCACGATGTCGCCCACGATGGCCACCGTCAGCTGGGTGAAATCGCGCTTGTAGTGCCGGATGGTGTACATGTCCAGCAGCCCCTGCGTGGGATGGGCATGGCGACCGTCGCCGGCATTGACCACATGCACATGCGGTGCGCAGTGCTGAGCAATGAGATAGGGCGCGCCCGACTCACTGTGACGCACGACGAACATGTCCGCATGCATCGCGCTGAGGTTGGCAATGGTATCGAGCAGGCTTTCGCCCTTGGCGGTGGACGAGCGGGCAATGTCGAGGTTGAGCACGTCGGCCGACAGGCGTTTGGCCGCGATTTCGAAGGTGGTGCGCGTGCGCGTGCTGTTCTCGAAAAAGAGGTTGAACACACTCTTGCCGCGCAGCAGCGGCACCTTCTTGACCTCGCGCTCGTTCACACTGAGGAAGGTGCCCGCGGTATCCAGGATGTGGTGGATCACGTCGCGCGGCAGCCCCTCGATGGACAGCAGGTGAATCAGCTCGCCGTTTTTGTTGAGCTGCGGGTTGCGTTTGTAGAGCATGGGCGGCGTCGTTGCTGGGCTCAGAGCTGGGCGGTCTGGAGGTCGAAACTGAAATGGCCGGCCGCGTCGCGGGCCAGACGCAGGCGCTGAGTGGCCGGCAGCCTCACGCGAGCGGCGGAAAACGCCGGCTGGATGGGCAGTTCGCGTCCCCCCCGATCGACCAACACGGCCAAGGTCACGCTGGCCGGGCGGCCGAAGTCGAAGAGTTCGTTGAGCACGGCCCGGGTGGTGCGCCCGGTGTAGAGCACGTCATCGATCAACACGATGTGACGATCCTTGACCTCGAAGGGCAGCCGAGTGTGATCGGCCGCGCCGGACAAGCCGCGCGAGCCGAAGTCGTCACGGTGCAAGGCGCTGGAAATCACGCCGTGCTCCCCGGGCAGGCCCAGGTCGCGCTGCAGGCGTTCGGCCAGCCAAGCCCCGCCCGACCACACGCCCACCAGCACGGCTTCGGGGCGCAGCAGGGAACGCACTCCCTGGCGCAATTCGAGATACAAGGCCTCGGCATCGAGGTGCAGCATGGTCATGGAGGGGTCTCCCGAGTGGCCTCGCGCAGATACTGCTCGAGGATGAGGCAGGCGGCCGCCGCATCGGCGTCACGCGCGCCGGCCGCCAGTGCCTCGGTGGTGGTGTAGCGCTCGTCGACCTCGTGCACCGGCAGACCGAAGCGGCCATGGAGCTGGCGCGCGAAGCGCCGCGCGCGACGGGTGTTCTCGTGTTCGGCCCCATCGGGGTGGAAGGGCACGCCCACCACCAGCGCCTCGGGTTGCCATTGTCGAATCAAGCGACCCAGGGCCTCGAAACGGGCCTCGCCCTGGGCCGTCACGGTGCCCAAGGGCTGAGCCAGACACAGCAAGGTGTTGCCGCTGGCCACCCCGACGCGCTTCGTGCCGAAATCGAAGGCCAGGAACTGCCGAGCCCGCTCAGGCATGACCGGCCTCGCCGGTGAGCATGCCAGGGTCGATGCCCAGCAGAGACAGCGCGCGCTCGTAGCGGTGATGGACTGGGGTGTCGAAGATGATGGACGGCTCGGCCCGCACGGTGAGCCAGCCGTTGCGGGCGATTTCGTCTTCGAGCTGACCGGCGCCCCAGCCGCTGTAGCCCAGCGTGACGAGCACCTTTTTCGGACCTGCGCCGTGAGAAAGCGCTTCGAGCACGTCTTTGCTGGTGGTCATCTCCAAGCCGCCTGGAATCCGCAGCGAGGAGTTGTAGTGGCCGCCTTCGTCGCTCAGGGGTTCGTGCAAGACGAAGCCGCGCTCGGTCTGCACCGGACCGCCGAAATAGACCGGCTCGTCGACCAGATCCGGCCGATCGAGTGTGAGATCGACCTTCTCGAACAGGCTTTTGAGTTTGATGTCGATGGGCTTGTTGATCACCAAGCCGAGCGCCCCCTTGTCGGTATGCTCGCACAGGTAGACCACCGCACCGGCAAAGGTGTCGTCGGCCATGCCGGGCATGGCGATCAGGAACTGGTTGGTCAGGTCGATACGGTGGTCTGCAGCCATGGTCGGAATTCTATTCCTCTGCCAACATCGCACCCCATGGAAAAGTCCCTTGACACCGCACTCGTGTGGTTCCGCCGGGACCTGCGCTCGCAGGACCATGCCGCCTTGTACCATGCGCTGCGCTCGGCGCGGCAGGTGTGGTGTGCGTTCGTCTTCGACACGGACATCCTCGACCCCCTGCCCCGGGCCGACCGCCGGGTCGAGTTCATCCGCGACAGCCTGGTCGATCTGGACGCTCAGCTGCGCGACTTGGCCCGCAGCCACGGCCGCGAAGACGGAGGGTTGATCGTGCGGCATGGACGCGCCAGCGAGGAAATCGTCGCACTGGCGCGCCAGCTCCAGGTCCAAGCGGTCTATGCCAACCACGACTACGAGCCTGCGGCACGCGAACGCGATGCCCGTGTGCGAGGCGCCCTGGCCGAGGCGGGAATCGCCTGGCATTCGAGCAAGGATCAGGTGGTGTTCGAGGCCGACGAACTGCTGACGGCCGCCGGCACGCCTTACGGCGTGTTCACGCCCTACAAAACCGCGTGGCTGAAGAAGCTCAGACCCGAGGACCTGTACGCCTATCCGGTGGCCCGTCATGCCGATGCGCTGGCCGCGCGCCCCGAAGCCCTGCGCACCGGCGTGCCGGAGCTGGCCGCGCTGGGCTTTGCCAGCAGCGGCTTGCACGACTTGCCCATTCCCACCGGCAGCTGGGGTGCGCGCCGGCTGCTGGAGGATTTCCTGGGGCGCATCGACCATTACCACGAGAACCGGGATTTCCCAGCCATCAAAGGCCCCAGCTATCTCTCGGTGCATCTGCGCTTTGGCACGGTGTCGATTCGGGAGCTCGTCCGCCTGGCTTGGCAGCGTGCGCAGGCCGGCTCCCGGGGCGCCGAAGTCTGGCTGAGCGAGCTGATTTGGCGCGATTTCTATCATCAAATCCTGTACCACCATCCGCATGTGGTGGACCGTGCCTTCCGCCCGGAATACGACCGCATTCGTTGGGAACAAGGCAAAGCCGCCCAGGCCTTGTTTCGCGCCTGGTGCGAGGGGCGAACCGGCTACCCGCTGGTGGACGCGGCCATGGCCCAGCTCAACCAGACCGGCTACATGCACAACCGCCTGCGCATGGTGACGGCCAGCTTCCTGGTCAAGGATCTGGGCATCGACTGGCGCTGGGGCGAACGCTACTTCGCCGAGAAGCTCAACGACTTCGACCTGGCGGCCAACAACGGCGGCTGGCAGTGGGCAGCCTCCACCGGCTGCGATGCGCAGCCGTGGTTTCGCATCTTCAATCCGGTGACCCAAAGCGAGAAGTTCGACGCAGCCGGCCGTTTCATTCGCCGCTACCTGCCGCAATTGGCACGACTGCCCGACGCGCTGGTGCATGCGCCGTGGAAGGCACGGCCCGTGGACCTGGCTGCCGCCGGCATCACGCTGGGCACCACCTACCCGGCACCGCTGGTCCAGCATGAACAGGCGCGCCAGCGCACGCTGGCTCGCTATGCCGTGGTGAAGGAAGTGGGACGCTCCAAGCCTTAGAACAGCTCGATGTCTCCGACCTTGCCACTGGGCGCAAGCACGCCACTGCGCACCAAGGCCTCGTGGTTGCAGACTTGGTTGCGGCCGTGTTGCTTGGCGTGATAGACGGCGCGGTCGGCCCGCTCGAACGCAGCGCTGGGCGCATCGCCGGGCTGGACTTCGGTGAAGCCGATGCTGACCGTCACCCGCCCCACTTGAGGGAAGGTGTAGGCCTCCATGTTGGCGCGCAGGCGCTCGAAGGCATGGGCCGCATCGGCCTCCTGGGGACAGCGCAGCAGCACGACGAATTCTTCGCCACCGAAACGGTAGAGCCGGTCGTGGAAGCGAAAGGTGTTGCGCAGGATGCGGGCCACCAACAGCAGCACCTCGTCACCGATGAGGTGGCCGAAGCGATCGTTCACATGCTTGAAGTGATCGATGTCCACGACCCCCAGCCAGTGCTTGGTCGGGCCCAGCCCGCCGTGGCGGCGATCGCCATCGGAGGCGGCCACCGCAACGCCGCCTTGGTGGGCCGTCTTGAGGAAGGCCTCATCGAAGGTCTTGCGGTTGAGCAGGCCGGTCAGGGTGTCGCGCTCGCTGTAGTCGAGCAGACCATGGAAGTTGCGATAAATGCGCAGAATGCTGCCGACCATGCGCTTCATGGCGGCCGTCAAGCGTTGCGCCGTGCGCACTTCGATCACCCCCAAGCCTTCCCCGTCGGCCACCAGCGGGAAGATCGTCACTGCCATCGGCCGGTTCTGCTGAGGGTCTGGGCCGAGTTCCACGAGGGCCTGTCGGCGCAGGCTGACCTCGTGCTGCGGCAGGGTGTCGCGCGGTGGCAGGGTCTCGAAAGCCACCCAGGGCGGATCGGACACTGCCGTCGGCTGCCCGGCATCGATCCGAGCACGCAAGAGCCAGCGTTGATCGACCTCATCCCCGACCAGCTTGTACACCGCCACGCTCAGTGGCGCCAGCAGGTCCATCAAGGCATGGGCCAGGGTCACGTCCAGCAAATCGCGGTCCCGGTAGCCCGTGAGGGCCGCCAGGTGGTCGATGGCCGACGGGACGGTGCGAGGCATGTGCGGCACCCTCCGTCCAGAGTCAGTGCACCGGCTCGGCGCTGGCCGCTTGAGCGACATATCGGCCGATCAATGCCAGCAGCTCCTCCTCGCTGTAGGGCTTGCCCAGGTAGTGATTGACCCCGAGCTCGGCGGCGTAGTCGCGGTGCTTCTGCGCGATGCGAGAGGTGATCATGATGACCGGCAAATCGGCCAGACGCGCATCGGCCCGCAGGTTGCGCACCAGGTCGAAGCCGTCCATGCGGGGCATCTCGATGTCGCTGAGCACCACCGCGGGACGCTCCTCGGCCAGCCGCTCCAGCGCCTCCAAGCCATCTTTGGCCAACGCCACGCGGTAGCCCTCGCGGGCCAGCAAGCGCTGAGTCACGCGGCGCACCGTGAGCGAGTCGTCCACCACCAGCACCAGCGGCGTGGTCGGCTCGCCAGCCGCAGTCCGTTGGCGTTCGACCGCGTCGGCCTGGCGCTGCGCCTCGGCTCCCGGCTGCATCGCCGCCGCGGTGAGGGCCCGGGCCTCCTCGCCGTAGACCGTGGCCAGGGCCACGGGGTTGTAGATGAGCGCCACCGCCCCCGAGGCCAACAGCGTCATGCCGGCCAGACCCGGCAGTCGCGACAGCTGGGGCCCCAGGTTCTTCACCACCACTTCCTGCGTGCCCAGCACCTCATCCACATGCAGGGCCACGCGCTGCTGGGCGCTGCGCACCACCACGATGGGCTGGGTGCGCCCCCCTTCCTGACCGCGACCGCTGGCTTGCAGCAAGGCACCCAGCCAGAAGAAGGGCAGCATCTGCTCACCCAGCAGATAGACCGAGGTCTCGTACGCCCGCTGAACCTCCTCGGGGGTGGCGCGCCGCACGATCTCGATGAGGTTGGCCGGCACCCCCACCGTCACGGTGCCACAACGCAGCATCACGATCTGCGTGACCGCCGTGGTCAGCGGCAGCACCAGCTTGAAGCTCGTGCCTTGTCCGGGTGCCGTGGCGGTTTCGATACGGCCCCCCATGGCATGGACATCCGAGCGCACCACATCCATGCCCACGCCGCGGCCGGCCAGTTCGGTGACCGTCTCGGCCGTGGAGAAGCCCGGCGTGAAGATCAGGTTGGCCAGATCGGCATCGCTGGGGTCTTCATCCGGCCCGATCAGGCCCATGGCCCGGCCTCGCTCGCGGATGCGCGCCAGGTTCAGGCCGGCCCCATCGTCACGGAACTCGATGGCCACTTCGTTGCCTTCCTGGTGCAAAGCCACGACGATGGTTCCGACCGGGTCTTTGCCCGCCGCCACCCGATCTTGCGGAAGCTCGATGCCATGCGTGACGCAATTGCGCAACAAGTGTTCGAAAGACGCGGTCATGCGGTCGAGCACGCCGCGGTCGACTTCGATCGAGCCGCCCACGATGTCCAAGCGCACTTGCTTGCCGGTTTCTTTGGCCGCCAGCCGCACGACACGGTATAGGCGTTCGGACAAGCCTTCGAATTCGACCATGCGGGTGCGCAGCAGGTCGTCTTGCAATTCACGTGTCAGACGGGCCTGGGCCGCCAGCTCATCCTCGGTGGTCTCCAGCGCACGCTGCAGCGCCCGCTGCACCGTGGCCACGTCGTTCACCGACTCGGCCATCATGCGAGTGATTTCCTGGAAGCGGGTGAAGCGGTCGAACTCCAGCGGGTCGAAAGCCAAGCCTTCGGCCTTGGCCTGCTCCATGCGCGAGGCCATCTGCGTTTCGGCTTGCAATTCGATGTCGCGCAGCTGCTGGCGCAGGCGCTCCAGGTTGTCGGTCAAGTCGTTCAGCGAGCCCTTGATCTGGCGCACCTCGGACTCCAGCCGGGCGCGCGTGATGCTCACCTCGCCGGCCTGGTTGACCAAGCGGTCGAGCAACTGGGCGCGCACCCGCACGGCCGCTTGGCCGGTGTGCACCGCGGCACGTGCCGTGGCCGTCTGGACGGCCCCTGCCCCAGAGGCCGTCTGCACGAACCGCGACCAGTCGATCTCCGGCTCGACATCGGACGCAGCAGCGTGCGCCGCCCCCCCTTCCGGCGCAGGGGCAGGACCGCGATCCGTCGCCGCCACGCTTTCGGCCGGCCGCTCCTCGATCGGCAGGTCCACGTGTTCCATCAAAGGCGAGGGCGAGGACGGGGCCTCCAGCACCGCCGCGTCCTCGGGGCTGGCCTGAATCGCCGCCGTGGCATCGGCATAGGCCTGGGCGTCTTGGCGACGCAGCGCTTCGAACACCGCCATGATCACGTCGGCGCGGGCCTGGAGCGGCTCCACCTCCTCGGCGGTCACATCGCCACGGGCCAGCAGGCGTTCGATCGAGGTCTCGAGGCGGTGGGCGAGTTCGCCCAAACGCATCGCCCCGGCCAGACGAGCGCCACCTTTGAAGGTGTGCAAGGTGCGCATGCAAGCCTGCCCTGCCTGGACATTGCCAGGCTGCTGCAGCCATTCGCGCAACTGGCTGGCCAGCTGAGGCAACAGTTCCTGGGCCTCTTCTTCGAAAATGGGGAACAGGTCGGCATCGACCGCATCGATGGCATCGATGTCGTCGTCGATGTCCAGCCCCTGCCCAGGCAGTCCGGTGACATGCTTGGCCTGGGTCTGGGCCCAGTTCGGCAAAGACGACAAGTCCCGCAGCTCGGCGCGCCCCAAGTCGGGCAGCGCATCCCACCGAGACGGCGGCTCGGCCGACGAGCTCGGCGCGGCCAATTCCCCGTCCGCCGGCCCGACAGCCTCACCGACCGATTCGGCTTCAGCCCGGGCAGTGGCTTGGTCACGCGGGAGCAAATCGCCCGGCGTGGAATCCTGGAGCTCACCCGGCGTGGAATCCTGGAGCTCGCCCCCCGCCTGCATCGACTCCAGCGCATGGGCCAACTGCTGCTCATGCTCGTCCAACCGCGCCAGCAACTCCGGCGAAGGCTCCTTCAGGAAACCCGCGGCGAACTGATGCAGCAAGCGACGGATCTCGTCGGCCACATCGACGAACAGCCGGGCCTGTTCGGCATCGCCATGTCCGATGGCTTGCACGCGCATCAGCGCATGTTCCAGACGGCGCGCCAATTGCGACAGATCGGTAAAGCCCACGGTGGCCGAGGAACCCGCCAGCGAATGCGCGTGGGCGATGGCAGCCTCGCCGACCGGGCGGTCCAGCTCCAAGGCCCACTCGGCCAGTTCGGTACTCAGCCGGCGCGACAGCTCGTCGGCCTCGGTCAAATAGATGTTGAACAGCGGAATGCCGATACGCAAGGGCCCGACGATCTTGACCTGGTCGCTCACCGGTTCGGAACTCGGTTGCGCCGGGTGGGACGTTGGCTCGGCGCCTTCGGTCGGCGCCACGCTCTGCAAGGGCCCCGGCTGGGCGGACTGCGGCGCAGCGGCTGCAGGCTCGGAGGCTTCGATGAGCCCCAAATCCAGGTCCAGGCTGCCGAAGTCAAGACTCACCTCGGGCAAGGGTTCGCGCACCGGCTCGTCCTCGACCGCCAGCGGCAGCTCGGCTGCGGCCGGCTCGGAAGGCGCCACGGGCGCTGCGGCATCCTCGAACGCGGACAGGTCCAAGTGCAAGGCCGGCACGTCCACTGGCACGGCTTGCGGCGGCGCCGGTTCGGCCGCGGGCAACTCCGCCGGCATCGATACCGCCGTCGGTCCACCCGGCGCATGCACGGGCAGACGCCGCCCCTCCAGACGCATCGCGTCGGCTGCCGCACGGACCGGGGCGCTGTGATGCGTGGGCTCCACCCGCGCAGCGACTTCACCGACCCAGGCGGCCAGATAATCGAGCACCTCGCCCGTGAAGGCCAACAAGTCCTCGGTGGCAGGCTTCTGGTCGGCCAGCCAGGTGTTATACAGCTGCTCGCAGGCCCAGGCCGCTTCGCCGAAGTCGTGCAGGCCCACCATGCGCGAGCTGCCCTTGAGCGTGTGGAACGAGCGACGCACCGTGGTCAGCTGCTCGATGTCGTCGGGCGCGCGGGTCAACAGGTCCAAGGCCGCCCCGGCCGTGGCCATGACCTCCTGGGCCTCCTCGAGGAAGACGGCTCGCATCTCGTCGTCGTCTTCCAGGCCCGAGCGCCCGTCAGGCGCCGGGGCGCTCGCCGCAGCAACGGGAGGCTCGGCCGCCAGGGTCGCCGCATCGGAGGCGGTGGACACGAAATCGGTGACCGCCTGCACGATTTGCTCGCGCACCGTCTGCAGATCGGCCTGGCCGCGAGCGGCCTGCTCGACGGCGGCATGGGCCTGATTCAACGGCTCGACCAGGGACGGCTGGTCCGCCACCATGGCTTGGTCGGACAAGCGCTGCAGCTCGGCCGACAGGGCTTCGAGCGAGAGATCTTCACGCTCGACCTGGGCGGCCAAGGCCTGGGCCTGTTCGATCAGCCGGGGCTCCACCAGCGTCACTGACGGCGCCGGCGGCTCGGTCGAGCGGCCCATCACCGGGCGCAGCTCTCCCCGCTCGGCATCGAAGGTGAACAGCGACTTGGCCAGCTGCGGCTGGTAGCTGAGCATGTCGATCAGGAAGCCCAGCGCCCCAAGATTGCCGGCCAGTCGCTCGAAAGTGGCCACTGCCGACGGCGATTGCGGATCGACCTCGGTGGCCAACAACTCGTCGACCACGTCGCGCATGCGCAGCACGGCCTGCGAGGCTTGATCCATGCCCAGCACCGAAAGCACGCCACGCATGGCGGCCAGTTGGCCCGGCACCGGCGCCAGCACGGAGCGATCGGACGGATGGCGGAAGTACTGATCGATCTGCTTTTCGGCCTCGGCCAAAGAAGCGCGCAGCTCCTGAACCACGCTGCCCATGGTCTGGCGATCCGACACCCGGCGGTACAGATCCTCCATCCAGGGCTCCAGCGGCTGCGCGGGCTGCCCCTGACGTACCGACTCGATGCGTTCGGCCAAGCGATGGCTGCGCTCTGCAAGCCGTGGGTCATCGAAGTCCGCATCCTCGAGCGAGGCCTCCAGATACAGCACACTGGTGGCCACCTCCATGGCCAGTGCGGCCGCAGGCGCCGCGGCCGACTCCACCGTCTGCGCCGCCGCGCGCATCAGCGCTTCGGCCAAAGACTCACCGGCGGGGTAAATCTTGCGCAGGGAATCTCCCACGAGGCTGAACTGCTCGTTCAAGCCGGTCAGGCGATGCATCTCCCCACCGGCCACGGCCGACCAGGCATCCTTGGCGGCGGCCACACGCTTGCGCGCCTGCACCAACAACGCCGGATCGAAGCGGCCGAGGTGCGACACCTCGTAGTCCACCGGCTCATGGTCTTCCAGACCATAGGCGCGACGCACGGCCTGCACACGCGGGGCCGCCCCCTCCTGAGGGCGGCACTGGGCACAGAAGAACAGCAGATCCTGCGCCAAGCGCTCGGAGACGGCCGACTCGCCGCGCTCGATCATGCCGAACTGCGCCAGAATGCGCGAAGCCACACGCTTGCTATAGACGTCCAGCGGCAACAGGCCCTGAGCCAGGGCTTCGAAGAAGGCCGCCGCCAGCCGCCAGAACGTGGCCGCGTGCATCGTCGGCGCACTGAGTCCGAGGCCGGCGCACAAATCACTCATGCGTTGGGCCGTACGGGCCGTGGACCGTCCCCGCATCAACGTCAGCAGCAACGCCTCGAGTTCGCCTCGCGTGGTCGCATCGGGACTGCGCGGCCCAACCCCGGCGACATCGGCCACTTCGGTCCAATGCCAGTCGACGCTCCACAGGTCGGCCGGATGGATGCGATCGGCCCCGGCCAACTCCTGCACCGCGCGGTACTGGGGGAACAACGACACGCAGGACACCTTGCGGCCCGCCAGCACGCGCGAGAGGTAGTCCAACAAGCCGAACGAAGCTTTCTCGAGGGTCTCGACCGCTGCGGCGTCGAGCTTTTGGGGCTTCTGGATGTAGCGCTGGATGGCCGCCTCGCTGGCCCGCAGCACATTGGCTGCGGCCGGCATCCCCACGAGTTCGAGCGCACCGACGCCCTGGTGGATCTGCTGGCGCGCGGTTCTCAGGACCGACGGATCGACCGCGTCGACGTCCGAGCCGGCAGCGCTGTGGGCCTCTTTGAGGAAACGGCGCAAGGCCTTGTGTGCATGGTCGAGCGACTTGCGCAACTCCTCCTGAACCCAGGCCAGGGCGCTGAGGTCGTCGCCGGTCCGACTGTCTCGGTTGCTGCTGTCCATCCAGTGCCCCACCCTGCTCAGCTGATCTTGAAGCGCGCCACCGACTGCTTCAGTTCTTCGGCGGTCTTGGACAGCTCACGCACCAGCTGCGCCGTCGAGCGTGTGCCCTCACCGGTTTGCTCGGTCACCGCGAAGATGTGCTGAATGTTGCCGGCCACGATGTTGGCCGATTCGGCTTCACGGGAGGCCTGGGCCGAAATCTCCTCGATCAGCTCGGCCAGCTGGCGCGACACGCGGTCGATCTCACCGAGCGCCGTGCCGGCGTGGTCCGACAGTTTGGCCCCTTCCACCACGCCCTGCGTGGAGCGCTCCATGGCCGCCACGGCATCGGCCGTGTCGGTCTGAATGGTTTTGACCAGCGCGGCGATCTGCTTGGTCGCATCGGCGGAACGCTCGGCCAGCCGCTGCACTTCCTCGGCCACCACCGAAAAGCCGCGCCCGGCTTCACCGGCCGAAGCCGCCTGGATGGCGGCGTTGAGCGCCAACACGTTGGTCTGTTCGGTAATGTCGGAGATCAGCTCGGTGATCTCACCGATCTCTTGCGAGGACTCGCCCAGCCGCTTGATCCGTTTGGAGGTTTCCTGGATCTGTTCACGAATGGCATTCATACCGCCGATGGCGTTTTGCACGGCCCGCAAGCCTTGCTCGGCAGCCAACAGCGACTGACGAGCCACTTGGGCCGATTGCTGGGCTCGCGCCGACACTTCGTTGATTCGGCTGGCCATCTGGAGCACCGACTCACCCGTGTCACGAATCTCACGCAGCTGCTCGGTCGAGGCTGCCAGCAGTTCGGTGGACGTGGCCTCGACCTGTTGCGTGGTCTCGGTCACCCGCGTCACCGTGCCCTGCACCTGAGCCACGAGGGTGCGCAGTTCCTCCACCGTGTAGTTCACCGAGTCGGCAATGGCACCGGTGATGTCCTCGGTCACCGTGGCTTGTTGCGTCAGGTCGCCTTCGGCCACCGTCTGCAACTCGTTCATCAGCCTCAGAATGGCCGCCTGGTTGGCATCATTGATGCGCTTGGCTTCTTGCTCCTGCCGCTCGGCCTCCAAGCGCTGCTGCTCGGCCAGCAGCGCACGCGCACGTTCGGCTTGGAAGTACACATAGAGCAGCCCGAGAATGCCGACCAAGGCCAAGACGATGGAGGTCAACAACACGATCAGGTTGACGGTGCCGAAGCCGGTCTTTTCGGACAGCAGCGTCTGCACTTCTTGCAAGCCCTTACGCAAGGCCTCGGAGTCGTCGATGATCACCACCTGGGCCTCGCGGGCCGACACCAGCCCCTGGAGGTTGCCCAGGATGGCGCCGGCCTGAGTGCGGGTTTGCTCGTACAGCGCCTGCAAGGCCTGCAGGCGTTCCCTGGTCTGCTCGTCGCGCGTGGGTGGCAAGCGCAGTTCGGCGCTGCCCTCCAGCAAGCCTTGCGCGATTTCACGGAAAGAGTTCAAGTCCTTGCCGAGCAAGAACACGGCCTCGGGCGAGACGCCTTCCATCGTCAGGAACTCGTTGGCCGACTTTCCGATACGCTGCGTCAGCATCACCAACTGCCCTGCGGCGGAGATTTCGGCCGGCGAGGCATTTTGCTGCAGCTTCAGCGAGGAGATGGTCTCGGCAATCTCCAGCAGGTCGGCCGACTGGCGGTTGATGGTGCGCAAGGCCTGTCCCACCTGCGTCAAGATCTCCTGCTGCGACAACACGATGCCGGCATTTTTCTCGGCGCGGTCGACCAGCGGCATGATGGGCTCGAGGGCCGGCTGCACATCCGGGGCCACCGGCACGAGATCCGCTCCACCGTTGCGCAGACCACGCACGCCAGCGGCCAACACCGAGGCACTTTCGCGCACCTCGGCAAAGGCCTGCGGGTTGCCCACCAGGGCCTGAGACACTGACTTGGCCAAGCGCTGCGACTGCATCAGCGCCTCACCGGTGGTACGCACCTGCGCTGCCACGTTGTTGGCATTGTTCTGCGAAATGCCCACCACCGCCAGCAGACCGACCACACCCAGCACGGTCAGCGCACCCAGGATCCGCTGCTGCTGGGCCACCGGCAAGTGGCCGATCAAGGGCAGCCGGGAACGGGACTCCACGGCCTCGCCGGCTTGCATGCGCGTTTGCGCAAACTCGCCAGGCAATTCCGAGGGCGCCACCTCGGAGATGATGGAGGAGTCCTTGTCGGTGGAGGACGCCCCGTTGGGCCGCGTCTCCAGGCTGATCGTCGCATCCGCCCCCGGCAAAGGCAGCTCGTCCGAGGCCCCGTCGTACGGCTTGCCCAGTGAGTCCTCGCCCGGCCCCTTCTTGCCTTTGCCGGTGATCTTGCTGATGAAACTCATATTCCCCTCTAGCTTTCTGCTCGAACGTCACTCATAGCAGGCCGGTCGTCGCCGCGCGAGGCGCCCCGTCAGCCCACGATCCTCAGGAATGCCTCGTCACGCGCCAGCGCGGCCAGGTGCAACTCCTGCCATACGCGCCCCTGGGCGTCGCGCAGGCGTTGACCCACGAAGCCGGGCCGCGGCGCACGCTCATCGACCCCGTCGTCGGCCGGCTGGAGCTGCTCGCGGCTGCGCAGACCGGCCAGCCGCTCCACCAGCAAGGCGCAATTGACATCCAACGACGGATTGAGCGCGATCAATCGGGCCTGTTCACGCAAGCCGTCGGCGCTTGCCATGTTGGCGGCCCGCAAACCCAAAAAGGCCGCCAAGTCGACCACGCCATGCAGGCCGCCACGCAGATTGGCCACGCCCAGGAACCAGGGCGATGTATGCGGCACGCTCACGCAGGATGAAAACGGGAAGATCTCGCCGGCTTCTTGCAGCGGCAGCAGGAAACGCCGTCCTGCAGACTCCACCGCCAACCAGTTGGCCGTGCGCGCCTCGGTGCGAGCGGCCTGCAAACGCTCGGCCAAGCGGGTTTGCAGCTCACGCAGCGCTTCTTTGTTCGCCATGGTGTATGTCTGTGCTTGCTCGGGTGCGGTCTGACACCTGCGTGCCGTCGTGCCCGCGACGTCTCATCAGTCGAAGGCGCGGATCTTGTTGATCAGTTCCTCGGCGTCCACGGGCTTGACCACATAGTCGCGCGCGCCTTGGCGCATGCCCCAGACTTTGTCGGTTTCTTGGTTCTTGCTCGTGCACATGATCACCGGCACGTCCGCATAGTTGGGGTCGCGTGTGATCGAACGCGTGAGCTGAAAGCCGTTCTGGCCGGGCATGACCACATCCATCAGGATCAGGTCGGGCTTGTCCTCGGCCAGACGCCGCCAAGCCTCCTCTCCGTTTTCGGCCGTACGCACGCTGTAGCCGCGCTTGGTCAGCAGTTCGGACAGATGATGCAGTTCGGTCTTCGAGTCGTCGACCAACAGGATCTTTTTGACTGGCATGGCGTTTTACCTCACTCGATCGGGGCTGACCCACAGGTGCCCCCGTGCAAACGGATGCAATGAGAAAGGGCGCCGGCAGTCGGGCGCCCCGGGATTCATGCGGTGCGGCGGTGCTGTTCCACGGCCTGGAGCAACTGGTCTTTGGTGAAGGGCTTGGTCAGGTAATCCTGCGAGCCGACCATGCGTCCGCGCGCCTTGTCGAACAAACCGTCCTTGGACGACAGCATGATCACCGGCACCGAAGAAAACTTGGGATTGCGCTTGATGATCGCGCAGGTCTGGTACCCATCGAGCCGCGGCATCAAGATGTCGCAAAAAATCAAATGCGGCTCATGGTCATTGACCTTGGCCAGCGCATCGAAGCCGTCCTCAGCCAGCACCACTTCGTAGCCGCCTTGCTTGAGGAAGATCTCGGCGCTGCGGCGAATGGTGTTGCTGTCGTCGATGACAAGCACCTTGGTGGCCCCCGCAGGCATGGCCCGGCCGTTCGAAGCAGCGGTATCGCTCACTGAAGCCCTCTCCTCAACGACTTGAACTGGCTGTCCTCGCGTCTGTCGCGCTAGATCTGCACCATTTCGAAGTCTTCCTTGCGAGCGCCGCATTCTGGGCAAACCCAGTTCATCGGCACATCGGCCCAGGCAGTCCCCGGGGCGATGCCATGCTCAGGGTCGCCGGCGGCCTCGTCATAGATCCATCCGCAAATCAGGCACATCCAGGTTCGAGACTCGCTCACTTTGTATCAGTTTCACTACAATGATGCGAGGCATTGTAGCCTTGTGAACACACAAAACCGCGAGGGTTTGTGCGAACTTACACGTGATTGTTCATGTGAAGTTCCCTGCCGACCGCCCTCGCCCACCGCACCGGCCCGCATCCATGTCCCAAACCCCCCAAGACCCGGCCCCCGACGCCCCCGAGGACGCCGCCGCCCCGCCGTGCGTGATGAGCTTCAACGCCAACGACCCCAGTGGCGCAGGCGGCTTGGGTGGCGACGTGGCCACCCTGTGCGCCATGGGAGCCCACCCCTTGCCGGTGGTCACGGCCATCTTGCTGCGAGACACCGCCGAAGTGTTCGATCACCACGTGCTCGACGATGAGGCGGTGGTCGAGCAGGCCCGCAGCATCCTCGAGGACACGCCGATCGCTGCCTGGAAAGTCGGTTTCCTCGGCAGTGCGGAAATCATCAGCGTGGTCGCCGAGGTGTTGTCCGACTACCCCGACGTGCCCCTGGTGGCCTACCTGCCCAGCCTGCCCTGGATGGAAGAATCCGCCCACGAGGCCTATCACGACGCGTTCCGCGAACTGGTGCTGCCGCAGGCCTCGGTGCTCGTGGGCAACCACAAGACCCTCACCGACTTTTTGTTGCCCGACTGGGATGCCGATCGGCCAGCCTCCCCGCGTGAGCTGGCCGTCGCGGCGGCCGAACATGGCACGCGCTTCGTGCTGGTCACCGGCATCCAACTGCCCGACCATTTCGTCGACAACGTCCTGGCCACGGCCGACGGGCCGATCAGCGGCGAACGTTTCGAGCGCTTCGACGCCGGGTTCGTCGGCGCGGGCGAAACCCTGTCGGCCGCCCTGACGGCCATGCTGGCCAACGGGGCGGACATCACCGCCGCAGCCGCCGAGGCCCTGGCCTTCCTGGACCAAACCCTGGATGCCGGCTTCCGGCCCGGCATGGGCGCGGTGATTCCCGACCGGTTCTTCTGGGCTTTGCCACCGGCCGAGGGCTCGCCAGAGCCTGCCGACGAGGCCGAGGATGGCGCCCCGCCGGATCGGCGTCACGTCCACTGACACACAAAACACCGCCAACGGGTGCGCCCGTCGGCTCCGACTCTCGCTTCGCATGGCCACCAACGAACAACTCTTCGAACGCGCACGTCGGGTCATCCCCGGCGGCGTCAACTCGCCGGTGCGCGCCTTCCGCGCCGTCGGGGGCACACCGCGCTTCATCACGCGGGCCCAGGGCGCGTATCTCTATGACGCCGAAGGCCGCCGCTACATCGATTACATCGGCTCTTGGGGCCCGATGATCCTCGGACACGGCCATCCCGCCGTGGTGGAGGCCGTGCAGCGCGCCGTGGCCGAGGGCTTGTCCTTCGGTGCGCCCACCGAGCGCGAGATCGAACTGGCCGAAGCCATCCTGGATCTGGTGCCCTCGGTGGAACAGGTGCGGCTGGTGAGTTCGGGCACCGAAGCCGCCATGAGCGCGATCCGCCTGGCGCGCGGAGCCACCGGCCGACCCAAGCTCATCAAATTCGAAGGCTGCTACCACGGTCATGCCGATGCCCTGCTGGTGAAGGCCGGCTCCGGGTTGGCCACCTTCGGCCACCCGACCAGTGCCGGCGTGCCGCCCGAGGCGGTGCAGCACACCTTGGTGCTGGAATACAACAACCTCGATCAACTGGAGGCCGCGTTTGCCGAGCACGGCACGCAGCTGGCCTGCGTGATCATCGAGCCGATCGCCGGCAACATGAACTTCGTGCGCGCCAGCGTACCGTTCATGCGCCGGCTGGGCGAGCTGTGCACACGGCATGGGGCGCTGCTGATCTTCGACGAGGTCATGACCGGTTTCCGCGTGGGTCTGCACGGCGCGCAGGGGCTCTACGGCCGGCTCATCCCGGGCTTGCGGCCCGACCTCAGCGTCTTCGGCAAGGTCATCGGCGGGGGCATGCCGCTGGCCGCCTTTGGCGGCCCGCGCGCCATCATGGAGCAGCTCTCGCCGCTGGGGCCGGTCTATCAGGCCGGCACCTTGTCGGGCAACCCGGTGGCCACGGCCTGCGGCCTGGCCACGCTGCGCGAGATCCGCCGACCCGGCTTCTTCGAGGCACTGTCGGAGCGCACCCGCATGCTGGTGGACGGCCTGCAAAGCGCCGCACGCGAAGCCGGCATCGACCTCGCCGTGGACTGCGAAGGCGGCATGTTCGGCTTCTTCCTGGCGCGTGAGCTGCCGCAAAACTACGGGCAGGTCATGGCCACCGACAAGGAGGCTTTCAATCGCGTCTTCCACGGCATGCTCCAACGCGGGATTTACCTCGCGCCCGCGCTGTACGAAGCCGGCTTCGTCAGCGCCGCCCACACGGCCGAAGACATCACCGCCACCATCGAGGCCGCCCGCGCCACCTTCGCATCCTGGGCCGCCCCCTGATCCCATCGCTGCCGGCCCCGCGCCGGGATTCACGCATGCATCTGCACATTCTTGGCATCTGCGGCACCTTCATGGGCGGGCTGGCCGCCCTGGCCCGCGAGGCAGGCCACCGCGTCACCGGCTGCGATGCCGGTGTCTATCCGCCCATGAGCGACCAGCTGCGCGAGCTGGGCATCGAGCTGATCGAGGGCTATGGCGCCGACCAGCTCGCCCTGCGGCCCGATGTCTGGGTGGTGGGCAACGTGGTCAGTCGCGGCAACCCGCTGATGGAGGCCGTGCTCGAGGCCGGCTTGCGCTACACCAGTGGCCCGCAGTGGCTGGCCGAAAACGTCTTGCACGGCCGCCATGTGCTGGCCGTGGCCGGCACGCACGGCAAGACGACCACCACCTCGATGCTGGCCTGGATTCTCGAGGCCACGGGGCGCCAGCCTGGTTTTCTGGTGGGCGGCGTGCCGCAAAACTTCGGGGTGTCGGCCCGCCTGGGTGCAGGGTCCGCCTTCGTGATCGAGGCCGACGAGTACGACACGGCCTTCTTCGACAAGCGCAGCAAGTTCGTGCACTACCGGCCGCGCACTGCGGTGCTGAACAACCTGGAATTCGACCACGCCGACATCTTCGACGACCTGGCGGCCATCGAGCGCCAATTCCACCACCTGGTGCGCACCGTGCCTGGCGGCGGCCGCCTGGTGGTCAATGCGCGCGAGGCCAGCCTGCAGCGTGTGCTGGACAAGGGTTGCTGGAGCGAGGTGGTGCGCTTTGGCACGGCCCAAGGCTTCGAGGCCCGCGGCGAGCCTCAAGACTTCGAGGTCTACCGCGATGGCCAGGTCGTGGGCCGGGTGCGCTGGGAGCTGTTGGGCGAGCACAACCAGATGAACGCGCTGGCGGCCATCGCCGCGGCCGAGCACCTGGGCATCTCGCCCTCGGCGGCGGCCGAAGCGTTGGGCGGCTTTCGCAACGTGCGTCGGCGGCTCGAAGTGCGTGGACAGGCCGGCGGCGTGACCGTCTATGACGACTTCGCCCACCACCCCACGGCGATGCGCACCACGATCGACGGCCTGCGCCGCCGCGTGGGCTCGGCGCGCATCCTGGCCGTCTTCGAGCCGCGCTCGAACACGATGAAGCTGGGCACGATGAAAGCGCAGCTGCCTTGGGCCTTGGAAGCAGCCGATCTGGCCTTCTGCCACAGTGGCGGCCTGACTTGGGATGCCGCCCAGGCGCTGGCCCCCTTGGGCGCCAAGGCCCAGGTGGCCGACAGCATCGACGGCGTGATCGCCCAGGTGCTGGCCGCCGCGCGTGCGGGCGACCATGTGCTGTGCATGAGCAATGGCAGCTTCGGCGGCATCCATGGCCGCCTGCTGGAGGCGCTGGCGGCGCGCTGAGCGTGCGCGTCAGCGATGCTTGAACACCGCGGGGCGTTTGGACAGAAAGGCGTCCATGCCCTCTTTTTGATCCTCGGTGGCAAACAAGGCGTGGAAGGCGCGACGCTCGAAACGCAGTCCTTCGTCCAGCGGCGACTCATAGGCCCGGTTCACGCATTCCTTGGCCGCCAGCAGGCTGGGCAGTGAATAGCCACAGATGGCGTCGGCCGCGGCAAACGTCTCCTCCAGCAGCTTGTCGGCTGGCACCACCCGGGACACCAGACCGGCGCGCTCGGCCTCGACCGCATCCATCATGCGCCCGGTAAGGACCAGATCCATGGCCTTGGCCTTGCCCACTGCGCGCGGCAAGCGCTGCGTGCCTCCTGCGCCGGGAATGATGCCCAGCTTGATCTCGGGCTGGCCGAACTTCGCCGTGTCCGCCGCGATGATGATGTCGCACATCATCGCCAACTCGCAGCCGCCGCCCAGCGCAAAGCCCGACACCGCGGCGATCACCGGCTTGCGCACGCGCTTGAGCGTTTCCCAGTTGCGGGTGATGAAATCCGATTTGTAGACCTCCATGTAGGTCCACTTGGCCATGGCCGAGATGTCGGCACCGGCCGCAAAGGCCTTCTCGCTGCCAGTGATGACCATGCAGCCGATGGCATCGTCGGCATCGAAGGCCAACAGCGCCTGGCCTAGCTGATCCATCAGCGCATCGTTGAGGGCGTTGAGCTGCTTGGGCCGGTTCAGGGTGATGACACCCACCTTCAGCGCGGCCTGGCCGCGCACTTGGGTCAGGATGAGGGGTTCGCTCACGGGCTTCTCCTTTCGCAGCCCTCACTATACGGCCCCGCCGATGGCGTGAAATCCGACCGGCATGCCCCCACCGCAGCGCGCTCCACAGGAGCTTTCCCAGTGGCGTGAGCGGATGGGGCGCGTTAAGCTGCACGCATCGCGCTCAACCAGGGTGATCGATGGCTACGGTGTACCGCAAGACGGAAAAGGGACAGGCCGAAATCGCCACCCGCCAACACCACCTGTCCATGAAGCTGCGCTCAGCGCTGATCATGGTCGATGGCAAACGCACGGACGAGGAGCTGCTGCGCATGATTCCTGGCGATGGCCAGGAACTGCTCCAACAGCTGCGTGATCAAGGCTTCATCGAGGTGATCGCCGTCACGGCGCAGCGCTCCGCATCGAATGGCGCCAAACCGGCAGACAGCGTCCCCCCGCCGACGGAGTCCAGCTTCGGTCAGGGCCCCACGGGGGCGGACTTCATCGCCCTGCGCCAGCAGGCTGCCCGCTTCATCTCCGAGCAGCTCGGACCCATGGGCGACGATCTGGCCGTGCGCTTGGAAAAAGCCAAGGCCTGGGCGGACATGAAGCCGGTGCTGACCATGGCCCAGCGGGTGCTGCAGGACAACCGTGGGCCGACGACGGCCGAAGCCTTCCGGATTCGTTTCATCGATCCGTACTGAACCCCGCACATCATCGGCGGGGCCGCCGCGCCACCTTCGACAGCGGTCAACGGGCCTTGAGCCAAGCTCGACGACGCTGCAATTCGCCATCTGACGCCGGATCGGCCGGCACCAACACCACCGAGCCCAGCCCGGCGGGAATCTCCACCGTGAGCGTCTTGAGACGTTGATCTCGACTGACGAGCAGCCGAGCCCGCCGGGGCTCAGCCGCAGGCCCGAGATAGATCGACAGATCGTCGAGCTTGCGCAAACGCCAATCGTCCACGGCCAACAGCTCATCGCCGGCGGCCAGCCCGGCGCGCTCGGCCGCACTGCCGCGCAAGACGGCCTTGACCGTCAGCCCGCCGTTGTCGGCCACGCGCACGCCCAAGCGCTGAGCCCAGGTCGGGGGGTCGCGCTGCCAGCGCACCGCATGAGCACGCAGCAGTTCTTCCAGCGGAAGATCTTGCGTGCCATGCACCCAGGCTTGGAGTTCCCGTCGGTAGCTGCGCCCGCCGACGGCCTCCAGCGCCTGCGCGAACAAGGCTTCGTCCATCGGGCCGCCCCCGGTGTGCCGCCACAGCCAAGCCATCACCTCGTCCAGCGTGCCACGCCCTTCCTGCCGCAGCCGCAAGTCCAGTGCCAGCGCGACGAGCGCCCCTTTGGTGTAGTAGCTGATGGTCGAATTGACCGTGTTTTCGTCTGGGCGGTAATACTTCACCCAGGCATCGAAACTGGCCTGCGCGACGCTTTGCACCCGACGGCCCGGCAGCGCAAGGGTGTTGGTGATCGTGCGCGCCAACAACTTGAGGTAGCGCGCCTCGTCGATCAAGCCGGCACGGCACAACAGCAGATCGTCGTAATACGACGTGAAGCCTTCGAAGAGCCACAGCAGCTGCGTGTAATTCTCGCGGCCGTAGTCATAGCGGGCGAATTCCGCCGGCCGCAGGCGCTTGACGTTCCACGCATGGAAATACTCGTGGCTGATGAGCCCCAGCAAAGTGACGTAGCCCTCGGACAGCCCCTCCTCGCCCAAGCGCGGCAGATCGCGCCGGCTGCAGATCAATGCAGTGCTGGCGCGGTGCTCCAAGCCGCCATAGCCATCGTCGACGACGTTGAGCATGAAGACGTAGCGGTCGAAAGGAGGTTTGCGCCGTCCGTGCCAGAAGGCGATGGCCGTCTCACAGATGCGCTGGGCATCGCGAAGCAATCGTTGGCCGTCGAAACTCGGCGCAGCGCCACTGACGACGAACTCGTGCTCCACGCCCTGGGCTTTGAAGCGCCCGCGCCAGAAGCCACCCAGCTCGACCGGATGGTCGACCAGCTCGTCATAGTCGGCTGCTTGGTACACGCCCTGCCCGCGCGCGTCGGTGCGCACGGCAGGCAAAGCGGTGGCCACCTGCCAGCGCGGCGGCAAGCCACGCAGCTCGACACGGTGGGGTTCGTCCTCGCGGCCGTGCACGCGCAAGAACACCGAGGTGCCGTTGAAAAACCCTCGATCCGCATCCAAGTAGGCCGCCCGCACCGACGTGTCGAAGGCATAGACCCGATATTCGATTTCCAAGGCACTCGCCCCGCTGCAGCGAGCCCGCCAGGTGCACTTGTCCAGCTGCTCCAGCGGCACCGTGCGCGAGCCCTGCCGCGCCACCAGCCCTTGCAGGTGACGCGCAAACTCACGCACCAGATAGCTGCCTGGAATCCACACCGGCAGCGACACGAGGGTGTCGGCCTGCGGACGGACGACGCGCAGGACCACCCGGTACAGGTGGGCCTGCAAATCATGGGGCTCGATGCGATAGTGGATCATCCGGGGGGTGCTTCAGCGAACTTTCACCTGGGCGAGCTGCTGCTCGATCTGGGCCGTGTTGAGCGCCCCCGGAATGCGGGTGCCGTCTTCGAAAATCAGCGCCGGGGTGCCATTGATGCGGTGTTTGCGTGCCAGCTCGGTGGATCGCTCCACCGCTTTCCAATCACAGCCCGCTGGCGCCGGCGGCGGCGCGATGTTGCGCAGCATCAGGTCTTGCCACGCCTTGAGGCGGTCTTTGGCGCACCAAACGTCGCGCGACTTGGCCAGCGAGTCCGGCCCGATGGGCACCGGGTAGAGAAAGGTGTAGACCGTCACATCCTTGACCTGCTGCACGTCGCGCTCGAAACGCTTGCAGTAGCCGCAATTCGGGTCGGCAAACACGGCAATCTTGCGTTTGCCGTTGCCGTTCTTCATCACGATGGCGTCTTTGAGCGGCAGGCTGGCGAAGTCGATGGCGGTGAGCTTCGCCACGCGTTCTTGGGTGAGGTTGCGCTGAGCCTCCAGGTCGATCAGCTCACCGCGGATCAGGTAGTTGCCCTGGGCATCGGTGTAGTAGACCTCATGGCCGACTTGCAATTCGAACAAGCCCGGCACGGGGGTGGGCAGGACCTCCAGCTTGGCATCGGCCGGCAGCCGGGTCTCGAACTTCTTGCGGATCACCGCCTCATTGGACCAGGCCGGCACGGCCAAGGGCAGCAGCAACAGTGCGGCCAAGATGGAGCGCAATGACATCACGAATTCCTTCAGGCATCGAGCGCGCGGGCCGTGAGCCAGCGCTTCAGAGGCGGCAGGGCATTGACCAGACCCAAACCACGGTTACGAAGTTCCTTCAACGGTGCCGACGATGCAGCAAACAAATGCAGCAGACCATCGGTGAGCTGCCCCATGGCCCAGGTCGGCGCACGACGCGCACGCGCATAGCGGCGCAACAGCCGCTCATCCCCCAGACGTCGCCACGCCTCTCGTGCAGCGAGCACTTCGGCCAGGGTCTGCACATCGGCCAGACCCAAATTGAGCCCCTGCCCAGCCAAGGGATGCACCACGTGCGCCGCATCGCCCAGCAACACCCAGCCCGGGCCACACACCCGGTCGGCCTGGGCGAACACCAGAGGCCAACCCACGCAGGGACCGTGCAGTTGGAGCCGACCGGCCACACCGCCCGTGGCTTCGTTGAGGGCCTGCTCCAGCGCCTCAGGGCGCGCCCTCAACCAGGCCTCGGCCTGCGCACGAGGTAGCGACCACACCAGGCCGTAGGAAGACTCGGGCTGCGGGCGGTCGAAGGGTAGCAAGGCCAACACATCGGGGCTGCGAAACCATTGACGGGCAACGCCCCGATGCGGCGCATCGGCCACCAGGCGGGCGGCCAGTGCGGTCTGGCCATAGTCGTGCCGCGTCCATTGCACCCCAAGCGCTGCGCGCCGCGCCGAATGGCGCCCCTCGCAAATGGCCTCGAGCTCGGCGTGCACTGGGCGATCCACCACGGTCACATGCGGCTGGAACTGCAAGGCCCGGGACAGTTCCCGTTCGAGCGCGGCCGCATCGACGATCCAAGCCAGCTCGCGCACCCCTTGTTGCCAGGCCGAGAACTCCAGTGCCGCCCCGGGCGCATCGCCCTCGATCCGCATGTCGTAGACCGGTGTGGCAGCCGTGGAGGGAAGGTGGGGCCAGACCTTCAACCCTTCGAGCAGGGCCACCGATCTGGCGTTGAGCGCATAGGCCCGCACGTCGTCGGCCGACGGGCTCGGCAACGGCGCACTGAGGGCCACACGCAGCCCTTCGCGCGCCAGGGCCAAGGCGAGCGTCTTGCCGACGATGCCGTGGCCCAGGATGGAAACGTCGTAGCGGCTCATGATGGCTCATTGTAGGGGGCGGGGCTCTATGATCCGTGCCTGAAGGCTCCCATCGTCCTGCCTGAAGCCACCCACCGGGTCGGGCTCGCCCAGGGCCGTCGGCTGGGCATGGCGCCACACGCTGGAGCGATCGGCGCGGCAGCCCCCTGGGCATCGGCTGGCGCCCACTGCCCGGACGATGGGCCTGCTGCAACACAAGCACAGAGGAGTGGGTTCAAGTGAGCGATGTGAATTTCCGTGTAGGCGCTTTGTACGTGCATCCCATCAAGTCCTGTGCAGCCGTGCCGGTCCATGAAGCCTTGCTGATCGAGACCGGTCTGGAGTTCGACCGTGCCTGGATGGTGGTCGATGAGCATGGCCATTTCCTCAGCCAGCGCGAACTGCCACGCATGGCGCTGATCCGCCCCACACTGCGTGCGGCCGACATGGTGCTGCGCGCGCCGGGCATGCTGGCCTTGCACATTGCCTACGACACCGTGGAAGGCCCCACCCGGGTGACGGTGTGGAACGACACCGTGCCCGCCTACGACATGGGCGACCTGGCGGCCCAATGGTTCAGCGACTTCCTGGGCCGGCGCGTGCGCCTGGTGCGCTTCGACCCGGAACACAAGCGCCTGTCGAGCCTGGAGTGGACCGGCGGCCTGGAAGCCGAAAACCAGTTCACCGACGGCTTCCCGCTGTTGGTGCTGACCCGCGCGGCGCTGGACGAACTCAACACCCGCCTGGCCGCGCAGGGGCAGCCGGCGGCCAGCCCGGAGCGCTTCCGCCCCAACCTCGTGCTCGATGCCGTGGACGAGACCCTGACGGCCCATGCCGAAGACCATCTGCAAGAGCTGCAGATCGACACGGATGACGGTCCGGTGCGCCTGAAGCTCGTGAAACCCTGCGTGCGCTGCTCCATCCCGGATGTGGACCCGGTCACGGCCGACACCGGCCACGCCATCGGTGACGCCTTGGCCGGCTACCGCGCCGACCCCCGCATGGACGGCGGACTGACTTTCGGCATGAATGCCATCGTGCTGGAAGGGGTGGAGCGGCTGCTGCGCGTCGGACAATTGGGCACGGGTCGCTGGGCCTTTTGAGAACGACCTTGCCCGCCGCTGCGGCAGCTCACGCCTCGGCGGCGCGGCACTGACGCAAAAAATCCGCCACGTAGTCCACGCCCCGATCGGCCCGCCGCACGCCCAGGTGGATGTGCTTGAACACCCCCTGCTGCCCCAGCCGCAGCCAGGCCAGCGGCAGGCGCTGGGCATACTCTTGCACCAACCATGCCGGCATGGCCGTCACGGCCCGGCCGGCGGCCACCATCTGCAGCAAAACTTCCGTGTTCTCCACCGTCTTGTGCCGCAAAGGCAACACCCCCGCCGGTGTGAGAAACCGGGTGTAGACATCCAGACGATCGGTGCTCACCGGGTAGGTGAGCAAGGTTTCGCCAGCCAAGTCTTCCGGCTGCGCCCACGACTGAGCCGCCAGGCGGTGAGCCGCGCTGACCACCAGCACCTGCTCGTAATCGAAGACCGGCTCGAAATGCACCTGGGCGTGCAGCAAGGGGTCTGGCGTGACCAGCACATCGATGTCGTGGGCCAGCAGCGCGCCCATGCCACCGAACTGGAACCGCTGGCGCACATCCACATCCACGTCCGGCCAGCGCGCCAAGTACGGGCCCAGATGCCGGTGCAGCCATAGAAAGCAGGGGTGACATTCCATGCCGATGCGCAAGGTGCCGCGCTCGCCCCGCGCATACTGCTGCAAGCGCTCCTCGGCCAATTCCAGTTGCGGCAGCACCCGCTGCGCCACCGCCAGCAGCGCTTGACCTGCCTGGGTCAACACCAGCCGCTTGCCTTCGCGGCGCCACACCGGCGTGCCCACCCGCTGCTCGAGCTTGCGCATGGTGTGGCTGAGGGCCGATTGGGTCAGGCACAAGCGTTGCGCGGCCGCAGTCAGAGAACCCTGACGCTCCACTTCGCGCACGATCGCCAGGTGGATGCGCTCGATCATGAACTGGATTCATTGATTTTTGATGAAAGATCATTTTACTTCATAGCGCATTGGGGCCAGCATCCCAGCCTCAGCAAGGCTTCATCTCTGCGGACTCCATGCCAACGATCACCACACACAACCTGGGCTTTGCCCGCATCGGCGCACACCGTGAACTGAAATTCGCGCTCGAATCCCACTGGCGCGGCCAGACCCCGATCGACACGGTGCTGGACACCGCTGCGCAGCTGCGCGCGCGACACTGGGGCTTGCAATCGGGGCTCGATTGGGTGCCGGTGGGCGACTTTTCCCTGTACGACCACGTGCTGGACACCAGCGCTGCCTTGGGCTGTTTGCCCGAGCGTGCCCGTGCGGCATCGCTGGATCGCTGGTCGGTGTACTTCCGGGCCGCGCGCGGCCGGGCTCATGCGCAGTGCCCAGCCGCGCCCGTGGCCGCGGCCGAAATGACCAAGTGGTTCGACACCAATTACCACTATCTGGTGCCCGAGTTCGACGCGCACACCCGCTTCGAGCTGGACGATCACTGGCTGCAAACCCAATGGACGCAGGCCCGGTCTTTGGGCGTGCGAGGCAAGCCCGTGCTGCTGGGGCCGGTGAGCTTCCTGCGCCTGGGCAAGGCCCGCGACGGCTCGGACCGCCTGAAGCTGCTGGACGCCCTGTTGCCGGTGTATGCCCAATGGCTCGAACGCCTGCACCGCGATGGCGCCACCTGGGTGCAGATCGACGAGCCGGTGCTGGTCGAAGAGCTGGACGCGTCGTGGCGGCATGCCTTCAACCTGGCCTATCACACGCTCAAGGCCGTCCCGGTCAAGCTGCTGCTGACCACCTATTTCGGCCCCTTGGGCGAGAACCTATACCTGGCGGCGAATCTGCCGGTGGCCGGCTTGCATCTCGATGCGGTGCGGGCGCGCGCGGAAGTGAGCGCCGCGCTCAACCTCTTGCCGCCCACCAAGGTGCTGTCCTTGGGCGTGATCGACGGCCGCAACGTCTGGAAAACCGACTTGGACGCCACCTTGGATTGGCTGGAGCCGTTGGCCGCACGGCTGGAGGAGCGGCTGTGGTTGGCGCCCTCGTGTTCTTTGCTGCACGTGCCGGTGGACCTGGACCTGGAACGACGCCTACCGCATCCGTTGCGCGACTGGCTCGCGTTCGGTGTGCAAAAACTCGACGAGCTGCGCTGTCTGGCCCAAGCGCTCACCCAGGGCAAAGACAGCGTGGCCCAACGGCTGGAGGAGCAACGACAGGCCGTGCAGTCACGGCGCGACAGCCCCAGCGTGCATCGGCCTGCCGTGCAAGCGGCCTTGGCGGCATGGGACGATGCGCTCGGACGCCGGCGCAGCCCCTACGCCCAGCGCATCGCCGTGCAACAGCAACGCCTGCAACTGCCCGCCTGGCCGACCACCACGATCGGCTCGTTTCCGCAGACGGCAGACATTCGCCTGCAGCGCAAGCGCCTGCGCGATGGCCTGATCGACCCGGCCGCCTACGAACAGGCCATGCGGGAAGAAATCGCCCATTGCATCCGCGTGCAAGAGGAACTGGGGCTGGATGTGCTGGTGCACGGCGAGGCCGAGCGCAGCGACATGGTGGAATATTTCGCCGAGCAACTCGATGGCTTCGCGCTGACCGAGCATGGCTGGGTGCAGTCCTACGGTTCGCGCTGCGTCAAGCCACCGCTGCTGTATGGCGATGTGCAGCGGCCCGCACCGATGACCGTGCGCTGGGCCACCTACGCGCAGTCGCTGAGCACCAAGCCGGTCAAAGGCATGCTCACCGGCCCGGTGACGCTGCTGAACTGGTCCTTCGTGCGTGACGATCAAGCGCGCGAGACGACATGCCGCCAGTTGGCACTGGCCTTGCGCCAGGAGGTGCTCGACCTGGAAGCCGCCGGCGTGGCCATCATCCAAATCGACGAGCCGGCCTTGCGGGAAGGGCTGCCACTGCGCCAAGCCGACCAAGCCGATTACTTGCGCTGGGCCTGCGCCTGCTTTCGCATGGCGGCCAACGGGGTGGGCGACGCCACGCAGATCCATACCCACATGTGCTACAGCGAGTTCAACGACATCATCGAGCACATCGCTGAGCTCGACGCCGACGTCATCACGATCGAGACGGCCCGCTCGGCCATGGAGTTGCTCGACGCCTTCGAACGCCACCATTACCCCAATGGCGTGGGGCCGGGGGTGTATGACATCCACAGCCCCAACCTCCCATCCGTGCAGCAGATGATCGATTTGCTGCGCCGTGCCGCGCAGCACTTGTCACCGCAGCAGCTGTGGGTCAATCCGGATTGCGGGCTGAAGACGCGGCAGTGGGACGAAGTCGTACCCGCGTTGCGCCACATGGTGCAAGCCGCCCGTTGGCTGCGGGAGCACACCGCCGAGGCCACTTGAGGTAAAGTGTTTTCTGCTTCGCGGTGTCTTGCCCCAAGGCAAGAATGAAAAGGGAACGACAGAAGGGTCGCGCAAGCGACCTGTGCTGTGGCTGCCCCCGCAACTGTGATCGGCGAGTTCGCGGTCCATCGAGTCACTGGCCTTGCGCTGGGAAGACCGACCCGAACCATGACCCGAGAGCCAGGAGACCTGCCGCGAAGTCATGTGTCAGTGAGCAGGGCGGGGTGTCCCTGGTCTGGGCGCGCACCACTGTCCCACGGATCGCTGGTGGCCTCGAGCGGGCTGCCATGGCGCGACCGGGGGGCGGCGGCATCCCGGTTCGACGACCCTCGTCCTTGCATGCAGGAGTCGTTCGTCCATGCCCGTCGCTTCTTCGTCCGCCGTTCCCGCCGCCGTCGTACTGCCCACGCTGCGCACCGTCGATATGGTCTGGCCCGACCAGTCCAATCACCATGGCACCTTGTTTGGTGGCGCCGCCGTGGCCATGCTGGACCGTCTGGCCTACATCGTGGGCACCCGCGCCCTGGCCGCCCCGGCCGTCACCGCGAGCATCACCGAGCTGGCCTTTGCCCATCCTGCCCCGGCCGGGCAGTTGGTCGAAGCCCATGCACGGGTGACCGACGTGGGCGAGCGCTCGGCCTGGATCGAAGCCGAGTTGATCAGCGAAGACCTGCTCAGCGGACAGCGCACCCACTGTGTCAGCGGCCGCTTCGTGATGGTGCGCCCCGCATCATCGCCACCGGCCGCGGCCCGTACGCCGGCCCATGAGACCCGCGCCGACATGCCAGCCCAGGCCTGCACGGTGGCCGACATCGTCTTTCCCGGACATGTGAATCACCGCGGCATCTTGCATGGCGGCCCGGCCATGGCCTGGATGAGCAAGGCCGGCTTCGTGGCCGCCACGCGCCACAGCCGCCGCAGCGTGGTCATGGCCGGATGTGAGCGCGTGGACTTCGATGCGCCCGCGCACGTGGGCGACATCGTCGAAGCCCACGCCTGGGTGCAACGCACCGGCCGACGCTCCATCCAGGTGCAAGCGCAATTGTGGGTCGAATCGGCCCCCAGCGGGCAGCCGCAACGCTGCGCCACGGCAACGATGACTTATGTGGCCCTCGACCCTTGAGTTGCAGCGCTTGCAGCCGGCACATGCCCACGCCCTGCAAGTGCTGATGCTGTCGCTGTCGCGCGCCGACCGGCATGCGCGGTTTGGCCATGCGCTGGACGACGCGGCCCTGTGCGCTTGGGTGGAGGCACTGGACTGGCAGACCCAACGCGCCTGGGGTCTGTGGGCCGCGCCCGACGTGGGGCTGGTGGCGGCCTTGCACCTGTTCGACATGGGCCAGGCACGCAGCCACGAGTTGGCCGTGGTGGTGCATCCGCGGCTGCGCCGTCGCGGGCTGGCCCGCTTGCTGCTGCAAGCGGCCTTGGCCCAGGCGCCGGAAGTCAGCCGCTTGTGGTGCGCGCATGCCCACCCCTTCATTCGCGCCGAATGCGCCCATCATGGGTGGTCGCTGCGCCACGCCGGCCCGCAAGGCGGCTTCGAGATCGGCCTGCGGCCTGATTCGACCGCACAGGTGCCGCCGCTGGCAGGCCCGGTAAAATGCAGGGTTTGACTTCGCACGGCCCCAGACACCATGAGCCTCCGCTGCGGCATCGTGGGGCTGCCCAATGTGGGCAAGTCCACACTCTTCAATGCCTTGACCAAGGCCGGCATCGCTGCCGAAAACTATCCCTTCTGTACCATCGAGCCCAATGTCGGCGTCGTGGAACTGCCCGACCCGCGCCTGCACAAGCTGGCCGAGATCGTCAAGCCCGAACGGGTGGTGCCAGCCCTCGTCGAATTCGTGGACATCGCCGGTTTGGTGGCCGGTGCCTCCAAGGGGGAAGGCCTGGGCAATCAGTTCCTCAGCCACATCCGTGAGACGGACGCCATCGTCAACGTGGTGCGCTGCTTCGAGGACGACAACATCATCCACGTGGCCGGCCGCGTGGACCCGATCGCCGACATCGAGGTGATTCAAACCGAGCTGTGCCTGGCCGACTTGGCCACGGTGGAAAAGAGCCTGCAGCGCTACACCAAGGTGGCTCGGGCCGGCGGCGACAAGGAAGCCCAGCGCCTGGTGGACGTGCTCAACCAATGCCAGGCCGCACTCAATGAAGGCCGACCGGTGCGCAGCATCGACTTCAGCAAAGAAGAGCGCGCCGTGCTCAAGCCGCTGTGCCTGATCACGGCCAAACCGGCGATGTTCGTCGGCAACGTGGCCGAGGACGGCTTCGAGCACAACCCTCTGCTAGACCGCCTGAAGGACTACGCCGCCCAGCAAAACGCGCCGGTGGTGGCCATCTGTGCCAAAACCGAAGCCGAGCTGGCCGACATGAGCGACGAGGACCGACTGATGTTCTTGCAGGCCATGGGCCAGGACGAACCTGGGCTGAACCGTCTGATCCGCGCCGCCTTCAAGTTGCTGGGCTTGCAAACCTATTTCACCGCTGGCGAGAAAGAGGTGCGCGCCTGGACCGTGCCCATCGGCGCCACGGCGCCGCAGGCCGCCGGGGTCATCCATTCCGACTTCGAGCGCGGCTTCATCCGCGCCCAGACGATCGCCTACGAGGACTTCATCGCCTACGGCGGCGAGCAAGGCGCCAAAGACGCTGGCAAGATGCGTGCCGAAGGCAAGGACTACATCGTCAAGGATGGGGACGTGATGCACTTCCTGTTCAACGTCTGAATCCCACGCCTTCCTTTTCTTTGCTTCCAGGCGAGGCGCCCCGTGCAGGCGCCTCGTTCGTTTTCAGCCGAGGTCACCGCCATGACATCTGTCCTGTCCACCTTGCTGTCGCCCATCGTGGCCGGCTGTTGGCGCATGGCACAGTGGGGCTGGACACCCCAAGAACGCCTGCGCTGGATCGAGCAATGCCTGGAGCTGGGCGTCAGCAGCTTCGACCATGCCGACATCTATGGCAGCTACACCGTCGAAGCCTTGTTCGGCGAGGCCCTGGCGCTGGCCCCGCAGCTGCGCTCGCGCCTGCAACTGGTGAGCAAGTGCGGCATCCAGCTCGTCTCGCCGCAGCGCCCGCAACACCGCGTGAAGGCCTATGACAGCTCGCGCGGTCACATCGTGGCCAGCGTGGAGCATTCGCTGAAGGCACTGCGTACCGACTACCTGGACCTGCTGTTGCTGCACCGTCCCGATCCGCTGCTGGATGCCGACGAAGTGGCCGAGGCGTTCGAGGCGCTGCGCGCGGCAGGCAAGGTGAGGCACTTCGGCGTCTCGAACTACTCGCCAGCGCAGTTCGAATTGCTGGCCAGCCGCACGACCTTGGTGACCAACCAAGTCGAATGTTCCTTGCTCCACTTGGCCCCGCTGCACGATGGCAGCTTCGACCACATGCAACGGCTGCGGCTGTCGCCCATGGTGTGGTCGCCACTGGCCGGCGGCCGGCTGTTCACCGGCGACGGCCCGACCGAGCAGCGCGTGCGCGCCGCCCTGGAGGGCGTGGCGCGTGAACACGGCTGCAGTGCGGCCACCGTGGCACACGCCTGGCTGCTGCGCCTGCCCTGCCGACCGCACCCCATCGTGGGATCGCGCCGCATCGAGGCCATGCGCGAGGCCGTGGCGGCGCTGTCGCTGCGGCTGGAGGCGCCGACCTGGCATGCGCTGTGGTCGGCCAGCACCGGCCATCCAGTGCCCTGAGGGCCGCTCAGCCCAGCGTCATCAAAGACGCATTGCCGCCGGCGGCCGCGGTGTTGACACTCACCGAGCGCTCGACCACCAAACGCTCCAACGGCACGGCCGTCTCGCCCGGGGCCAGACGCACCAGCCCCACCACCGGCCCAGGCCGCTCGGCCAGGGCATGCTGCACCGCCCGTGCCGCCTGCGGCGTGCCATGCAGCAGCACCACCTCCAGCGGCCCCGGCGCGCGCAAAGGTTCGGCACGCAGCTCCACGCACCGGGCCACTTCGGCAGGCAGCTGCGCGGCCAGCGCGGCGGTCTCGGCCGGCCAAATCGCGCGCCCCCGCACTGCCAGCACGGCCGCCAATTGCACCAGACGGTCCGCCTCGGCATCGGCCAGGCACAGCACGGCTTGCCGGCCGTGCAAGCCATAGGTGTTGCGCTCGCCGGTGGGTCCGGGCAACGTGAGCTCCGCCCCGACCCGCGAGGCGGCCGACAGGCGTTCGCACACATCCGCCAGCCCCGGCTGACGTGGCGCCAGCCAATCGCGCAAGACGCCCAGCGCCGGCGGCATCGCTGCGGGTTGGCCTCGCAGCGCGTGCGCCAGCACCGGCTGCGGCGCGCGCGAGAGCAATCGGTACAGGTACAACGGCCCGCCGGCCTTCGGCCCCGTGCCCGACAGGCCCTCGCCACCAAAGGGTTGCACGCCGACCACCGCGCCGATCATGTTGCGGTTCACGTACACATTGCCGACATGGGCATGACGCAGCACCTGCGCCACGGTCTCGTCGATGCGGGTGTGCAGGCCCAGCGTCAGGCCATAGCCCGTGGCATGAATCTGTGCCAACAGGTCCAGCAGCGACTCGCGCCGGAAGCGCAGCACGTGCAACACCGGGCCGAAGACCTCGCCCTCGAGGTCGCGCAGGTGTTCGATCTCGATCAGCGTGGGCGGCACGAAATGCCCCGGGGGCAAAGCGCCGGCATGCCGGGCTTGGAGGACATGCACACGCCGGCCGCGTGCACGCAGGGCCTCGACATGTGCCTCGATGCGCTGGCGGGCCTGCGCATCGATCACCGGCCCCACATCCACATCCAAGCGATCGGGACGGCCCAAGGCCAACTCCTCCATCGCTGCGCGCAGCATGGTGAGGATCGTGTCGGCCACCTCCTCTTGCAAGCACAACACACGCAGGGCCGAACAGCGCTGGCCTGCGCTGTCGAAGGCCGAGGCGAGCACATCGGCCACCACCTGCTCGGGCAGGGCCGAAGAGTCGACGATCATGGCGTTTTGCCCGCCGGTCTCGGCGATCAGCGGCAGCGGCTGGCCGCGCTCGTCGAGCCGATCGGCCAGGGCGCGTTGGATGAGTCGCGCCACCTCGGTGGAGCCGGTGAACAGCACGCCGCCGATGCGCTCATCGGCCACCAGCCGTGCGCCCACCGTCTCGCCACGGCCGGGCAGCAACTGCAAGGCCGTGCGCGGCACGCCGGCCTGCCACAAAAGCTGCACCGCCTGCGCGGCGATCAAAGGCGTTTGCTCCGCCGGCTTGGCCAGCACCGCATTGCCCGCCGCCAAGGCGGCGGCGACCTGGCCAACGAAGATGGCCAACGGAAAGTTCCATGGGCTGATGCACACCACTTTGCCCACGGGAGCGTGGTCCATGCCGTCGAGCTCGGCGCGCAGCTGCGCGGCGTCGAAGCGCAAAAAATCCACCGCCTCGCGCACTTCGGCCAGCGCATTGGCTGCAGTCTTGCCGGCCTCGCGCATCAGCAGCCCCATCCACAGCGGCATGCGGGCTTCCAGCGCGTCGGCCGCGCGCTCCAGCACCTCGGCGCGCTCGCGCGCGCTCGCCCAAGCCCACGGCTGCGCCAGCCGCAAGGCCCGATCGATGACTTCATCCGGGGTTTCGACCACGGTGCCGACGCAGTCGGCAGGGTCGGCCGGATTGACCACCGTCACAGCCTCGGCCTCGATCCTCATGTCTTCGGCCCACAAAGGCGCCGCATGCCAAGTCTGCCGGCGTGCGGCCTCCACGGCCTCGGACAACTGGGCCAACACCCGCTCGTCGGCCAGATCCAACCCGCGGGAATTGCGCCGGGTCTCGCCATAGAGATCGACCGGACGCACGATGGCCGGGTGCGGACGCCCCAGTTCGCCCTCCTGCGCTGCCGCCTGCTCCACCTGCCGCACCGGGTCGCGCACCAGCTCGTCCAAGGACACGCCAGGGTCGGCCAACCGGTGCACGAACGAAGTGTTGGCACCGTTTTCGAGCAAACGGCGCACCAAATAAGCCAGCAAGGTCTCGTGCGTGCCCACCGGCGCGTAGATGCGACACGGCCGCCCCAGCCCTCCCGCTTCGGGCGGCGCCACCACCTGCTCGTACAAGGGCTCGCCCATGCCATGCAGGCACTGGAACTCGTATTGGCCCGGCTGCCAGCACGCTGGGTCGGCCAGGTGATAGATGGCTGCCAGCGTCTGCGCATTGTGCGTGGCGAACTGCGGATACACCGCCTCGGGGGCGGCCAACAAAGCGCGCGCGCAGGCCAGATAAGACACATCGGTGTGCACCTTGCGCGTGAACACCGGGTAGTCGTCCAGGCCGTCGAGCTGGGCGCGTTTGATTTCGCTGTCCCAGTAAGCGCCTTTGACCAAGCGCACCATGAGCCGACGCCGATGGCGCCGGGCCAAATCGATGAGATGCTCGATCACCGGCAGCGCACGCTTCTGATAGGCCTGCACCACGAAGCCCAGGCCCTGCCAGCCCGCCAGCGAGGGCTCGCCGCACAGCCGCTCCAACAGATCCAGCGACAGCTCCAAGCGCTCGGCTTCCTCGGCGTCGATGTTCAAGCCCAGGTCATGGGCCTTGGCCTGTTGCGCCAGCCGCAACAGCACGGGATAGAGCTCGTCCATCACCCGGGCGCGCTGCGCGCGGCAGTAGCGCGGATGCAAGGCCGACAGCTTGATCGAAATGCCCGGTCCGTCGATCACACCGCGGCCTGCGGCCACCCGGCCGATCGCCTCAATGGCCGCCTCATAAGCTTGCGCATAGCGCCGCGCATCGGCAGCGGTCATCGCCGCTTCGCCCAGCATGTCGTAGGAGTAGCGGAAACCCTCGGCCTCGCGCACTCGGGCGCGCTGCAGCGCCTCGCCAATGGTCTGGCCCGTGACGAACTGCTCGCCCATCAGGCGCATCGCCACGTCCACCCCCTTGCGGATCAACGGCTCACCACCAGCGGCCAGCAGACGCGTCAGCGAAGCCGACAGACCCGTCTCGCTATGGGTGGCCACGAGTTTGCCGGTGATCAACAGCCCCCAAGTGGCGGCATTCACGAACAGTGAAGGGCTGCGTCCCAGATGCGCCTGCCACTGGCCGCGTGCGATCTTGTCCCGGATCAGCGCATCGCGGGTGGCCGCATCGGGAATGCGCAGCAAGGCTTCGGCCAAGCACATCAAGGCCACGCCCTCTTGCGACGACAGCGTGTATTCATGCAGCAAGGCCTGCACCAGACCATGGCGCGTGCTGCCCGGCGGGCGCTGGCGCAGGCCTTGCGTCAGACGGCGCGCCAGGGCCTCGACCGGGGCGGCCAAGCCCTGCGGCAGCCGGGCCTGCGGCACCAGGGTGGCCATCACCTCAGGCTCGGGGCGGCGCGTGGCGTCGGCGATGGCCTGCCGCAGCGGCGCTTCGGCCAGGGGGCTGGGGGCGTGGAACGGAACGGGGGCTGGCAGTGACGATTTCATGGCGCTCACCAAGGGGATGATTGCCGCCATGGTGCGCCGCTGCCGGATGGATTGTTGGCGGATTTAGACCCGTTCAGAAGGATATGTCTCTAGCAAATTGGCTTGACACTAGAAAGAAGTCCGGCCAACGGCCGCACCGTCTCGCATCCATGCGGGTCCCCCTCGTCACATGCCGCTGAGGCCCGATGTGTGACTTGCCGCGACTATCGATCGTCGTTGGGGCAATCGCTGCGGCGCTGCGTCAACGGCGATCCGTTCGTCGCCTGACGCCCACGACGAACGCCGACACCATTCCGACCCCTGTCGTTCCACCGATGATCGCCGCGACCCCGTCGTGCCCGGCCATGGCCAAGTGAAGTGATATGAAGCGTACAAGGCAGACGAGCCCATGAAAAGCCCCGTTGGGCACGGCGCAGCACTGGCCATTCTTCAAGATGGGGCCCCTCGCACAAAGGCCCCTCGTGTGGAGACACTGAATCGAGTGCGCAGCCCCATCATGGGCAGGCCTGTAGCGAGGGGCTTGGCGGAAAGGGAGGGATTCGAACCCTCGATACGGGGAACCCCGTATACCGGATTTCGAGTCCGGCGCATTCGACCACTCTGCCACCTTTCCTGGGACCGTCGGCTCGCGGGCGGTCTTCCGCAAGCGAAGTTTTAGATTATAGCCTGTCAGGCCCGCAGCTCGGCAAGCCCGCCCAGGTAGGGGCGCAGCACTTCGGGCACTTCGATGCTGCCGTCGGCCCGCTGGTAGTTTTCCAGCACGGCCACCAGCGTGCGGCCCACGGCCAAGCCCGAGCCGTTGAGGGTGTGCACCAGCTCGTTCTTGCCTTGGGCGTTTTTGAAGCGCGCCTGCATGCGGCGGGCCTGGAAGGCTTCGCAATTGGAACAGCTGGAAATCTCGCGGTAGGTGCCTTGTGCCGGCAGCCACACTTCGAGGTCGTAGGTCTTGGCCGCGCCAAAGCCCATGTCGCCAGTGCACAGCAGGACCACACGGTAGGGCAGCCCGAGCTTTTGCAAGATGGCCTCGGCATGACCCACCATTTCTTCCAAGGCCTCATCGCTCTTGTCGGGATGGACGATCTGAACCATCTCGACCTTGTCGAACTGATGCTGGCGGATCATGCCCCGGATGTCGCGCCCACCGCTGCCGGCCTCGGAGCGAAAACACGGGGTGTGCGCCGTGAGTTTGATCGGCAGGGCCTCCAACGGCAAGATTTGCTCGCGCACGGTGTTGGTGAGCGAGATCTCCGAGGTGGAGATGAGATATTGTTCGTGCGACTGTTCGTCGCCACCGCGCAGCACCCAGAACATATCGTCCTTGAACTTGGGCAATTGGCCCGTGCCTTCGAGCACTTCGCGGTTGACGATGTAGGGCGTGTAGCACTCGGTGTAGCCGTGCTCGGTGGTTTGTACGTCGAGCATGAACTGCGCCAGCGCCCGGTGCAGCCGCGCGATGGGGCCGCGCATGAACGTAAAACGCGCCCCCGAAAGCTTGGCGCCGGTCTCGAAGTCCAGGCCCAGGGGGGCGCCCAGGTCCACATGGTCCTTCACGGGAAAGTCGAAGGCTCGCGGCGTGCCCCAGCGGCGCACCTCGACATTGGCGGATTCGTCCGTGCCGACGGGCACGCTGGCATGCGGCAGATTGGGTACGGACATCAGCAGCGCATTGAGCTGCCGTTGCACCTCATCGAGCCGCTCGGCGCTGGCCTTGAGTTCGTCGCCGATGCCGGCGACCTCGGCCATGGTCGCGGCCGTATCCTGCCCTTGGGCCTTGAGCTGGCCGATGCGCTTGGACAGCGCATTGCGCTGGGCTTGGAGTTCCTCGGTGCGCGTCTGGATGCGTTTGCGCTCGGCTTCCAACGCGGTATAGCGTTCGACGTCGAGGAAGGGTTGGGGCGATTTGCGAGTGGATAGGCGCTGCACGACCGCCTCGAGGTCTTTGCGCAGCAGGTTGATGTCGAGCATGATGCTTGAGATGAGTCGTCGTCGGGAATCGGCTCAACGCGAGCCTTTGTGCAAATGCGAGGGAATCGGCGGCTCGCCCATGGACCTGTCGCCCAGGCCGCGCGGCAGCGGAAAACGCATGGTTTCTCGGATGCCGTCCATGCGACGCACGGCAGTGGCGCCCAGGTCACGCAGACGCGCGATGACCTGCTGCACCAGGATGTCAGGGGCCGAAGCGCCGGCGGTCAGACCCACCCGCTGCTTGCCCACGAACCATTCGGGGCGCAGATCGTCGGGTCGATCGACCATGTAGGCCGGGGTGCCAAGCCGGTCGGCCAGCTCGCGCAGGCGGTTGCTGTTGGAGCTGGTGGGGCTGCCCACGACGATGACCACGTCCACCTGCGGGGCCAACACCTTGACGGCATCCTGCCGGTTCTGCGTGGCATAGCAGATGTCTTGCTGCTTGGGCTCGCGCACCTGCGGAAAGCGCTGGCGCACGGCCGCCAGGATCTCTGCGGCATCGTCCACCGACAGCGTGGTTTGCGTCACCACGGCCAGTTTGGCCGGGTTGTTCACCTGCACGCGCTGCACGTCGGCAACAGTCTCCACCAGGTAGATGCCCTCGCTCAACTGCCCCATGGTGCCTTCGACCTCGGGATGGCCTTTGTGGCCGATCATCAGGAACTCGTAGCCTTCCTTGTGCAGCTTGGCCACTTCCACATGCACCTTGGTGACCAGTGGACAGGTGGCATCGAACACCGTGAAGCCGCGGCGTTGGGCTTCCTCGCGCACCGCCTTGGGCACGCCATGGGCGCTGAAGACCAGCGTGGCGCCCGCGGGGACCTCGGCCAGGTCTTCGATGAAGATCGCCCCCTTGGCTTTCAAGTCATTGACCACATAGGTGTTGTGCACGATTTCATGGCGCACATACACCGGCGCGCCAAACTTCAGCAGCGCACGCTCGACGATCTCGATCGCGCGATCGACGCCGGCACAAAATCCGCGCGGCTCGGCCAGCACGACTTCTTGCAATTGCACGGGTGGCGCCGCTGCCATCACAACACTCCGATGAGTTGCACCTCGAAGGACACCGGCAGACCGGCCAAGGGGTGGTTGAAGTCGAACAAGACCCAGTCTTCGCCGACCTCGCGCACCACGCCCGCATAATGGCCCGCGCCATCGGGCGTGGGGAATTGCACCACGTCGCCGGGCCGGTAGTCGGCATCGGGGTCTCCCAGTTCGACCAACAGGCTGCGCTTGACCCGCTGCAACAACTCGGGATTGCGCGGGCCGAAGGCCTCGCCAGCCGGGATGTCGAACACTTGGCGGGCGCCTTCCTGCAGCCCCAGCAAGCGCTGCTCCAGGGCCGGGGCGAGCTGCCCGGTGCCCAGCGACAGCGTGGCGGGCTTGTCGTCGAAGGTGTTGATGAGGTCGGCCCCGTCGGGGCCGGCCAAGCGGTAATGCAGGGTCAGAAAAGACCCAGGTTGGACGGTGGCCACGGCGCGTTGCGGTTATGTAGACTGACCGACATTGTAGAAGTCCGGCTCCCTGACCCGTGGCCGCCCGTGCGGACGGCCCTTCGCCCCGGATGCACCATGTCGATCAAGGACCTGCCTGCCGACGCCCGCCCTCGTGAGAAGCTCCTGACCCTGGGCCCCGCCGCCCTGGCCGATGCGGAGCTGCTGGCCTTGTTGCTGCGCACCGGCTTGAAAGGCACCTCGGTCCTGCAGCTGGCGCAGCAGCTGTTGCAGGGCTTCGGTGGCGTGGCTGGATTGCTGCACGCTCGACCCGATGAGCTCGCGCGGGTCAAGGGATTGGGCCCGGCCAAGCGGGCCGAGCTCGTGGCGGTGCTGGAGCTGGCCCGACGCGCCCTGGCGCAAGTGCTGCACTCTCGGCCGGTGTTCGAATCGCCCACCCAAGTGAAGGATTATTTGCGGCTGAAGCTGGCCGACTTGCCCCATGAGGTGTTCGCAGTCCTCTTTCTGGACGCCCAACACCGGCTGTTGACGATGGAAGAGCTTTTTCGCGGCACGCTGACGCAGACCAGCGTCTATCCGCGCGAGGTGGTCAAGCGGGCCCTGGCATTGAATGCCGCGGCGGTGATGCTGGCACACAACCACCCCTCGGGCGTGGCCGAACCGTCCAAGGCCGACGAATACCTGACACGCACGCTGCAATCGGCCCTGGGTCTGGTGGATGTGCGCGTGCTGGACCATTTCGTGGTGGCGCGGGAACACGTGGTGTCTTTTGCCGAACGGGGGTTGCTGTAGAGATGAAAGCCCGCAGCCTGGCCGATTTGGGCGCCATCAAGCAATTGCTGCAGGCGCAAGCCCGTGAGGCTGCCGAACGTGAAGCGCGGCGGCGTGAGCAAGAGGCGCGCCAGCAGCGCGAACGTGAGCTGTTCGCACGCAGCGTGGGGCCCGTACACGCACTGAAAGATCCCGGCTGGGCCATGGTGCCACGCCCGCGCCCCGCCCCTCGGCCACGCCAGCGCGTCCTGGATGAGCAATCGGTGCTGCGCGAGGCGATTTCCGATGAATTCGATGTCGAGACGCTGCTAGACACCGACGAGACGCTGTCGTTCCGCCGCCCCGGCGTGGGCCTGGACGTGGTGCGCCGGCTGCGCCGGGGTGACTGGGTGATCCAGGCCCAAATCGATCTGCACGGCCTGCGCCGTGACGAAGCCCGCGAGCAACTGGCGGCCTTCTTGCGCGAGGCCGTCCGGGCCGGCCTGCGCTGCGTGCGGGTGGTGCATGGCAAGGGGCACGGCTCGCCAGGTCGCCAGCCAGTCCTCAAAGCCAAGGTGAAGTCCTGGCTGGTGCAAAAGAACGAAGTGATTGCCTTCACCCAGGCGCGCGCCTCGGACGGCGGCGCCGGCGCCTTGGTGGTGCTGCTGCGACCCTCGGTCGGGCACCGAGGGTAAAGCCCCAGAGCCCAAGCCCGGTCGGCTCAGCGAGCCGCGGGCGCCAGGCGATCCAGCTCGGTGGCCTCGACCCACTGCGTGGCAGTGGCTGCAGGCAGCTCGAACACCTCGGGGCGACTGGATGCTTTCAGGCGATACGCATTGTCGGGTCCGCGTGCCAAGACATAGTCCACGGGGGCGGGGGCCCCTTGCCGCAGCACGCTCCAGCGGGCCACCGGCGCCTGCCAGGCCTGGGCCGGCAGGTCATCGCGGCTGAGCACTCGGCTGACGCGCAAGTTGGCCAACAGGTCGGCCAGACGCTCGGCGGCCTGCATGTCCAGCCGTCGGCCTTCGGGCAGCCCCTGGGCTTGCCAGCGCGCGGCTTCGGCGCCTTCGCCGCCGGCTCCGGCCGCTTCCGGGCGCAACGCCAGGCCGGCCACGTCGATGCGCTCGATCTGCGGGCGCGGCACGGCCAACAAGCCCAGATCACGCCAATCGTCAAGGCGCACAGAGACCTCGTAGGCCGGCAGGTCGACCACATGCACGGTGTCACGCCCGACCACGCGCACATGCGTCTGACGCATGCCCGAGGCGCTGCCCAGCACCAGCGTGGCCAGGGTTCGATCGCCCTGGGCCAGGGTGATGCGCCGCTCGTAACGGTCCTCCGTGAGCGCGAAGCGTTCGTGCGCCTCGGCCCGGGTGGCCACCGGCACCCCTTGGCGCAAGGCCAGCAGTCGATCCAACAAGTGCTGGACCTCGCCCGCAGCAGCCGGGAAGGGCGGCTCTGCCGTGGCCACTTGCCAGCTCTGCCCCTGCCGGCGCAGCTCGATGCGCTCGCTGGGGCTGCGCGCTTCGATCACGAGGCGGTCCACTTGATCGGCCGTCACTCCCAACAGAGGCGCCCGCGCAGACGCCGAGGACGCATCACTGCGCCCCCACAGCCCCACGATCAGGGCCAGCACCCCTTGCACGGCCAGCACCGCGGCCAAGATCCATAAAGTTCTCGTTGAGATCCGCATGATTCAAACCTCCGCCAGCACCCGTTGATGACGGCGCCGATCGGCACGCGCGACGAGGTGACGCCACAGCAACACCGCAGCCAGGCCCAGCGCGGCCAGCAGGTAGTTGGCCGCCTCCCAGCGGGCCGCCTGCCCTTCGGGCAGCGGCTCCAGCGTGCGCGCCCATTGGCTGCGGCCACGCAGGCTCAGCAAGGCGCGATCTTCCAGTGCCCAGTCGATCACGTTCTGCAGGAACGCCACCGGCTGCAAATACAAGGTATTGAGCCCTTGAGAGGCCAAGTCGATCGCCGCATCCGAGCCGAACGCATTGCTGGCCACCACGACGAGCCGCGCCGAGGCCGGCGAATGCTCGATCACGCTCAAGGGCGTGCCGTCTTGGTCTTTGGCGCGCGGCGCGTCTTTGCCGCGGTAGAACGACTCGAAGCGCCCCTCCAAGGCCACGGCCAGCAGGCGCGGTCCGCGCTCGCCTTGCACCGCAAAGCCGGTTTCGGGATGGCGGCGGTAGTCGGGCAACACGTCCAGACTGTCGGACACCCAGCTGGCGGGGGAACTGTGCAGCAGCCGGGCGACTTGTCGGCCCGCTTGCCGCGCTTCGTCCACCTCGATGGGCGAGGCCCAGTTGAGCGTGAGCTGACGCAGCGCTGCCGTGATCGGATGGTGCGGGTCCAACCCATCGTCACGCAGATCCGGGAAATGCGGGTACGGCAGCATGCGGATCTCGCGCACGGTCAGGCCGCCCACGCTGCGCTGCACTGGCACGGGCAATGCGGCATTGCGTTCGTCCAGCACCATTTGCGCGTCGATGCGCAGCCCATGGTGGGCCAACCAGTCCTCCAAGCCAGAGGTCTGACGCCGGGCGGTGAGGCTGGCTCCCACCTCCACCTGGAACGGCGAGGTGGCCAGCACGACGCTGCCGCCACGCATCAGGAACTGGTCGATCGAAAAGCGTTGCCGATCGTCCAGATTCTCGGGGCTGAGCACGAGCAACACGTCGGCCTCGGCGCTGAGGCGACCGTCGCTGAGGTCGGTGTCGATCACGCGCGCGCCCTCGCCCAGCATCTCGGTCAGCCGACCAAAGCCGGTTGCGCCATACCCCTGGGGCCGCCACACCGCCACGGTGCGCAAATAGCCTGGGGCCATACGCTGCAAAGCCGCATCGATGTTGCGCTGCAGGGCTTCGCGCTCCAGCGGCTGCGGCAAGGGCACTTGCACGGCTTGCCCCTGCTCGCTTTCGAGCACCATGTAGAACCAGAAGGGCTTGGGATCGATCAGGCTGGCCACTTGGGGGCCAAAGCCGTAGCGCTGCTGCAGTTCGCGCGCCAACGCGCCGCCGCCGGCATCGGGATCGGCAAAATGCAGCTCCAGCTTTCCCTGAGAGCGCTGGCGCAGCGTCTCCCCGATCGAGGCGAGGTGACCGCGCAGCTGACGCAGCGGCTCGGGCAAGCGCTCGTCGGGCGACACATACGCATTCAGCCGCACCGGCTGCGTCAGCCGTGCCGCCGGATTGCCGCCGGATTCGTAGGCCTGCACCACCTTGCGAATGGCGCGGGTCAACGCATATTCGGGATCACGCAGCACGACGTCGAGCTGTCCTTCGCCGCGAGCCTTCACTTCGATCAGATCACGATAGCCCAAGGTCTCGTGCTGATCGCCATAGGCCACGACGACGTCGAAGTAGGAGCTGACCACTGCCGCCTGATGACGGCTGGCCATTTGGAACGGTACCGGCCGCACGCCGTAGCGCGAGGCCGCCTCTTCCTCGGCTTGACGGTCCTGTTGGGGGTCGATGATCTCCACGCGTGCGCGCGACCCGGCCGCCACCGCATACTCTTGCAGCACGTCTTTCATCTGCGGCACCAGCGGCGCCAGCAGCGGATGGGTGCGCGAGGAGAAATAGCCGCGAATCAGCAAGGGCTCTTGTAGCGAGGCGAGCTGGGTTCGGGTCGCTTGCGACAAGCTGTACTGCCGCCCCTCGGTGAGATCCAGGCGCGCCAGCGACAAGGGGGCAAGCCAGAAATGCGCGGCCACCAGATTGGCCACGCCCAGACCCACGGCCCAGGCCCAGCGACGCTGCGCCGCCTGCGCGGGCTGACCCACCCAGCGCAAGCGCTCCAAGCCGTAGAGATTGAGCAGCAAAAAGATGCCGACGATGCTGACGTAGTAGTACAGGTCCCGCAAGTCGAGCACGCCGCGAGTGATGGACTCGAAGCGCGAGCCGCTGCCCAGCAGCGCCAGCACGCCCGCCACGTCATGGCCGAACAAGGCGGTGAAGAAGTCCGCCCCCACCAGATAGAACGCCCCACAGACCACGGCCGTGAGGATGAGCGCAACGACGGGATTGTCGGTGCGTGCGCTCAGCGTTTGCCCGATGGCCACATAGGCGGCGGCCAGCAAGAGCGTGGCCACATAGCCCCCCACCACAGGGCCTGGATCCAACGGCCCCAACCAGGCCGCGGTGAACACCACCGGCCAGGTCAGCGCCAGAGCCAGCGCCACCAAGGCCCAAGTGGCCAGGAATTTGCCCAGCACCAGGCTGGCTGGTCGCACCGGTGCGGTCAGCAGCGTCTCCATGGTGCCGAAGCGGCGCTCCTCGGACCAGCTGCGCATCGTCAGAGCCGCCACCAGAAAGATCAGCAGCAGCGGCATCCAACGGAACAGCGGGCGCACATCGGCAATGTTGCGAGCGAAGTAGGCCTCGACCCAAAACACCACGAACAGCGTGGCAGCCAGGAAGGCGGCGATGAACAGGTACGCCGCCGGACTGGCGAAATGTCCCCGAAACTCTTTGCGCGCTATGTGGCCGATTTCCCGCAAGCAGTCACGCATGGTTCACCTCCCGGACAGTGTCGGACGCCAGGCCGTTGACCTCGGCAAACACGGTCTCCAGATCGCGCCGGCGTGGCTGCAAGGCATGCAGACGCACGCCGGCACGCACCAGCGCATCGGCCACGGCCGCAGCCGCTTCGATCGGCGCCTGCACGCACCAGCACGGCGGCGAAGCCTCCCCAGGCTCGGCCCGCACCTCTTGCACGGCGGGCAGTTCGCGCAAGGCCGCGGCCACATCGCCTTCGGCACGCACGAGCAAGCCATCCCCGCGCTGCAGATCGGCCAGTCGAGCGTCGAGCACCAAGCGGCCGGCGCGCATGATCAATACCCGCTCGCAGCTGGCCTGCACTTCTTGCAGGATGTGGGTCGAGACGATCACCGTGGCCTGACGCGCCAGCTCGGCGATGAGCTCACGCATGTGCAGGATTTGCGTCGGATCCAATCCGTTGGTCGGCTCGTCGAGGATCACAATGGCCGGGTCGTGCAAGAGCGCCTGGGCCACGCCCACACGCTGCCGATAGCCGCGCGAGAGCGTTTGGATCGCGGCGGTGGCCTTGTCCTTCAGTGCGGTGCGGGCCATCGCCCGGGCGACGGCCTGCGCGCGGCGGGAAGCCGGCACGCCGTGCAAGGCCGCCTGGAAGTCCAGGTAGTCGATCACCGTCATCTCCGGCCACACTGGACAGTTTTCTGGCAGATAGCCGATGCGCTGCTGCACGGCGCGGCGGTGTAGACCGACCTCCAGGCCGTCCACCCGCACCGAGCCCGCGCTGGGCTCGAGATAGCCGGTGATCATCTTCATGATGGTGGTCTTGCCGGCACCGTTGTGGCCCAGCAGGCCCACCACCTCACCAGGCGCGATGTCGAAGCTGACATCGTCCACGGCGGTCAGCGCGCCATAGCGACGCGTCAGGTGTTCCACCTGGATCATGTTGGGAGGCTCCTCCTCGGAACGAACGAGTTCGCGCCGGGCAGCGCCATGCACCCCCGGCGGGCTGGATGGATGGGAGTTCGGCGCCCGTTGGGCGCCTCGGGACCTTGGCGGGCCGCCTCAGGGCGGCCCGGCGCGCACGGCCTCGGACATGAGGCCACAGGGCCGCAACGGCGGTGAGATGCGTATCGGATTCATGGCCATGCAAGACAGCTCAGAAACCGTGACGTGACGATCCGCCCCCTCAGATGGGGCTGCAGCGAAAAAGTTCAAGTCTGCGCACGATCACGCAACCAAGATCGCCCGGAAGTCGTTGACATTGGTGTACGTGGGCCCAGTGATGACCAAGTCCCCCAACGCCTCGAAATAGCGATAGGCATCGTTGCGATCGAGCACCTCTGTCGCGTTGAGCCCCAAGGCCTGGCCGCGCGCCAAGGTATCGGGAGTCACGATCGCGCCGGCGTTGTCCTCCACGCCGTCGATGCCATCGGTGTCGGCCGCCAGCACGTACACGCCCGGCTGCCCCTGGAGGGCCAAGGCGGTTCCCAACAGAAACTCGGTCGCCCGGCCACCGCGCCCACCGGCGCTGCGCACCGTGACCGTGGTCTCACCACCAGACAGCAGCACACACGGCCGCGCGAACGGCTGGTTGCGCCGCGCCACCTGGCGAGCCAAAGCCGCATGGACTTGCCCGACCACACGCGATTCGCCCTCGATTTCATCGCTGAGGATGTGGGCCTGCACACCCAGTGCTTGCGCGGCCTCGGCCGCCGCTTCCAGCGCCTGCTGCGGGGTGGCGATCAGGTGGACCTCATGCCCCTCGAAGATCGGATCGCCGGGCTTGGGAGTTTCCAGTTCGCCGCGCGCCCAGGCGGACTCGATGCCGGCCGGCAATGCGATGCCATAGCGCCGCACGATGGCCAAGGCCTCGGCACAGGTCGTCGCATCGGGCACCGTGGGGCCGCTGGCGATCACACTGGGGTCGTCGCCAGGCACGTCGGAGATGACCAGCGTGACCACCCGGGCCGGCGCGCACAACGCGGCCAGCCGGCCCCCTTTGAGGGCCGACAAATGCTTGCGCACGCAGTTCATTTGGTCGATCGAGGCCCCGCTTTTCAACAGCGCGCGATTGATGTCCTGCTTGTCTTGCAGCGACAAGCCCGGCGCTGGCGCGCTGAGCAAGGCCGAACCGCCGCCGGAGATGAGACACAGCACCAGGTCGTCAGCCGTCAGCCCACGGGTCAGCTCCATGATGCGCTGCGCCGCAGCCTGCCCGGCCGCATCGGGCACGGGATGCGCCGCCTCGACCACCTCGATCCGCCCGGGCGAGGCCCGATAGGCCGGGGGCACATGACCGTAGCGCGTCACCACCAAGCCACTGAGCGGCGCATCCTTCGGCCACAGGGCATCGACGGCCGCGGCCATCGCACCGCCGGCCTTGCCTGCGCCCAGCACCAGCGTGCGGCCACGCGGCACAGGCGGCAACCGTCCTTGCAAACACCGCTCGGGCTGGGCCCGTGCGATCGCCACCTCCAGCAAGTGGCGCAACAGGGCGCGTGGATCATCGAAGCAGGCTGGCAGGCTCATCAGCGAAGACTCCCGGGAAAATTGCCGACAGTCGGCAAGCCTACCTCATCCTGGCGCGGCGCGGCCGCACGATGCTCACCAAGGCTTGACTGGGCCGCCACGCGCATTCGATGATTGTCACGAGACTGCTGCGAATCCATCCGTCACGGCGAACACAATCATGGGTTTACGGCTTCCCGCTGGCATCGAACTCGCATCCTTCCGCCCCCGTCTCCTCGATGATTGGCGGCAATACAACCGCCAACGCTTCGTCCAAGACATCTCGGCCGGCCTGACCGTGGGCGTGGTGGCGCTGCCCTTGGCCATGGCCTTTGCCATCGCCTCTGGCGTCAAGCCTGAGCAAGGCCTCATCACCGCGATCATCGCCGGCTTTCTCATCTCGGCGTTGGGCGGCTCCAGCGTCCAGATCGGTGGGCCGGCCGGCGCCTTCATCGTGATCGTGTATGGCATCGTTCAGCGCTACGGCCTGGGCAACCTGCTCATCGCCACCGTGTTGGCGGGGGCCCTGATGTTCTTGATGGGCTTGTTCAAGCTGGGCGTGTTGGTGCGTTACATCCCAGTCACCATCGTCATCGGCTTCACCAACGGCATCGCGGTACTCATCGCTGTATCCCAAGTCAAGGATTTGCTCGGCCTGAAGATCGAGCATCTGCCGGCCGACTTCTTCAGCCAAATCCGCACGCTGGCCCATCATCTGGACAGCTTCAACCCCATCGCCCTGTGCATCGGCCTGGGGTGCCTGGCCATCGTCATCCTCTGGCCGAAGCTGTATGCCCTGCCCGCCGTCGCGCACTCACCTGCGCAGCGCATGTTGAAGGCGGTGGCCCGTCTGCCTGGGACCATCGTCGCGTTGGGCTTGGCCACGGCATCGACCGCGCTGTTCGGCCTGTCGGTGGAGACGATCGGCTCGCGCTTCGGCGGCATCCCTCAGACCCTGCCCAGCCCGCAATGGCCAGCCTTTTCCTGGGATGGCATCCGCCAACTGTTCATCCCCACGCTCACGATTGCCATGCTCGGCGCGATCGAATCGCTGCTGTGTGCACGGGTGGCCGACAGCCTGAGCGACCGTCCTCGCCACGACCCCAATCAGGAATTGATGGGACAGGGCGTGGCCAACATGGTCGTGCCATTCTTCGGCGGTATTCCGGCCACCGGCACGATTGCACGCACGGTCACCAACGTCCGTTCCGGCGCCACCAGTCCGGTGGCAGGCATGGTGCATGCGCTCACACTGCTGGCGGTGGTGCTGGTGGCCGCGCCACTGGCCTCACACGTGCCACTTTCGGCTTTGGCCGGGATCCTGCTCTACGTGGCATGGAACATGGGCGAATGGCACGAGTTCGTGCGCTTACGCCAGTTCTCGATGCTCTACCGCGTACTGCTGGTGGGCACCTTCGTCCTCACGGTGGTGTTCGACCTCACCGTGGCGGTGGAAGTCGGTCTGGTGATGGCCTGCATTTTCTTCATCTACCGCATGAGCACGCTGTTTCGCGTCGAGGCGGTGGCACTGCCTGCCGATGCGCCCGGCACGGTGCAATTGATCACGCTGTACGGCTCGCTCTTCTTCGGCGCCGTGGCCAAGGTGGAGGCCATCGCTCAGCACCTGCGCCCCAACACGCAGGTGCTGGTGCTGGACATGCAGCGCCTCATCTCCATGGACACCACGGGATTGGATGCACTGCAGCAGTTGCACCGCAGTCTGCAACGCCGCGGCGTGCGCCTGGTGCTGTGCCATCTGAACGAGCAGCCACGCGGCCTGATGGAACGTTCAGGCTTTGCCGCCGAGCTGGGCGCCCACAACATCGTGCCAGACGTGCGCGCTGCGCTGGCCACCGCGGCGGCCTGAGGCTTCAGCCGCACAAGGCGCGGATGTCGTCCGGAATGGGCACGGCCCGGATGGCGTGCGGATCGTCGCCGGTGCGCTGCGCAAACACACGCACCTCGGTGCATTCGCACAGCAACTCCTCACCGCGCAGGATGCGATGCTGCATCACGAAGCTCTTGGTGCGCCAGTGCGAAATCTGTGTTTCCACCACGATCTCATCGCCATAGCTGGCCGGCCGCACGAAACGCGCCTGAGTGTCCACCAGCGGGGTCCCAATGATGCCCGTGGTCTTTTCCAGCTCCTTCCAAGGAGGCACGCCACAAGCGATGAAAAAGCGCCGCGAGCCGGCGTCGAACCATCGGAAGAAGTTGGGAAACCAGACGATGCCCGCAGGGTCGCAGTCACCGAATTCGACATGGATGGGCAGATGGTGGATGCGGCTCATGATCAGAGCGATTTCAAGACACAGGACGACGTTTGTACCACCGGATCGGCTGGGCCTGCGCCGGACGCGGCGGTGCACCATGCCGTACCAAGGCTTGGTCCAGAGCCTTGCCGGACTCGTCCCGCAGAGCCGCCTCGCGGGCCGCCCGGATCGCCTCGACACATGGCTCGGGCCGATCGAACGATGCTGCCAAGTGATCGAGCACATGCCGCAGGTTGTGCTTGCCACGTTCGTTGGTCGCCCCATAGCCTTTGATGAGCCGGCCACACTGTGCGATCTCGTGCCCCAAGGCCCACGACGCACGCGTGCCTCGTTCCACGCTGTCCAACCAACGCTCGATCAGGAGCTGCTCTTGCCGGTAGCGGCTGCCCCAGCGACGCAGCCGCTTCAAACTGGCCAGCACCCGCAGGGCCAACATACCGCTGAGGGTGTGGGCGCCGACCTTCAGTGGCAGGGCCAGGGGCTCCTTGCCCGCTTCCAAGCGGCGCTGCTCCCACCGCAACAACCGATCGGCCAGGCCCTGCGGCAGCAAGGCGGCCAGTTCGTTGACGCCGGGTTTGAAATGGTCATACACATAGACCAGCTCGTCTTCGGCGGCTTTCACCTCGCGGCGCACACGCTGCAGGCGGCTGGCGCGGCTTTTGAGATCGGCCACGCGCACGATGTCGTCGAAAGCCATCCACAGCGCCAGGTAACGCGCGGTTTCGCGGGTGATGGACCAGCCATGGGTGCCTTCGGGATCGACGCTGCGTTCGGCCTGCAGCACCCGGTCGAGGCGCTCGACGTACAAGGCCGCATAGGCCGCATCCTGGTACTCGAGCATGCGGGCATGGCCTGCGCCGACCATCTCGTGGGTGGCGGCAGGAAAACGCTGCGCCAGCGCCGCGGGCAACACCGCTGGCGCGGCCGATCGCACTCCCGCCTCGGCCGCCTGCAGCAGCGCGGCCTGCTGCGCACGCTCGGTCGCCACCCGGTCGTAAGCCTGTGCAAAGCCCCGCAGGCTCGCCTCGACCCCTTTGCCCGAAGCGCGAATCACCGCTTCGTAGGCGTCTCGGGCAAACGGCAAAAGACCACTGGCGGCCACCGCCCCCAGCAGCACGGCACTGATCACCGTGCCGCACTGCTCGGCCAGCGCCGCCATGTCGAAGACCCGCGCTTCGCGGCTGTAGCGCTGCACCATGGCCAGCAGTTGCGCGGCTTTGACCCGTCCGTCGCCCAGCGGCATCTTCTCGGCCACGGTCAGCGTGCGGCTGCTGGAGCTGATCACCATCGTACGATCAGGGCTGACCATGCCCAAGCCGATTTGGCGCACCGTCTCCAGCAACTCGGAAGACACCAGCAAGTCCAAGGCGCCAGGCACCGGGTTCAGGCTGAAGACCGGGTGGCGTCCGCCCAGCTCGGCGTCGGGCCGCGGGTGGATCTCCAGGTAGTAGGTGGTGGCACCAGTGCGCTGCGCTACGCCGGGGATGGACGTGCTCTGCGCGCTGTGGCCGCAATGCAGTGCGGTCTCGAACAGCCACTGCGAGAGCACGGCACCGCCTTCCCCACCCAGGGCACAGATCAGCACGGTGATCGGACGATCGGCACACGCATCGGGCAGCTGAGTCATCGATCCCTCAATCGAGCTTGATGCCGGCCTGTTTGATGAAAGCGCCCATTCGAGCCCGCTCGGCACGCTGCCGCTCGACGAACTCGCTGACGCTCATGGTCAGGATGTCTGCCCCGATGGCATGGATGGCCGCCACCGCCTGCGGAGTGCGCAGCACCTTGTTGATTTCCGCATTGAGTTTGTTGACGATGGCCGTCGGCGTGCCGGCCGGGGCATAGACGCCAAACACCGTGTCCGCATCGAAGCCCGGCAGGCCGGACTCGGCCAACGTCGGCACGTGCGGCACCTGCGGCGAACGCTGCGCACTGCCCACGGCCAAGAGCTTGAGCTTGCCGGCCTGGGCATGTTTGAGACCAGGTCCGGAATCGAACATGAAATGCACTTGTCCGGCCAGCAGATCGTTCAGCGCTGGCGCCGCCCCACGGTAGGGCACATGCGTGGCCTCGATCTTCGCGTCCCGCTTGAGCATCTCGCCGGCCAAATGCAGCGAGCTGCCAATACCCGCCGAGCCGTAGCTGAGTTTGCCTGGGTGGGCGCGCACATAGGCGATGAATTCCTGCACGGTGTTGACCGGCAACGAAGGATGCACCACCAGGTACGGGTGCACGACGGCTGCCGAGGCCACCGGAATGAGGTCCTTCTCGGGGTCGAAAGGCATTTTGCTGAACAGGAACGGGTTGGCCGTGATCGTGCCGCCCGAGCTCATCAGCAAGGTGTAGCCATCGGGCGCGGACTTGGCCACCGCATCCGCACCGATGTTGCCATTGGCGCCGGGCCGGTTCTCGACGATGACGTTTTGCTTGAACGCTTCGCTCAGCCCGGTGGCGATGGCGCGGCCGATCACATCGGCCGCGCCCCCGGGCGGGAAGCTCACGATCATCCGAATGGGTTGGGTCGGATAGTCTTGCGCCAATACAGGCCCTGCCGCCATGCCCAACAGCATCGCGCACACGACACGACGGGTCCATCCAGTCTGCGAGATCGAGATTTTCATCGGGGTGTCTCCTCTTGGTGGAATGAGATGAAACCTGCGCAAGCACCGCGCTCAGGCGGGCTGCAACCAGCGCAGGGTGGTGAGCCGCACGGCTGCCAGCAGCCGCTCGTGCCACTTCGGGTTGCGAACCACCTCGGCGCGATAGAACGACGGGCACAGCGTGGCCGCATGCGCGTTGGCCCCGCACAAGCCGCAGCCCACGCAGCCGTCGATCACGGTGGCCACCGGGTCCACCTTCAACGGGTCGGGACTGTCCTTGAGCGTGAGCGTCGGGCAGCCCGACAGACGAATGCAGGCATGATCGCCCGAGCACACGTCTTCATCGACGCCGTACTTCACACGCACCACACGGCGGCCGGCTTTGAGCAATTGCGCGATCCAGGGCTTGATGCGGCGCTGACGCTCCAGCTGGCACTCCCCTTCGGCGATGATCACCTTCAGGCCGGCAAAGTCGGTGGTCAATGCCTCTTGCAAGGTCTTGCGCATCGCATCGACATGGTAGGTGTGCACCGTGCGCATCCATTGCACCCCCAAACCCCGCAAAGTCGATTCGATCGTGGTGTTGCGATCGACCAGGCTTTGCTGTTTGTCTTCGGCGCGAGCCTTGACCTCCTCGTCAGGGGTGGAAATGATGTCCTGCGTGCCAGTGGCCGAGGTATAGCCGTTCTTCATGATGAGCAGCACCGCATCGTCGCCATTGAACAGTGCACTTTGCACGCCGGTGAGCAAACCGTTGTGCCAGAACCCTCCATCGCCCATGATGGACAGCACGCGGCGGCTCATCACGGGCGACACACCTGCCCGACTGGCCAGGCTCAGGCCGTATCCCAAGATGGAATGGCCCGAGGAAAACGGCTCGAAAGTGGCCAGCGCGTGGCAGCCGATGTCCGCGGCGATGTGCACCGGCCCCACGGTCTGCTGCGCCAGCTTGAGCGCGGCAAACACCGGCCGCTCAGGGCAGCCCACACAAAAGCCCGGCGGCCTGGGAGGCAGCGGCGAGCCCAGTTGCTGCGCGACATCTTGCCGACGCTTGGCATTGCCCTCCAGCCAAGCTCGGGCATCGTCCACCGCATGATCGGGCAGGTAGCGGGACACGAAGGCCAACAGCCCCTCGGTCATCACCTCGACCGTGTACTCGCCAGCAGCCGGCAACAAGTCTTTCCCGTGCAACGGGGTGCGAACCTCACAGCGGCGCAGCAGGCTCGCGATGTCTTGCTCGATGTATTCGGGCTGACCTTCCTCGAGCACCAGCACGGCGCGCTTGCCGGCGCAAAAACGCGCGATTTCCTCAGGCACCAACGGATAGGTGACATTGAGCACCAGAATGGGCAGCTGACTGCTGCCAAACCCATCGGCCAGACCCAGCTGTTGCAGCGCGCGGATCAAGGCGTTGTACAGCCCACCTTGGACGATCAGACCCACCTCATGGCGCCGGCCGGCAAACCATTCATTGAGCCGGTGTTGGGCGATGTAGCGGCGCGCCGCCGGGATGCGCTCTTGCACCTTGAGCTTCTCATGGCGGAACGTCACTGGCGGATGCGCCAGTCGCATGTAGTCGAAAGCCGCCGGCTCGTCGATCAGATGCCGCATCGACACCGGCGGCGGGATATTGTCCTTGCACTCGAAGCGGCCGCGCACATGGCAGGCCCGGATGCGCAACTCCAACAACGCGGGCATGTTGGAGGCCTCCGACAAGGCGAACCCCTCTTCCACCAGACGCACCATCGCAGCCAGCTGCGGGCGCGGATCGAGCATCACCATCGTGGACTTCAGCGCGTAGGCATGCGTGCGCTCCTGGATCACACTGGCGCCTTCGCCATAGTCCTCGCCCACGACGATCAGTGCCCCTCCCTGGACCCCCGGTGAGGCCAGGTTCGACAGCGCATCGGCCGCCACATTGGTGCCGACGATGGATTTCCAAGTCACCGCACCACGCAGCGGGTAATGAATGGAGGCCCCCAGCATCGCGGCGGCCGAGGCTTCGTTCGAACAAGCCTCCACATGCACGCCCAACTCTTGCAGGTAGTCCTTGGCCTGGACCATCACGTCCAACAGGTGCGACACCGGCGCGCCCTGATAGCCACCGACATAAGCCACCCCCGACTGCAGCAACGCCTTGGTGATGGCCAGGATGCCCTCGCCATGAAACGTCTGGCCTGCGCCCAGGCGCAAAGCCTGGACTTCCTTGCTGAAGGACACTTCCATTGGTCTTGTCTCCGGCCGGCTGTGACGCCGGCTTCATCGTGGGAGCGACCTCAGGGGTCGCATAGGATCGCCCACTTTACGGAGACAAACCGGATCCATCCAGCGGATGAACTGACTAAGTCATATTCATCATATGCATACTCAGATCCGACGGAACATTGTGCGCCGGGTGTTGCGAAAAGATGGCCGCACACGCGAGCTCCAGGCCGTGGCACGAACCGCCAGCCAAGCTGGGCTTCCGAAGGTTTCCAATGTGACCAGGTCATAGCAGGCGTGGTAGCGCGGGTGGCCCTGTTCGTTGAGCAGGCGCTGTGCCCGCACAGTGCCCGGCACGGCAGCAAGCCCCGGCAGGTGCTCGTGGTCGTACCAGGCATTGAGGTCGGCCTCGGCTTCGCTCAGCACATCGGTCTCGACCACGTAGCGCCAGGCCGCCACCTGGCCCTTCGAGGCCCCATCCAGCCTCAGGGTGACCCTCAGGCGCGTCGATTCGGCACTCGCCGTGAGCGGATGACTCATTAGCGAACACACCTCGCGTTCGGAATCAGCGTAGGCATACACCTCATGCCCCTCCAACGCACGGCACAGAACCAGGCTGGGCGCCAGGGCATGCAATTCGGCCAAAACAGCGTCGTCGGCGCCGCAGTGGAAGCGCAACAACCACACGGATTCGTCCAGGGACTCGTCCACTCAATGCTCCACGTTCAGGGCCACGAGCAGGCGCGACACCATGTTGTAGGCAGCCACCGTGGCCACCACCTCAACCAGGCTTCGGGCGTCGTAGCGCGCCTGCAGGCGATGCATCAGACTGTCCGGCACCTGCACCTGGCGCGTCATCGTATCGGTGAGCTCCAGCACCAAGCGCTCGTCGTCGGTAAAAAGCCCAGCGATGCCCGGCTGGCGCACGGCATCAATCTTCTCGTCGCTCACGCCAGCGCGCTGGGCATGTGGGACGTGGGCGTCGAACTCGAAGGCGGCGCGGTTGAGCACCGCTACGCGCAGGATCATCAGCTCGCGCAAGTCGCCCGGCACGCATGTCTGGTTGCGTACCGCCGTCAGCAGGCGCTCCCAGCCGGAGGCGATGGGCGCGCTGTTGAGCAAAACCTGGTAAAGCAGCGAAATGCGCCCGCGCTCGGCGAGGATGCGGGCTTCGATCTCGGCCAGTTCGGGCCGGGTTCCCGGAGTCACCAGCGGTACACGCACGCCCATCATTCTGCCTTGATGTTCTTGGCTCGGATGAGCTTGCCCCACTTGTCGGTGTCTTGCTTCAACAAGGTGGCAAGTTCCTCCGGCGTGGACGGAGCAGGCTCCGCGCCGATGTTGAGCAGCTTGTCATGCAGCGCAGGCGTCTTCAGGGCCCGCCGCACGGCCTGGTTGAGTTGCTCAACCACCGCGGGTGGTGTCTTGGCCGGCGCGAACAACGCGTACCAGTTGTTCGTGTCCACCCCAGGCAGGCCCTGCTCGGCCAGGGTCTTCACTCCCGGCAAGGCCGGATGGCGCCTGGCCGATGCCAGGCCCAGTGGCTTGAGCTTGCCGCTGCGTACATGCGAGATCAGCCCGGGAACGTCACCAAAGAAGCCGTCGACCTGCCCGCCCATCACATCGGTGATCGCCGGCGCCGCACCGCGGTAGGGAATGTGCGTGACCTTGATGCCCGTTGCATCGGTGAGCTGCTCGATGGCCAGATGCGGAATGCTGCCGATACCCGACGAGGCCATCGAGATCGGTTGCTTCGCGGTCTTCGCGTTGGCTACGAATTCCGCTGCGGTGTTGGCCGGGTTGTTCGGATGCACCACCAGCAGCTCGACGTTGTTCACCACCAGCGACACCGGCACGAAGTCGCGGGTCATGTCATAGGTCAGCTTGTCGTAGAGCACGGGGTTGATGGCCGCCGCCCCCACACTGGTGATCCACAGACTGCTGCCGTCGGGGGTGGAACGTGCCACCTCGAGCGCGCCAAGCGCGCCGTTGGCGCCCGCCTTGTTCTCAACGATGACGGTATGGCCCAATTCTTTTCCAAGCTGCTCGGCCAGCACGCGCGCCACGAAGTCCACCGGCCCGCCAGGGGGAAATGACACGACGATGCGCGTGGTCTTGGTCTGCGCCATGGCACCAGCCCCCAAAGCCAGGCTCATCGCAGCGATGAGAAAGTGTCGCTTGAGCATCTTGCTGTCTCCGTTGTCGTGGAAGTGAAGGAAGCGCGGGTCAGTCGCAACGCGCGGTCATGCCGCCGTCGACGACGATTTCGGTGCCGGTGATGAAGCGGGCTTCATCGCTGGCCAGGAAGAGCGCGGCAGCAGCGGTATCTCGGCCGTCGCCCATGAATCCCAGGGGAATGCGCTTCTGGCGCTGGGCCAACAAAGCATCAACATCACCACCGGCACGCTGGCCTGCCAGTCGCGCCTTGACCATGGGCGTATGCAACTGGCCCGGCACCACGGTGTTGACGCGGATGCCCTGGGCGGCGTACTGCACCGCCACCACACGCGAAAGCTGTATCACCCCCGCCTTGGTGGCCGCGTAGGCCACCTGGGCGCTGCCGGTCCAGCGCATGCCGGAGGTGGACGCCACGTTGACAATGGCACCGCGGCCGCATGCCAGCATGGTGGGCAGCACATGCTTGCAGGTGAGGTAAACGCTCTTTAGATTGAAGTCGACCTGCGCATCCCACACCTCCTCGGCCATCTCCACCGGACCGCCCGGCGCCGATCCCCCCACGTTGTTGATGAGCACGTCGATGGTGCCGAAGGCGTCTACGCAGGCAGCCGCCATCGCTGCCACGCTCTTGCTGCTGGTCACGTCGCAAATCCAGGGCCGTATGGCTTCACGTGCGGTACCGGCCTGCGACAGCGTCTCTTCCAGACGCGCCTCATCGAGGTCTACGGCCAGCACGCGCGCGCCTTCCTCGGCCAGACGCAAAGCGATCGCACGGCCATTGCCCCACCCCGCGCCCACACAGCCGGCACCGGTGACGATGGCCACCTTGTTCTCAAATCGGCGTTTCATGCCTCGTCTCCGAAACGATAAAGTTGATGTGGGTTGTCCACCAACAGTCGCTGACGCGCCGCTTCGGTGGGCGCAATCTCGTAGATCAGCGCCACGAGCAGGTCCTCGTCAGGCACCGGTCCTCGGTGATTCGGGTGGGGCCAGTCGTTGCCCCACAGCACACGGTCCCCCTGCTCAGCCACCAGAGCGCGAGCGAAGGGCAGCGCATCGGCATAGGGCGGCCCCTCGGCCGAGATGCGGTCGATGCCACTGACTTTCACCCACACGTGGTCGTGGTCGAGCAGGCGGCGCAAAACGCTAAAGTCGGGCTGGTCGAGCCCACGCGACGCGTCGATGCGGCCGATGTGGTCGATCACGACGGGCACGGGCGCCGAGGCAATGGCTTGGGCCAGCTCGGTCAGCATGCCAGGATCACCATGCAACTGCAGATGCCAGCCCAGCGGCGCAAATCGGCGGGCCAGCCGCAACACCTCGTCGATCGGTGTGGGCCGGCCCAGGTGGCGCATATAGTTGAATCGCACCCCTCGAAAGCCCGCTGCATCCAGCCGTTTCAGCTCGGACTCCGGCACGTCGGTGGGCAACAGGGCGATGCCGCGGTAGGCACCCGGCCGGCCGGCCAGCGCGTCTTGGGTTACTGTGTTGTCGAAACCGTGGCAGGCCGACTGCACCACCACGCAGCGATGCAGGCCCAGCCGGTCGTTCAGGGCATAAAGCGCTTCTCGTGGAGCGTCGACGGCCGGCACGAAGCTGGCGTTGGCCGCATATGGGAAGCGCTCGCGCGGCCCGAAGACATGACAATGTGCGTTGCAGGCGCCCGAAGGAAGTACGGTGGTCATGGGGCGCATTCTGTCCATCCGGCATCTCAAGCGTAAGCGCATGGCTCCAATAGCAGATATGCTCTTTCTCTATGGATTTGAAGCAGCTTGAGTATTTCGTCCAGGTGGCCGATGCCGGCAGCTTCAGCCGCGCCGCCGTGACGCTCAACCTGGCCCAGCCCACGCTGAGCCGGCAGGTCGCCCTGCTAGAGGACGACCTCGGCCAACGACTGCTGGTGCGCACGGGGCGTGGTGTGTCGCTCACTGAGGCGGGTAATGCCCTGCTCGTGCACGCCCGCAGCATGCTCGAGACGGCACGGCGCGCCCGCGAGGAGCTTCGCGACCTGCACACCAGCCCCTCGGGGCGGATCACGGTGGGCCTGCCCCCACGGGTGGCGCTTCGCATGAGCGCCCGGCTGGTGCAGCGCTTCCGGGAACGCTTCCCGCGCGCGGTGATCACCGTATCGGAAGGGCTAAGCCTTCACCTGCGCGAGTGGCTGCTGGCGGGCCGGCTGGACATGGCGCTGCTCTTCGATCCACCCTCCTCACCCCAGCTCTCGTACCAGCCGCTGATGCATGAGCCGCTGCTGCTCGTGGCGCCACCCGAAGCACCGAAGCTGCCCTCGCGCGTGGGCCTGCCCACCCTCAAGGGCTATCCGATGGTGTTGCCCAGCGCCCCTTACGCCATCCGTAGCCTCATCGACAACGTGCTACGGCCCCGTGGCATCGCCTTGCAGGTAGTAGCCGAGGTTGGCGCAGTGCAGACCGTGCTGGCCTTGGTCTCGCAGGGTGTGGGATGTACCATCCTCCCCCGCAGCGCGCTCACGCTCGGAGAGCCCGGAATCGAGTTCCAGCATGCCCCCATCGGCCCGCCGACCATCCACAACAGCCTGGTGCTGGCCGTGCCGCTCATGCGGCCCGCCAATCGCCTTACACGAGGCACACAAGCGCTCTTGCAGGAACTCGACTGGGCGATCCTCGGTCAGCCAGATCCGGCCTCGACTCTATTGCGATGCGATCCGCTGCCGCCCCGCAGTCTCACCCCCGCAGGAGCAGGAAATAGACACAGACACGAGCACGACGGGCACCACTGACCCAACGACGCCATCCACGGCGCAGCGCGGCACAGGCTACCCGTGGTACGTGGTCTGCGTCCTGATGCTGGCGGCCGTGGTCTCCCTGATCGATCGGCTGCTCGTGGGCCTGTTGGTCGAGCCGATCCGGCGCGATCTGGGCATCAGCGATTTCCAGATCAGCCTGCTCCAGGGATTGGCTTTCTCCCTCTTTTTCTGCCTGGCCGGACTGCCGTTGGGGCGGCTCGTCGATCGGACCCACCGGCGCAATCTCGTGGCCGCGGGCATCACCTTTTGGAGCCTGATGACCGCAGCGGCCGGCCTGGCGCAGCACTATTGGCAACTCTTTCTCACCCGCGCGGGCGTGGGCGTGGGAGAGGCCACCCTGGGACCCGCGGCCTACTCGATCATCAGCGATTACTTCGAGCGACACCGCCTGCCGCTGGCGCTGTCGGTGTTCACGCTGGGCACGGCCTTGGGCTCGGGAGCGGCCTTCGCCATCGGTGGGCTGGTGGGTGGATGGGCCCAGCGTGGGGACGTCGTGCTGCCGCTGCTGGGCGCGGTCAAGGGCTGGCAGCTCGCCTTCATGCTCGTGGGCCTGCCCGGCCTGCTGGTGGCGGCGCTGATGTTCACCGTGCGTGAACCGCCGCGGCGTCACACCGTGGCTGGCGGCCAAGTCCTGCCCGTGTCGGCCGTCGTGCGCTTCCTGCGGGAGCGGCGGCGGCTGGCGCTGGGCTATGTGGTAGGCATCAGCCTGGCATTTTGCGTGACCTATGCCCTGCTGGCATGGATGGCGACCTTCTACATCCGCGTGCACGGCCTGCCGGTAGAGCGCATCGGCCCGCTGTTGGGCGCATTGATCCTCAGCCTGAGCCCTCTGGGCATCGTCACGGGTGGCTGGTGGGCTGGCCTCCAGCTGCGCCGAGGTCAGCGTGATGCGACCTTGCGCACGGCCGCATGGAGCCTGGCAGCAGCCACGCCATTTTTGGTGGCCACGCCGCTGCTGCCCTCCGCAACGGCCTCACTGCTGGCCTTCGGCCCGGGCCTGTTCCTGTCGAGCATGTTCATCTCACTGGGCACCTCGACGATCCAACTCGTCACGCCCAATGAAATGCGCGGTCAGATTTCGGCGCTCGGTCTGATGCTCACCACCGTCCTGGGGTCGGTGCTCGGACCGAGTCTGGTGGCCGCCTGCACCGATTTCGTCTTTGCCGACGAGCGGCGCATCGGCCACGCGCTGGCGCTGACCTTCGCGCTGGCCTTGCCGGTCTGCGTGACAGCCTTGCTCCTGAGTCTGCGCCCGCTGCGGGAAGCCGCGCTGGTGGCCGAATCTTGGGATCACCCCACGAGCGCCAGCTGAGCTTCGATTTCCACCAGCAGCTCGGCGCGACACACATCGGCGCGCAAGTAGGTCGCCGCTTGCACCGCTGGCGCCTGCGCCCCCAGATGGGCGATGATGACCGCACGCACCCGGTCCAAGTCTGCCGGCCGGCGCAAGTAGACCGTGCATTCCAGTCGCCGCCGCAGCGCCTCCAGCGTCCAGGACGCCTCCAGATGGGACCGGGTCGCCTCGAGCACCGCATCGATGTTGCGCAAGGTTTCGGCGGTCTGGGCCTCGAGGTCGTCCACATGCACCGATTCATGGCCGACGATGCTGGCCGTGCCCGAAATGAACAGCACACGCAGCCCACCCCCCAGATCGGCCAAGGCCGCACGCGAGAAGGTCGGGCTGCAAGGCCCGTAGCGCCGAGGATAGTGATAGGCACTGACCTGGCGCGGGTTTTCGATCGCCCGCGCCGGCTGCCGTCCGGCCAGGAAATGCACCGTCAACCATCCGGAACGCGTGCCCATCGCACATGCCGCCGGCGCCCCTTCGCCCAGACTGCGCCCGGCCTGCGCAAAAGCGCGAGCGCGGCCCAAATTGAAGCAGCGGTAGCGTTCCAAGCCGTCCTCCAGGCCGTGGATGTCGGGCAAGTAGTTCCACAGGCGCTGCAGTTGGGGGCACCCCTCGCGTTCGAGCACCGCAAACAGATCGGTGTAGACCCGCCAGGCTGCGGCTTCCATGCCGCCGACCACACGGTCGTCCAAACACGCCGTGCCGAAAACCCACATGCCGTTGCTGCGATAGCGCACGCAGCCCTGTTGGCCCTCATGCACCGGACCACGCACCTGCCAGCGCTCGGCCACCGGGTGGAGCGGCCACAAAGGTTCCGGGCTGGCCAGCGGCGCGTGCGTCGCCCCGCCGTGGCAGATCCGTCCGAGCTCCGCGTCGTGCTCGCCATCCAACGGCCAAGCCAAGCCGGGCCGATCGTGTCGACAGCGCAAGCCATCGACGACTGGACCACACAGGGATGCTGAAGCTGATGCGAACGGTCGGAGGAGCGAATCACGCATGGCTCGGTGCGCCCAGCAATGGTGGCGCGCGGCGCGGATTCTAGGCCTCGGGGGAGATGATCGACTCAGAACTCTTTGCGTCGGATCACACTGGCACGCTGCGCATCGATGGGATAGAGAAACTGCACCTCCCCGCCGCGCCACACGCTCAGCCACAGCATGTTGATCGAGTAGGCCTCGTGATCGCGCGTGGAGTAAGGTCGCTCATACGTCGTCACCACCCCACGATGCGGCTTGTCGAGGTTTTCCAGCGCGCGCTTGAGCGGCTCTCCGCCCTCGGGGCTGCGCGACTGGAACAGGGCCGAGACGAGCAGATAGACCGCGTCATAGGTCTGCGCGGCCACCATCAGCGAGCCCATGCGCTTTTCGCCACTGTGCGTGAAATAACTGGTGAGGAACGTCGCCCGGCGTTCGTTGGCCGCATCGAGATGCACCGTCTGGGTCATCACCGCGCCTTCCAGCGCAGCCGCACCGGCGCCTTCCAGTGCCTTGCGCGAGGCCAGCGTGGGCGGCGCGAAATACGGCACCGTCCAGCGCAGCTCCGCCCGCGCCCGCAAAGCCGCCGCCTGATCGGCCCCGCGCGCCCAAACGATCACGGCCTCGCTGCCGGCCGCGCGGGCTTGGCGCATGTCCTCCAACAGTGACTTCACCCCCCGGTCGAAGCGACCGACGTACACCGGCTTGAGCTCGCGCTGGGCCAGTTCATTGTCCAGGTCCTTCAAGCCGCTGTCGCCGTAGGCCGTGCGATCGGCCAGCAGCGCCACTTTGCGCAGTTTGCGCCGGTCCACGATCTCGCCCACCAACACGCGCGCCGTCAACTCGTCGGGCGGTGTGAGGCGAAAGACATAGCTGCCTGCGGCAGGTGGGCCGGCCATCACCGCAGACCCCTGATCGCAAGGCACCATCAGCACATGGCGCTGGGATTGAAAGATCTCCAAGGCCTGCACGGTCACTTCGGTGTCGCAAAAACCCAGCGTGAACGCGACCTTCTCCTGCTGCACCAGTTCCTGCGCCGCCTGCCGTCCTTGCCGAGGATCGGACCGGTCGTCACGCACCACCAGCTCCAGCGGCCGGCCCAGATAGCCGCCCACGGCATTGATTTCCTTGACCGCCAGCTCGGCCGCATGGCGCATGCTCAGGCCGAGGTCGGCGGAATCTCCGGTCAGTGGGGCAATCAGGCCGATGCGCACTGGCTTGACCATCTGGGCTTGCGCAGACACGGCCAGGCATGCACTCAGCCCCCAAGCCATCAGGACTCGTCCCAACATGGCGTCTCCTCGATCGCAGGCCAACTGACAACCCCGCGTTCACCGGGGCTCAACGGTGAGATGCCTCACGCCGCCACGCTCGGCGTGCAAGATCACTCGCCCAGATAGGCCGCGCGCACCTTCGGGTCGCTCAGCAGCGCTTTGGCCTCGCCTTCCATCGTGATTTCGCCAGAGTCCATCACGTAGCCGCGGTCGGCCAATTGCAGCGCACGGCTGGCGTTTTGCTCGACCAGCAGCACGGTGACGCCTTGTTTGTGGATGTCTTCCACCACCTCGAAGATTTTGTCGACCATGATGGGCGACAGGCCCATCGAGGGTTCGTCCATCAGCAACACCTTCGGGCGCGCCATCAACGCCCGCCCCATCGCCAGCATTTGCTGCTCGCCCCCGGACATCGTGCCGGCAAGCTGATGGCGACGCTCCTTCAGACGCGGGAACAAGGTGAACACCTTCTCGATGTCGTCCTCGATCTCCTTGTCATTGCGGGTGAACGCTCCCATCTGGAGGTTTTCGGTGATCGTCATGCGTGTGAAGGTGCCTCGCCCCTCCGGGACCATCACCAAACCCTGCTTGACCAGATCCCAAGCGCCTTGACCCTTGATCGAACGCCCCAGGAATTCGATGTCGCCATCGGCCACCGGCTGGATGCCCGTGATGGCCTTCAGCGTGGTGGTCTTGCCTGCGCCATTGGCGCCGATCAGACTGACGAGCTCGCCTTGGCGCACTTCCAGCGAAGCGCCCTTGACGGCCTGGATGCCCCCGTAGGCCACCCGCAGTCCGCTGACTTTCAGCATCGTTTGGCTCATATGTACTTGCTCCGCGTGCGTGGGGTGGTTCAATGCGCCTTGTGCCCGGCGCCAAGGTAGGCTTCGATCACCTTCTCGTTGCGCTGCACCTCGTATGGCGTCCCCTCGGCGATGGGCTTGCCATAGTCGAGCACGGTCACGCGATCGCACAGCCCCATGACGAGCTTGACGTCATGCTCGATCAGCAGAATCGTGCGCCCGTCATTGCGGATGCGGTCGATCAGCTCGCGCAGCACCACCTTCTCGGTGGCGTTCATGCCAGCGGCGGGCTCGTCCAGCGCGATCAGCTTGGGGTCGGTGGCCAGGGCTCGCGCGATCTCCAGGCGACGCTGGTCGCCATAACTCAAAGTGCGTGCGCGGAAATCGGCATATTTCTCGATGCCCACATAGGCCAGCAACTCCATGGCGCGCTCGCGGATGGCCTTCTCCTCGGCCTTGAAGCCAGCGGTGCGAAACACCGCGCCGAACACGCCGGTGCTGGTGCGCACATGGCGGCCGACCATCACGTTTTCCAGGGCCGTCATTTCGGCAAACAGCCGGATGTTCTGGAAGGTGCGCGCGATGCCGGCCTTGGCCACCTCGTGGACGGCCGTGGGCTTGTAGGGCTTGCCCTCGAGTTCGAAACTGCCCGAATCCGGTGTGTACAGGCCGGTCAGCACGTTGAAGAACGTGGTCTTGCCCGCGCCATTGGGGCCGATGAGGCCGTAGACCTGGCCGCGGCGGATCTCGATGCCCACGTCGGACAGGGCTTGCAGCCCGCCGAAGCGCTTGGACACCCCTTGAACCTTGAGGACGATGTCGGTACTCATGTCGGTCTCCCTGCTCACTTGCCGGCCGGGGTCGGGGCGGCTTTGCCATGCTCACGTGCCGGCCACAGGCCACGCGGCCGCAAGAGCATGATCGCGATCATCGCCAGCGCGATCAGCAACTGGCGCAAGATGGCAGCATCCAGTCGTCCACCAGTCATGCTTTGCAAAGGCCCGGCCACGTAACGCAGCACTTCGGGCAAGGCAGCCAGCAACAGTGCGCCCATGATCACACCGGGCAAGTGGCCCAGCCCGCCCAACACCACCATCGCCACCAGCATGATGGACTCCATCAGCCCGAAGGACTCAGGCGAGATGAAGCCCTGGAACGAGGCGAACATCGCACCAGCCACGCCCCCGAAAGTGGCGCCCATCGCAAAAGCCAGAAGCTTCATGTTGCGCACGTTGATGCCCATGGCCTTGGCCGCCACGTCATCCTCACGGATGGCCATCCAGGCCCGGCCGATGCGCGACGTCTCCAAGCGGTGACAAATGATGATGCTGGCCACCACGAGCAGCAGGAACAAGTAGTAATACAGCACCACCGGCGGCAGACGGTAGTCCCCGATCACCAGTGTCTTGCCGAAGTCGAAGCCAAAAATGCGCATCGAGTCGATGCCGCTGATGCCGCGCGGGCCATTGGTGATGTTGACCGGATGCTCCAAGTTGTTCATGAACACCCGGATGATTTCGCCAAAGCCCAGCGTCACGATGGCCAGGTAGTCCCCGCGCAAACGCAACACCGGGGTGCCCAGCAGCACACCGGCGATGGCCGCCAGACCTGCGGCCAGCGGCACCACCACCCAGATCGGCGTGTGCAAGCCATTGGGAAAGGCCGCCGCGATGGCCGGGAAGGTGTCCCACAGGTGCGGCGAAGCCAGCAAGGCCATCATGTAGGCGCCCACGGCATAGAAGGCCACGTAGCCCAAGTCGAGCAGTCCGGCGTAGCCCACCACGATGTTCAGGCCCAAGGCCAGCAGCACGTACAGCAGGGCCAAATCGATGATGCGCACCCAGCCCTGGCCGAAGTAAAGCGCCAAGTGCGGCAGGATCAGCAAGCCGAGCGCGGCGGCGACCATCACGATGAGTTTGTTGCGTTGGGTCATGATCTGTCTCCGGCAGCCTCAGGCACGGTCGGCCACGCGCTCGCCCAGCAGGCCCGAGGGTCGCAGCGTGAGCACCAAGATGAGCACGATGAAAGCGAAGATGTCCGAGTAATGGCTCCCCAGCACGCCACCGGTCAACACTCCCAGATAGCCGGCACCGATGGCCTCGATCAGGCCCAGCAGCACGCCACCGACCATCGCGCCGGTGAGGTTGCCGATGCCACCGAACACCGCGGCGGTGAAGGCCTTCAACCCAGGCAGAAAACCCATGGTGTGCTGCACGGTGCCATAGTTGGCCGCCCACATCACGCCGGCCACCGCCGCCAGCACGGCGCCGATGACGAAGGTGGCCGAGATCACCATGTCGGGCTTGACGCCCATCAGGCTGGCCACCCGGGGATTTTCCGCCGTGGCCCGCATCGCGCGGCCCAGCTTGGTGCGATTGACCAACCACAGCAGTGCAGCCAGCAGCACGACGGTGGAGGCCAAGATCGCGATTTGCGTGACCGTGATGACCGCCCCACCGATGGGGATGGCCTCGGTCGGCAGCAACTGGGGATAGGGTTTGGGATTGGGCTTCCAGATGATCATCGCCAGCGTCTGCAACAAGATGGACATGCCAATGGCGGTGATCAGCGGGGCCAGTCGAGGCTGGCCGCGCAGCGGCCGGTAAGCCACCTTCTCGATCGTGAAGTTCAGCGTGGCGCACACGACGATGGCGCACAGCAGCGAGACGAGCATCATGGCCCAGCCCGGCATGCCGGGGGCCGCCTCCTGCAGATGCGTGACGATCATCCAACTCGTCATCGCCCCCACCATCAGCACCTCGCCATGGGCGAAATTGATCAGGCTGATGATGCCGTAGACCATCGTGTAGCCCAGTGCCACCAAGGCATACATGCTGCCCAGCACCAGGCCGTTGATGACCTGTTGTATGAAGATGTCCATCAGTCGGTCTCCGACGAAAACCCAAACGACGCCGCTGACGGCGCGGCTTGCGCATGCGAGTGCAAGTTCTGGACCCGAACCAGGCTTGCCCCGCCACACCCTCAAGCTGCGACGAATCTAGGCGCTAAAGCGAAGCCGACCACGAGGGGACAACCCGCCCCCCGAGCGGTCGGCTCGAAAAGTGGCGCGGATTGTAGCGACCTTGCCTATGGTGAAATCTTCGGGGTTTTCCCTTCAAATGCAGTGATTCCAACGAAGATTCTGAAAAATCATCGTCTTTTGATCGACTGTTCGTCCTTGGCACGCAGTTCTTCGAGTTTTTCACCGATGCGAATCTCCAGCCCCCGGTTCACGGGGTGATAGAAGCGCTGGGGCTCGATCGCATCGGGAAAGTAGCGCTGCCCGGCGGCATAGGCATCTTCCTCGTCATGGGCATAGCGGTAGTCGCGGCCATGGCCGAGATCCTTCATCAGCCGCGTGGGCGCGTTGCGCAGGTGCAAGGGCACTGGGCGCGTGCCGTCGGCCTGGACGAAGGCGCGCGCGGCTTTGTAGGCGGTGTAGACGGCATTGGACTTGGGGGCCACGGCCAGATAGACCACCGCCTGCGCCAGGGTCAGCTCGCCTTCGGGCGAACCCAGGCGCTCATAGGTTTCGGCCGCATCCAGCGCCAGACGCAGGGCACGTGGGTCGGCCAGACCGATGTCTTCGCTGGCCATGCGAATGAGCCGCCGGGCGATATAGCGCGGATCGACCCCGCCGTCGAGCATGCGAGCAAACCAATACAGCGCCGCATCGGGATCCGACCCGCGCACCGATTTGTGCAGCGCCGAGATCGTGTCGTAGAACTGCTCACCGCCTTTGTCGTAGCGACGCAACTGCTCGCCCAAGGCACGCTCCAACAGCGCCTCGTCCAGCTCGGCGGGCCCCTGCGGCTGCGCCACCCGCACGAGGTTCTCGTAAGTGTTGAGCAGGCGGCGCGCGTCGCCATCGGCATAGGCGATCAGGCGCGCGCAAGCAGACGCACTCAATGGCGGTGCCTGCAGCAGCGCGCGCGCGCGGTCCAGCAATGCACGCAAGTGCGGCTCGCCCAGCGGCTGCAACACGTGCACCGTGGCGCGCGACAACAGCGCCGAATTCACCTCGAAGGACGGGTTTTCGGTGGTCGCGCCGATGAAGGTGAACAGCCCCGACTCGACATGCGGCAAAAAGGCATCTTGCTGCGCTTTGTTGAAACGATGCACCTCATCGACGAAGACGATGGTGCGCCGTCCCTGGCTCTTGGCCACTTGGGCCTGCTCGACCGCCTCGCGGATGTCCTTGACCCCGCCAAGCACGGCCGAAATCTGCAGGAACTGCGCGTCGAAGGCCTCGGCCATCAAACGTGCCAAGGTGGTCTTGCCCACCCCGGGCGGTCCCCACAGAATCATCGAATGCGGCCGCTTGGACTCGAAGGCCACGCGCAGCGGCTGCCCCGGACCGAGCAAGTGGGCCTGACCGATCACCTCGTCGAGCGAACGCGGTCGTAAACGCTCGGCCAAGGGCGTGTCGTCGGCAGGCTCGGGGGAAGAAAACAAATCGGCCATGCCGGCATTGTGGCAGGCCCTTGCCGCTGGGCAGCGCAGGGGGCGCCTAGAATCATGGGGTTATCCTGGAGACCTCCCGTGGCAGCGATCATCCTGCAAAAACTTCCCGTCGGCCAACGCGTCGGCATCGCCTTCTCCGGTGGCCTGGACACCAGTGCCGCCGTGCACTGGATGCGCAGCAAGGGTGCCATCCCCTGCGCCTACACCGCCAACCTGGGGCAGCCCGACGAGTCCGACTACGAGGACATCCCGCGCCGCGCCAAAGCCTATGGCGCGGAAATCGCCCGCTTGGTGGATTGCCGCGCCCAACTCGTGGCCGAAGGCATCGCCGCCATCCAATGCGGCGCCTTCCACATCCGCACGGGCGGGGCCATCTACTTCAACACCACCCCACTGGGACGCGCAGTCACCGGCACGGCGCTGGTGGTGGCCATGCGCGAGGACGGCGTCAACATCTGGGGCGACGGCTCCACCTTCAAAGGCAACGACATCGAGCGCTTCTACCGCTATGGCCTGCTGGCCAATCCGGCACTGAAGATCTACAAGCCCTGGTTGGACCAGGCCTTTATCGACGAGCTGGGCGGCCGCAAAGAGATGAGTGAGTATCTCGCGGCCCATGGCTTCGACTACAAGATGAGCGTCGAGAAGGCCTACTCGACCGACTCCAACATGTTGGGCGCCACCCACGAGGCCAAGGATCTGGAATTTCTCGACAAAGGCATCACCATCGTCAACCCGATCATGGGGGTGCCGTTCTGGCGCGAAGACGTGGTGATCCAACCCGAGGTCGTGCGCGTGCGCTTCGAAGAAGGCGTGCCGGTGGAAATCAACGGGCGCAGCTTCGCCAATGCCGTCGAGCTCTTCGCCGAGGCCAACGCCATCGGTGGCCGCCATGGCCTGGGCATGAGCGATCAGATCGAGAACCGCATCATCGAGGCCAAGAGCCGGGGCATCTATGAAGCCCCGGGCATGGCGCTGCTGCACATTGCCTACGAGCGCTTGGTGACTGGCATCCACAACGAAGACACCATCGAGCAATACCGCATCAACGGTCTGCGCCTCGGTCGGCTGCTGTATCAAGGCCGCTGGTTCGACCCGCAATGCCTGATGCTGCGCGAGACGGCCCAACGTTGGGTGGCACGCGCCATCACCGGCGAGGTGACGCTGGAGCTGCGCCGCGGCAACGACTACTCGATCCTGGACACCACCAGCCCCAATCTCACCTATGCGCCGCAGCGCCTGTCGATGGAAAAGGTGGAAGACGCCGCCTTCACTCCGGCCGACCGCATCGGCCAGCTCACGATGCGCAATCTGGACATTGCCGACACGCGCGACAAGCTGGCCATTTACAGCCGCACCGGGCTGTTGGGCGCGGCCAGTGGCGGCAGCATTCCGCTGTTGGCCGGCAAGGGCCCTGCCGACGAAACCTCGTGATGCGTGGGAGCCGGTGGCCGCTCGGTGAGCGGCCACCTCCCTGCTCGAATCCTGCCTTTGTTCAGGATTCGCCCCGTTTTACTGACCACCCACCGAGGCGACATCCGCCACCGGCGTCAACCAAGAGTGTTCCAGTTTGGCTGCGGCTCGACCATCCCTCGTGAGAGGGGGGCGACGCTTGCCGCAGCCGCCCCTCGTGATCCCCGCTCTCGTGATCGATAGGCACCCTTCATGACCACCCCGCAGATTTCCAACGTCACCGTCCACACCCAGGCCAATGTCTATTTCGACGGCCGCTGTATCTCCCACACCCTCACCCTGGCCGATGGCACGCGCAAAAGCGTGGGCGTCATCCTGCCGTCCACACTGAGCTTCAATACCGGAGCGCCCGAGGTGATGGAGGCCGTCGCCGGTGCCTGTGAGGTGCTGCTGCCGGGGCAGTCGCACTGGCAGCGCATCGAAGCCGGGCAGTCATTCGCCGTGCCGGGGCAGTCCAGCTTTCAGATCCGGGTCGAAGGCACGCCCTTCCACTACATCTGCCACTTCGGCTGACTCGCAGCTCACACCACGACCGGCTCGGGCTCCAGCCGGATGCCGAAGCGGCCATAGACGCTTTCCTGGATGGCCCGAGCCAAGGTGACGACCTCGGCCCCGCGTGCGCCGCCGAGGTTGACCAGCACCAGTGCCTGCTTCTCGTAGACGCCGGCACGGCCCACCGTCTTGCCCTTCCAGCCGCACGCATCGATGAGCCAGCCGGCGGCCAGCTTGAACGTGCCATCGGGCATCGGATAGTGCACGATGGCCGGGTCGCGGCCGATGATGTCCCGACATTGTTCCGGTGTGACCACCGGGTTCTTGAAAAAGCTGCCGGCATTGCCCATCACGGCCGGATCCGGCAGCTTGGCGCGCCGGATCGCGCAGACCCAATCGAACACCTGGCGGGCATCCGGGGCCGTGATGCCGGTCTCGGCCACGCGCCGTTGCAGATCCAGATACCCCAACACCGGCTGCCACGGCCGCGGCAGACGCAGACGCACCCGGGTGATCAGGCTCTTGCCCGCCAAGGCCTGCTTGAAAATGCTGTCGCGGTAGCCGAAGCGGCACATGGCCGCATCCAAGGTCACGCTGCGCCCGGTCACCAAGTCCACCGCATCGAGGGACTCGAAACGATCCTTCAGTTCCAAGCCATAGGCCCCGATGTTCTGCACCGGCGCTGCGCCCACGGTGCCGGGAATCAACGCAAGGTTTTCCAAACCGGGCAGCCCCTGCGCCAGCGTCCAGGCCACCAGCTCGTGCCAGGACTCGCCCGCGCCGGCCTCGACGATCCAGGCGTCGGGCCGCTGCTCGACGATGCGCCGACCGCGCACCTCGACTTTGAGCACCACGGCCGTCAGATCCCGGGTGAGTACGATATTGCTGCCGCCGCCCAGCACGAATTTAGGCGCGGGGCCCAGGACGGGATCGGCCAGCACGGCTCGCACGTCGGCATCGCTGGTGATCCTCACCAAGCGCTGCGCCTGCGCCGGCAGGCCAAAGGTGTTGTAGGGCTTCAGGCTCACGCCCGTCTCGATTTGCATGGCAGAATTTTCCCCGATTGCCAGCTGCTTGCCAGACGCTTAGCCACCATGCCCAGCTTCGACACCGTCCTGGAGCCGAATTTCGTCGAGCTCCGCAATGCCGTGGACCAGTCCAACAAGGAAATCGGCAACCGCTTCGACTTCAAGGGGTCTAGCGCCAAGATCGAGCTGAAGGACAAAGACCTCACGCTGTATGCCGACAGCGACTTCCAGATCGGTCAGGTGATGGACATCCTCCTGGCCAAGCTGGCCAAGCGCGGCGTGGACGTGCGCTTCGTCGACAGCAGTGCCAAGATCGAGAAGATCGGCGGCGACAAGGTCAAGCAGCCCTTGAAAATCAAGGCTGGCATCGACACCGAGCTGGCCAAGAAGATCCAGCAGATCATCAAAGGCAGCAAGCTCAAAGTGCAGGCCGCCATTCAGGGCGACACCGTGCGGGTCAGTGGCGCCAAGCGCGACGACTTGCAAGCCGTCATCGCTCTGCTGCGCAAAGAAGTCACCGAAGCGCCGCTGAGCTTCACCAATTTCCGCGACTGACCCCCATGCGAGCGGCCAGCGCTTGGCTCCTCGGACTGGCCACCGCCTTGGGCCAGCCCGTCTGGGGCCAGACCGTGGCCATGACAGGCCACATGGGCGCAAAGGCCCTGCTGGTCATCGACGGCGGACCGCCACGTGCGGTGGCTGCTGGCAGCACCGTGCAAGGCGTCAAAGTGCTGAGCGTCTCGCCCACCGAAACGGTGGTGGATGTCGCCGGCCAACGCCGCACCGTGGTGCTGGGCGCCGCACCGGTCAGCCTTGGGCGTGCCAGTGCGGCCGAGGGCCGTGGGTCGCGCATCGTCCTCAGCGCAAGCTCAGGCGGACATTTCCGCGCCCAAGGCAGCATCAACGGGCGGGTCGCACAGTTCTTGGTGGACACCGGTGCCACCACCGTCGCGCTGGACCGCGCCCAAGCCCAACGGCTGGGTGTGGACCTCGGCCAGGCCGCCCCCACGCAAGTCCAAACCGCCAACGGCGTGACCGTCGCGCATCGGGTCACCCTCGGGTCCTTGCGCGTGGGCGACGTGGAGCTGCGAGAGGTCGAGGCCCTGGTCGTGCCCCACGAGTTGCCCTATGTCTTGCTCGGCAACAGCTTTTTGTCGCGTTTCCAGATGAAGCGCGAGAACGACCAACTCGTGCTCGAACGCCGTTACTGAGCGGGCTGGCCGCACGATGTGCGCGCACCGATGTCGCCCCTGGGACAGCCCGTATCGAACGAACGTGCGTACACTGTCTGTTGCGACCGGCGCGGCTGCCGGCGTGGCCATCAGGAGACAGCCATGGATTTGAACTTCACCGCCGAAGAGCTTGCCTTTCGCGACGAGGTGAGATCTTGGGTGCGGGCCCACCTGCCTCAGGACATCGCCCACAAAGTCCACAATGATCTGCGGCTGACCAAGGACGATTTGCAACGCTGGGCGAAGATCCTTGGCAAAAAGGGGTGGCACGGCTATGGCTGGCCCAAAGAGTTCGGCGGCCCCGGCTGGAACGCCGTGCAAAAACACCTCTTCGAGGAAGAATGCGCCTTGGCCGGCGCCCCGCGCATCGTACCTTTCGGACCGGTGATGGTCGCCCCGGTGATCATGGCTTTCGGCTCGGCGGAGCAACAGCGGCGCTTTCTGCCCGGCATCATGAGCGGAGAAGTCTGGTGGTGCCAGGGCTATTCGGAGCCGGGCTCGGGCTCTGACCTGGCCTCACTGAAAACCCGCGCCGAGCGCCGCGGCGACAAGTACATCGTCAATGGCCAAAAAACCTGGACCACGCTGGGCCAGCATGCCGATTGGATCTTCTGCCTGGTACGCACCTCCACCGAAGGCAAACCGCAAACCGGCATCAGCTTTTTGCTGATCGACATGAAGTCGCCCGGAATCACCGTACGCCCCATCATCACGCTCGACGGTGAGCACGAGGTCAACGAAGTCTTCTTCGACAATGTCGAAGTGCCGGTAGAAAACTTGGTCGGCGAGGAGAACAAGGGCTGGACCTACGCCAAATACCTGCTGGCACATGAGCGCACCAACATCGCCGACGTCAACCGCGCCAAGCGCGAGCTGGAGCGACTCAAGCGCATTGCCCGCGCCGAGCGCAGCGGTGGCCGCCCCCTCATCGACGACCCGCGCTTCCGCGACCAGATCGCCCAGCTCGAAGTCGACATCGTCGCTCTCGAGATGATGGTGTTGCGCGTGCTGTCCGCCGAACGCGGTGGCAAGAAGGCGCTGGACGTGGCCGCCTTGCTGAAGATCCGCGGCTCGGAGATCCAGCAGCGTTACACCGAGCTGATGATGCTGGCTGCAGGCCCCTACGCATTGCCCTTCATCTTCGAAGCGATGGAAGCCGGCTGGCAGGGCGACTACATCGGCGCCATGCACTGCGCACCGCTGACCTCGACCTACTTCAACATGCGCAAAACCACGATCTACGGCGGCTCCAACGAAGTGCAGCGCAACATCGTGGCGCAAATGACCCTGGGGGTGTGAGATGGACTTCGATTTTTCCGACGACCAGGAACAACTGCGCGATGCGGTCAAGAAGTGGGTCGCCAAGGCCTATGACTTCGAGCGCCGACGCCGCATCGTCAAGGCCGGCGGTTTCTCCCGTGAAGCCTGGGGCGAGATGGCCGAGCTCGGCCTCATGGGCTTGGCCGTGCCGGAAGCCCACGGTGGCATGGGCTTCGGGCCGGTCGAGGCCATGGTGGTGCTGGAAGAACTGGGCCGTGGCATCGTGCTCGAGCCCTACGCCGCCGTCGCGCTGGTGGCCACCAAAGGTTTGAGCGCTTATGGCTCGGCCGAGGTGCAAACGCAATGGCTGCCGCGCATCGCGCAAGGCTCGGCCCTGGTGGTGCTGGCGCACCAAGAGCGCGAGGCCCGCCATGTGCTGCGCCATGTGACGACCCGTGCCTGCGAAGCAAACGGCCGTTGGACCCTCGACGGGGCCAAGAGCGTGGTGCCCGTCGGCGACCTGGCCGACGCCTATCTCGTGCCGGCGCGTGTGTCCGGAGCCGACGATGCCGCCGAGGGCATCGCGCTGTTCCTGGTGGAGCGTGGCGCTGCCGGCGTGCAAACGCGCGGCTATCCCATCCAAGACGGCAGCCGCGCTGCCGAAGTGCGTTTCACCCACAGCCCAGCCACGCTGCTGGCCGGCCCAGACCAAGGCCTGCTCGCCCTGGAATCGATGGCCGACGTGGCCATCGCCGCCCAGTGCGCCCAGGCCGTGGGCGCAATGGATCAGCTCTTTGCCATCACGGTGGACTATCTCAACACCCGCAAGCAGTTTGGTGTGCCCATCGGCACCTTCCAAGCCCTGCGTCACCGTGTGGCCGACATGAAGATGCAGCTCGAACTGGCCCGCTCGATGAGCTACTACGCCACGCTCAAGCTGGGCGAGCCGCACGAGCAGCGTCGCCGCGCGATCTCGCAGGCCAAGGTACAACTCGGCCAGTCGATGCGCTTCGTGGGCCAGCAGGCCATCCAACTGCACGGTGGCATCGGGGTGACCGACGAATACATCGCGGGCCACTATTTCAAGTTCCTCACCACCCTGGAGCTGAGTTTCGGCGACACCTTGCACCACCTGGGCGAAGTGTCCGATCGCATGCAAGACACCGCCGGCGTCTTTGCCTGAACTGGTGTAGGCTCCACTGCGCGGCTAGCCAGCTGCCCGTAGGCGGCTGGCTCATTGTTTTCAAACCCATCATGCAGCTGCGCGACGTGCTCTTCAGCCAGGGTTTCGGCACCCGACGACACTGCGAGGCCCTGATTCGGACCGGGCAGGCCAGTATCGCAGGCCGGCGCTGTCTCGATCCGCAGGAGCCGGTGGCCACCGACGGCCTGGTGTTCTGCGTCGAGGGCCAAGAATGGCCTTTTCACGCCCACGCCCTGCTGATGCTGCACAAGCCCGCGGGCTATGAATGCTCGCAAAAGCCCTCGGCCTGGCCCAGCGTCATGACCTTGCTGCCCGGTCCCTTGCGCAACCGGGGTGTGCAGCCGGTGGGTCGGCTCGACCAAGACACCACGGGCTTGCTCCTGCTCACCGATGACGGCGCCCTCATCCACCGCCTCACATCGCCCAAACACCACGTGCCCAAGATCTACGAGGTCGTCACCGACGAGCCCGTGACCCCCGAACAGCTGAACCGACTGCGATCCGGCGTGGTGCTGCGCGACGATCCCCGGCCCGTGCGTGCCACCGCCTGTGAAGCCACCGGGACATGCTCACTGCGCTTGACCCTCACTCAGGGCAAATACCATCAAGTCAAGCGCATGATGGCGGCCGTGGGCCACCGCCTCCAACGGCTGCACCGCAGCGGTTTCGGCGCCCTGCGCCTGCCGGACGACCTGCCCGAGGGCCAGTGGCGCTGGCTTGACAGCCCTGCGGACATCTTCGGTTCGGCCGTCGGATAATCGGCTCCCATGCGTGTCTTCCGCGGCTTTCACCATCAGGGACTGGCGCCGGCCTGCGCCCTGACCATTGGCAACTTCGACGGTGTGCACCGGGGCCACCAAGCCATGCTCGCCCTGCTGCGCAACGAAGCGCAGCACCGTGGCCTGCCCAGCTGCGTACTGACCTTCGAGCCGCACCCGCGCGACCATTTCGCCCGGGTCTTGGGCAAGCCCGAACTGGCTCCCGCGCGCATCGCCCCGCTGCGCGACAAGCTCACCGAGCTGCAACGCTGCGGCATCGACCAAGTGGTGGTGCTGCCCTTCGATCAGCGACTGGCCAGCCTCGCACCCGAAGCCTTCGTGGACGAGGTGCTGGTGCAGGGCCTGGGCGCGAAGTATGTGCTCGTGGGCGACGATTTCCGCTTCGGCGCCAAGCGCGCCGGCGACTATGACCTGCTGGACCGGCTGGGCGAGCAACGCGGCTTCGACGTGGCTCGCATGTTGAGCTATGAGGTGCATGGCCTGCGCGTCTCCAGCTCGGCCGTGCGCGAAGCCCTGGCTGCCGGCGACATGGAACGGGTCGCCAGCCTGCTGGGTCGTCCATACAGCCTCAGCGGCCATGTGATCCATGGCCGCAAGCTCGGCCGCGACTTGGGCTTTCGCACTCTCAACCTGCGCTTTCCCCATCCCAAGGCGGCAGCTCAGGGCATCTTCGCGGTGCGCACCTACGGCTTGACCGACCAAGCGCTCGACGGCGTAGCCAGCCTGGGCCTGCGCCCGACGGTGGAGCATGGCGGCCGCTTGCTGCTGGAGGTGTATTGCCTGGACTGGCCGGCCGTGCTGGGGCCCGAGGGGGGCTACGGTAAAATCGTGCGGGTGGAACTGCTGCACAAACTGCGCGACGAAGCCCGCTACGACACGCTGGAGGCACTGAAGGCCGCCATCGATCAGGACGTGGCCCACGCCCGCGCCTACTTCGCCTCGCTGCACAGCCGCACGCGCCGCCAAACCACGCGCGACCGAATTTGACGCCCGCTGAGCGCGGCGACATCGGGCCTGCGCCTGCCCTGCCCTCGACCGGCCCGAGACCCTGAAAGCGCCTTCGCGCGCCCCACGACCATGAGCGACGCCAAAGACTACCGATCGACGCTGAACCTGCCCGACACCCCCTTCCCCATGCGGGGCGACCTGCCCAAGCGCGAGCCGGGCTGGGTGAAGTCCTGGGACGAGCAGGGCTTGTACCGGCGCCTGCGCGAGGCCCGTTGCGGGCGGCCGAAGTTCATCCTGCATGACGGCCCGCCCTATGCCAACGGCAAGATCCACATCGGGCATGCGGTCAACAAGGTCCTCAAGGACATGATCGTCAAGGCGCGTCAGCTCGCCGGCTTCGACGCGCAGTACATCCCTGGCTGGGACTGCCACGGCTTGCCGATCGAAAACGCCATCGAAAAGCTCCATGGCCGCGGCCTCAGCCGAGGGGACATGCAAACCAAAGCCCGCGCCTTCGCCACCGAGCAAATCGCGCAGCAAATGGCCGATTTCAAGCGTCTGGGCGTGTTGGGGCAATGGGATGCGCCCTATCGCACGATGGATTTCGTGAACGAGGCCCACGAAATCCGTGCCTTCAAGCGCGTGATGGAACGCGGCTTCGTCTACCGCGGCATGAAGCCGGTGTACTGGTGTTTCGACTGCGGCTCCTCGCTGGCCGAGTTCGAAATCGAGTATCAAGACAAAAAGAGCCAGACGCTGGACGTGGGCTTCCTGTGTGCCGAACCCACCAAGCTGCTGCAAGCCTTCTTCCGCGACACCGGGCTGCCCCACGGCAACCCCGAGGGCCTGCAAGCTCGGCCGATGTATGCCGTGATCTGGACCACCACGGCCTGGACGATTCCGGCCAACCAGGCGCTCAACCTGAACCCTGAGATCGTCTACGCCCTGGTGGACACGCCGCGCGGCCTGCTGGTGCTGGCCGAATCCCTGGTGCAAACCTGCCTTCAGCGCTACGGGTTGGAAGGCCAAGTGCTGGCCACGACCCAAGGCCGCGCGCTGGAGCAGATTCGCTTCCATCACCCGCTGGCGCATGTGCATCCAGGCTACGACCGACTCTCGCCAGTCTATCTGGCCGACTACGCCACCGCCGAGGACGGCACCGGCATCGTGCATTCGGCTCCGGCTTATGGCGTGGAAGACTTCAATTCCTGCGTGGCCCATGGCCTCAAGCACGAGGACATTCTCAACCCCGTGCAGGGCCACGGCGCCTACGTGGCGGAGCTGCCGTTGTTTGGCGGCCAAAACATCTGGAAAGCCTGCGCGGACATCATCGAGACACTGCGCGAGCATGGCCGGCTGTTTGCCACCGAAACCATCACCCACAGCTACCCGCATTGCTGGCGCCACAAGACCCCGGTCATTTACCGGGCCGCGGCGCAATGGTTCGTGCGCATGGACGAAGGCGAGGGCATCTTCACCAAAGACAAAGCCCCCAAAACCCTGCGCCAGATGGCGCTGGAAGCCATCGAGCACACCCAGTTCTATCCCGAGAACGGCCGCGCCCGGCTGCGCGACATGATCGCCAATCGGCCGGATTGGTGCATCAGCCGCCAACGCAGCTGGGGCGTGCCGCTGCCCTTCTTGCTGGACGTCCACAGCGGTGAGCCGCACCCGCGCACGCCCGAGATCATCGACCTGGCCGCCGAGGTGGTCGAAGCCGGCGGCATCGAAGCCTGGAGCCGGCTCACCGTGGCCGAGATCCTGCAGCGCATCGGCGACGACACGGACCCGGCACGCTACACCAAGAGCACCGACATCCTCGAGGTGTGGTTCGACTCGGGCACGACGCACACCACCGTGCTCAAGGGCAGCCATGCCGGCGCCGGCCACGACAGCGGCCCCGAGGCCGACCTCTATCTGGAAGGCCATGACCAGCACCGCGGCTGGTTCCATTCCTCGCTGCTGACGGCCTGCGCGATGTACGGCCGCGCCCCCTACCGCGGCTTGCTCACCCACGGCTTCACCGTCGATGGCCAAGGCCGCAAGATGAGCAAGTCCTTGGGCAATGTCGTGGCGCCTCAAGAGGTGAGCGACAAGCTCGGTGCCGAGATCATCCGGCTGTGGGTGGCCTCCACCGATTACTCGGGCGATCTGGCCATCGACGACAAAATCCTCGCCCGTGTGGTCGATGCCTATCGCCGCATTCGCAACACCCTGCGCTTCTTGCTGGCCAACACCAGCGACTTCGACCCGGCTTCACACGCCGTGCCCATCGAGCAGATGCTGGAGGTGGACCGCTATGCACTGGCGCGGGCCGCCCAGTTGCAACGCGAAATCCTGGCGCATTACGACGCCTACGAATTCCACCCGGTGGTGGCCAAGCTGCAGGTGTACTGCTCCGAGGACCTGGGGGCCTTCTATCTCGATGTGCTCAAAGACCGCCTCTACACCACGGCGGCCAACTCCCACGCCCGTCGCTCGGCCCAGACCGCACTGTGGCACCTCACCCACGGCATGCTGCGCTGGATGGCGCCCTTCTTGAGCTTCACGGCGGAAGAAGCCTGGCAAGTGTTCGCGCCGGGCGCGTCGGTGTCGATCTTCACCGAAACCTTCTGGGGCTTTCCGGCCGCAGGCGACGAAGCCTTGCTGGCCAAATGGTCCCGCATCCGCGAGATCCGTGATGTGGTGAACAAGGAAATCGAGACCGTGCGCGCCGCAGGCCAAGTGGGCGCCTCGCTGCAAGCCACGGTGCGCATCACCGCGGGCCCGGAAGACCATGCCCTGCTGGCCAGCCTGGGCGAGGACTTGAAATTCGTCCTCATCACCTCGGCGGCCACCGTGGTCGAAGGCTCCGAGCTTGCGGTCCAAGTGACACCGAGCACCGCGCCCAAATGCGAACGCTGCTGGCACTACCGCGACGACGTGGGCATCGACACCGAGCACCCCACCTTGTGCGCACGCTGCGTGAGCAACTTGTTCGGGACGGGCGAGTCCCGCAAGGTGGCGTGATGGAGCGCCAGACCGCATCAAAGAGGCGCTGGGGCCTGTGGCTGGGTATTGCCGCGCTCATCGTCGTGCTGGACCAGTTCACCAAGGCCCAGATCCTGCAGCACTACCAGCTCGGCGAGGGCACGCCCATCACCTCCTTTTTCAACATCGTGCGCGTGCACAACCCTGGGGCCGCCTTTTCCTTTCTGGCCTGGGCCTCGGGCTGGCAGCGCTGGTTGTTCATCGCCTTGGGGCTGGCCGCCTCGGTGTTCATCGTCTGGCTGCTGTGGCGCCACGCGGACGAGCCCCTCTTTGCCACGGCCCTCAGCGCCATCCTCGGCGGGGCCGTGGGCAACGTGATCGACCGCACCCGGCACGGCTACGTGGTGGACTTCCTGGACTTCCATGCCGGCGGCCACCATTTCCCGGCCTTCAACCTGGCCGACAGCGCCATCACGCTGGGCGCCTTCCTGCTGATCCTCGACGAGATCCGCCGCCTGCGGCGCGAGCGCCAAAGCGCAGGACGCTCCGGGAAGTCCTGAGCGCCACCCGGGGCGGGCGCTTGCGACAATCCTCGGCACACGATGCCGACCGGTTTTGCCATGAACGCCCCCGAGGTCTCGCCGCCGCCCACCGTCTTCGACCTGCCTCTGCGCCGGCTGGACTGGCGTGACCCGCTGCGCTGGTTGGCGCTGGGTTGGAAAGACTTCATCCGTTGCCCCGGCCTGGGACTGTTCTACGGCGCCTGTTTCGCCGCAATGGGCTGGTTGCTGCTGGCCGTGTACGAAAACGCCCCTGCCTACACGCTGGCACTGAGCGCCGGCTTCCTGTTGATGGGCCCCTTCCTGTGCCTGGGCCTGTACGAGGCCAGCCGCCGGCTCGAGCAAGGCCTGCGCCCCGACCTGGGCAGCTCGCTGCTGGCCTGGGAAGCCAAAGTAGGCACGATGGCCATCTTCGGCGGCGTGCTGCTGATCCTCGAGATGCTGTGGGGCCGGGCCTCCTTGGTGGTGTTTGCGGTCAGCTTCGACCAAGTCCCCGACTTCCAGGGCTCACTGTGGAAGCTGCTCGCCCCCGAACACCTGAATTTTATCCTCACCTACCTGGCCGTCGGTGGAGTGTTCGCCGCACTGATCTTTGCCGTCAGCGTGGTGAGCCTGCCCATGATCCTGGACCGGCACACCGACGCCATCTCAGCCGCGCTCACCAGCCTGAGGCTGTGCCTCACCCAGACCGGCGTGATGCTATGGTGGGGCTTGCTGATCACGCTGCTGGTGGTGCTGGCACTGTTGCCGGCCTTCTTGGGGCTGCTGGTGATCGGCCCGGTGCTCGGCCATGCCAGCTGGCACGCCTACCGCAGCGCGGTGGGCCCCCCGCCGAGGCAGGATCGCGGCCCTGCCCCGGCAACCTGACTCACGGCAACAGCACAGAGGAGCCGGTGGTCTTGCGCGCCTCCAGGTCGCGGTGAGCCTGAGCCACTTCGGCCAGCCGGTAGCGCTGATCGATGCGAATCTTCACCCGGCCGCTGCCGACCATGTCGAACAAGTCATCGGCCATGGCCTGGGTGGATTCCCGCGTGGCCAGGTGGGTGAACAAGGTCGGCCGGGTCACATAAAGCGAACCCTTGGCCGCCAGCGTGGCCAGGCTGATCGGCGGCACCGGTCCCGAGGCATTGCCATAGCTCACCATCAGACCCAAGGGGCGCAGGCACTCCAACGAACGCTCCCAAGTCTCCTTGCCAATCGAGTCATACACCACCTTCACCCCCCGACCCCCGGTGATCTCTTTGACGCGCGCGACGAAGTCTTCCTTGTTGTAATTGATGACATGCGCTGCGCCCATCTCACGGGCCAATGCGCATTTCTCGTCGCTGCCGGCCGTGCCGATGAGCTGCAGCCCCATCGCGCGCGCCCACTGACAAGCGATCAAGCCCACCCCGCCAGCGGCCGCATGGAACAGCACATGGTCGCCTTCTTGCAACCCGCCCTGCGGCTGGGTCTTGCGCAGCAGGTACTGCACCGTCAGGCCCTTCAGCATCATGGCCGCGCCCGTCTCGAAGTCGATGCCATCGGGCAGTTCGACCACACAACGCGCGGGCATGACCCGCACCTCACAGTAAGCCCCCGGCGGCTGGCTGGCATACGCCACTCGCTGGCCGGGCCGCAAGTGCATCACGCCCTCGCCCACCGCCTCGACCACGCCGGCGGCCTCCATGCCCAATGTGAGCGGCAACGCCCCCTGATACAACCCGGTGCGCTGATAAATGTCGATGAAATTCAGGCCGCAGGCATAGTGGCGGATGCGCACCTCGCCGGGGCCAGGCTCGCCAACGCTCACCTCGACGAGCTGAAGTTGCTCGGGGCCGCCGAACTGCTGAATCTGAATGGCCTTGGGCATGTCGTTCTCCTCATTGCAGAGCTGTCAAACCACACGATAAGCCCTCATGGACGAATTTGCAGGCCTGGGGGCATGATGGACGTCATGAAACGACTCACGCAAGCCCCCAACATCGCCGTGGCCAGCCTGTGGGCCGATTGGCTCACCCGTGCCGGCGTGCAAGCCTGCGTGCAACGCTACTTCGCCAGCGGCATCTCGGGCGAGATCCCGCCCGACCAAAGCCTGCCGGAAGTCTGGATCGAGCACCCCGAGCAATGGGACCGCGCCTGCGAATTGCTCGAAGCCCTACGACATCCGCGCGAGCTGCACTGGACCTGTTCGTCCTGCGGCGAGGACATCGACGGCCCCTTCGAGCAGTGTTGGCGCTGTGGCGCTAACATGCCGCGTTCTTGAACCATGCGCTGTCCCGGGGCTGCCTCGGGGCGACCCGTCCCGATGGCCCGCCGCATTGCTCCGTCCACCCTGCTATGGCTCATCCTGCCGCCCCTGCTGTGGGCGGGCAACGCCGTGGCCGGCCGCCTGGCCGTCGGCTCGGTCTCGCCGCTGCTGCTCAATGCGCTGCGCTGGACGATCGCTGCACTCTTGCTGCTGCCCTTGGGCTGGCGGATCCTGAAAGCCGACAGCCCGCTGTGGCCCCAATGGAGACGCTTTGCCGTCCTCGGTCTGCTGGGCATGGGCAGCTACAACGCCTTGCAATACTTGGCACTGACCACCTCCAGCCCGATCAACGTCACGCTGATCGCCGCCAGCATGCCGGTGTGGATGTTGATCGTCGGTGCCTTGTGTTACGGAGAGCGGGCCCGACGAACCCAAGTGCTGGGCGCGTTGTTGTCCTTGGCCGGCGTGCTGTTGGTGCTGTCCCGCGGCCAATGGGACACCTTGCGTCAAGTGCGACTGGTGCCTGGCGACTTGTACATGGTGGTGGCCGTGATCGCTTGGGCGTTTTACAGCTGGATGCTGGCTCGGCCCGCCCCGGGTGAACGCCAGTGGCCCTGGGCGGAATTCCTGATGGCACAAACCGCCATCGGCCTGCTGTGGGCCGGCGGCGCCGCAGTGGGCGAATGGGCGGCCGGATCGGCCCACGTAGAAATCAACGCCTGGGTCCTGCTCCTGCTGGCCTATGTGGCCATTGGTCCCTCGCTGATCGCCTACCGCTGTTGGGGCTTGGGCGTGGCTGCGGTGGGCCCCACCATCGCCGCCTTCTTCGGCAACCTCACCCCCGTGTTCGCAGCCATGATGTCCGCTGCCGTGCTGGGCGACCCACCGCGCTGGTTCCACGCAGCGGCCTTCGTGCTCATCGCCGCCGGCATCGTCGTATCGTCACGCAGATGAGCCATCGAAGCCCCACACCGCTGCAACCTTCACCGTTGCAATTCCCCCATGCGGCAGCCATGCCCATTCTGCCGTTGAGGCGCG
>NZ_BCWK01000009.1:0-141478 GCF_001592165.1 Caldimonas taiwanensis NBRC 104434
TTCTCCAAGGTGCTGGTGTCTTGGGTGATGGGTTCACCGCGCGCGATGGAGCGCAACAGGCGACGCATGATCTTGCCCGAACGGGTCTTGGGCAGGTTGTCGCCGAAACGAATGTCCTTGGGCTTGGCGATGGGGCCGATTTCCTTGGCCACCCAGTTGCGCAGCTCATTGGCGATCTTCTTGGCTTCCTCGCCAGTCGGGCGCGGACGCTTGAGCACCACGAAGGCACAGATGGCCTCGCCCGTGGTTTCGTCCGGACGGCCCACCACCGCGGCCTCGGCCACCAGTTCGGTGCAACTGACCAAGGCCGATTCGATTTCCATCGTCCCCATGCGGTGCCCCGAAACATTGAGCACGTCGTCGATGCGGCCGGTGATGGTGAAGTAACCGGTTTGAGGATCTCGGCTGGCGCCGTCGCCCGCCAAGTAGTAGCCCTTGAGCTCAGGCGGGTAGTAGCTCTTCTTGAAGCGTTCCGGATCGCCCCAGATGGTGCGGATCATGCTGGGCCATGGCTTTTTGATGACCAGGATGCCACCTTGGCCATGGGGCACGTCCTGGCCGGTCTCGTCCACGATGGCCGCATCGATGCCCGGGAAGGGCAGCGTGCACGAGCCCGGCACCAGCGGCGTCGCTCCGGGCAGCGGAGTGATCATGTGGCCGCCGGTTTCGGTCTGCCACCAGGTGTCCACGATCGGGCAGCGCCCGCCGCCCACGTTGGCGTGGTACCACTCCCAGGCCGCGGGATTGATGGGTTCGCCCACCGACCCGAGGATGCGCAGACTGGACAGATCGTAGCGCTTGGGGTGCACCGCCTCGTTGCTTTCAGCCGCTTTGATGAGCGAGCGGATGGCCGTGGGCGCGGTATAGAAGATCGTGACCTTGTGGTCCTGGATCATGCGCCAGAATCGGCCGGCATCCGGGAAGGTGGGCACGCCCTCGAAGACCAGTTCAGTGCCGCCGAGCGCCAAGGGGCCGTAAGCGATATAGGTGTGTCCAGTGACCCACCCGATGTCGGCCGTGCACCAGAAGATGTCCTTGTCCTTGAGGTCGAAGGTCCACTTGGTGGTCAGTGCGGCATGCAGCAAGTAGCCGCCGGTGCTGTGCTGCACGCCCTTGGGCTTGCCGGTCGAGCCCGAGGTGTAGAGCAGGAACAGCGGGTGCTCGGCCTCGACCCATTCAGGCTCGCATGTCGTCGGCTGGTTCTGGGTGACCTCGTGCAGCCACAGGTCGCGCGCGGCGTCAAAGGCGACTTGGCCACCGGTGCGACGGTAGACGATGACCTTGCGCACCGTCTCGCACCCTCCCATGCCCAAGGCCTCGTCGACGATGGCCTTCAGCGGCAGCTGCTTGCCTCCGCGCACTTGCTCGTCGGCGGTCAGCACCATCACCGCACCAGCATCCTGGATGCGGTCGCGCAGCGACTGGGCTGAGAAGCCGCCAAAAACCACCGAGTGCGTGGCACCAATGCGCGCGCAAGCTTGCATGGCCACGACGCCCTCGACCGACATGGGCATGTAGATCACCACCCGGTCGCCCTTCTTCACGCCCTGGGCCTTCAACGCATTGGCCAGGCGGCAGGTGCGCTCCAACAGCTCGCGGTAAGTGACCCGGGTGATCTTGCCGTCATCGGTCTCGAAGATGATGGCCACCTTGTCACCCAGGCCACGCTCGACGTTGCGGTCCAGACAGTTGTACGATGCATTGAGCGTGCCGTCTTCGAACCATTTGAAGAACGGCGGGTTGCTGTCGTTCAACACCTTCGTGAACGGCTGCTTCCAGCTCACCATCTCGCGCGCCAGGCGGGCCCAATAGCCAGGATAGTCGGCCTGGGCCTCGGCACAGAGCTTTTCGTAGGCCGCCATGCCGGAGACATGCGCGCCGGCAACGATCTGGGGAGGCGGGGGGTAGAGCTTGCTGTGCGAGTCGGACATGGGTGCGTCTCCTGTGGATGGTCGGTCAATCCGCTGGGTGCCAAACCTTAGGGCGAAGCTCTTACGAAAGGCTGACTCCCCGCCCCTCCGGTTTTACCCTGGCATGCAAAGAGCACAAAGCCCTGGAATACTGCCGCCCGCTTGAGCTCGCGGGCTCGGTTGCAAGTGTCGGCTCGCTCTAGAATTTGCGACATTCCGTAGTATCCCTAGGCCATCGATGAGTGCCATCCCAGATCCCCGCACCACACGGCTGCGTCCGCTGCCCAATCTGATCTTTGCCAGCCGCTGGCTGCAACTGCCCCTGTATCTGGGACTGATCGTCGCCCAGGGCGTGTACGTTTTTCACTTCTGGGTGGAACTGGTCCATCTGCTGGAGGCAGCCTTCGGCAGCCAGGCCGCGCTGGACAAGCTGGTCACCAGCATCGGTTACAAGGCCGACGCTGAGGTCACCGCGCTGAACGAGACCATCATCATGCTCGTGGTGCTGGCGCTGATCGACGTGGTGATGATCTCCAACCTGCTGATCATGGTGATCGTGGGTGGTTACGAGACCTTCGTCTCTCGCCTGCACCTGGAGGGGCACCCGGACCAGCCGGAATGGCTCAGCCACGTGAATGCCTCGGTGCTGAAGGTCAAGCTGGCCACGGCCATCATCGGCATTTCGTCCATCCACCTGCTCAAGACCTTCATCAATGCCGGCAATTACGAAGAGAAAGTGCTGCTGTGGCAAACCGTGATCCACATTGCCTTCCTGTTCTCGGCCCTGGCCATCGCCCTGGCCGACCGGCTGATGAGCCACTCCTCCCCGCGCGACGACCGCTGACTTCCCCATGAAGCGTTGGCTGCCCACGCGTGAGCAACTGCTGGCGTCCAAATGGCTGCGCCCGGTGGCGCACCGCCTGCAGGATGATCACCTTTGGCACCTGGACCGCGGCAGCGTGGCCCGCGCGGTGAGCATCGGCCTGTTTTTCGGCTTCATGCTGCCGGTGGCGCAGTTCCTCTTTGCGGTGGTGACGGCGGTGTTCTTTCGCGCCAACGTGGCGGTGGCCGCCGCCTCGACGCTGGTCACCAACCCCTTCACCTTCCCGCCGGTGTACTGGTTGGCCTATCAGATTGGCAGTTGGGTCCTCGGCCATCGCAGTGGCGAAATCGTCGCACAGGCCCTCGAAAGCCAGATCGAAACCTTGGCTCAACAACAGGGCTGGTGGCAGGGACTGTGGCAGTCCATTCAGTCCACCGGCACCCCCTTGGTGGTGGGGCTGGCCATTCTGGCCGTGGTCAGCTCGACCCTGGGCTACGTGCTCGTTTGGGTCCTGTGGCGCCCCCACGAGCCGCCTCAGGAACGGGGTTGATCCGGCGGCACCGGCGCCTTCGATGGGCTACGCCGGTGCAAGGCCGCTTTGGCCAGCAGATTGGCAGAAACCGGCGCGGTCACGAACAGGAACAGCGTGATCAAGAGCTCATGCAAGCCGAATTGCCCCGCAGCCCATTGACTGACCATGCTGGCGATCAGCACCCCGCCGACGCCGAGGGTGGTGGCTTTGGTCGGCGCATGCAGACGCATGAAAAAGTCGGGAAAGCGCAACATGCCAATGGCACCGATCAAGGCGAACGCCCCACCGACCACCAAAGTCACCGCGATGACGGCCTGCACGGCCCAGTGAATGTCGTTCCACATGGCTCACCTCACTCGATCACATCGCCACGGCTGAGGTAACGAGCCAGCGCCACCGTGGAAGCAAACCCCAGCAAGGCAATGATCAACGCGGCCTCGAAGAGCAGCTCGGTACGAAACCGCATCCCCAACAGGATGACCAGAGCCACGACATTGATGTACATGGTGTCCAGCGCCAGCGCACGATCGGTCAATTCCGGGCCACGCAACAGCCGCCAGACGCACAGCACCAGCGCCATCCCCACGCAAGCCGAGGCGATGTCCAGCGCCCACGGAATCACAGGCCATTCATTCATCCGAAGATCTCCCTCAAGGGTTGCTCGTAGCGCGACTTGATTTGCGCAGCCAAAGCCTCGGGGTCCTGGCAGTCCAAGGCATGGACGAGGATCTCGCCACGTTCTTCATCGACCACACAGGAGACCGTCCCCGGTGTGTTGGTGATGATCGTGGCCAGCAAACTGATCGCACCGGGATGTTGGAGCTGCAAAGGCACCCGCACCCAGGCCGGCTGCGGGTCTGCCCCTGGCCACAGGACGATGCGGGCAACAGTGAGGTTGGAAACCACGATGTCCCACAGCACGATGGCAGCCAGGCGCACAACCGTGCGCATCCGCCGCGGCTGCAGCGCCGGCCCAAGAAAGCCGGCCGTCAGTCGTGGCAGCCCCCAACCGAGCACGGCTGCCGTGATCAGGTGAGGCACGGCCACACTGCCTTGCAACAGCAGCCAAGCCAAGGCCAGCAGCACCGACAACGCCAGGTGGCTTCCTGCAGGCATGCGGGAGCGATCGCGAGGGCCGGAGGATCGATCGTTCATCGTGAGGTCTCCTGCGCGGGGCGATACGGCCGTGTGGTGCGCGCGGCCTCGCCGCCCATTTCGGGCAAGGCCGCCCGCGCATAGGCGGCGCGATCCACGAGCTGCAATGCGGCCGCCTCGGTATAGCGCTGAATGGGCGCAGCCCAAACGCTCAGCGCAACACTGGCGGCCAACAAGGCCAGCGTCGGAACCAGCAGCCTGGGGCTGGCGCCGGAGGCGCCGATGGCCGGGCGATCATCACGCACGTGCCAGAACAGGATGCTGCCGGCCCGCGCCAGACCGACCAGCGTGAGAAAGCCCACTCCCAGCACGACGCTCCACACCATGGCCTGCCAGGCATGATGGCTGGCCGCCTCGAGGATCATCAGCTTGCCGATGAAGCCCGGCAGCGGTGGCAGGCCCGCCGTGGAGGCGGCCGCCAGCAGCAGCATCAGCCCCAGCAGCGTGGGTTGGGCCACCGGCGACGCCGGCACGAGCTGCGTGGCCGCATCGCCCCGCTGGGCGCCGACGAGTTCGGCCAGCAGGAACAGTCCGGCCGTCACCAGCGTGCTGTTGAGCATGTAGTACAGCGCCGCCGACCAGGCCTGGGAGGAAAACAGCCCCAAGCCGGCCAGCACGGTGCCCACCGAAGCCACCGTGAGCCAGGCCACCATGCGCGGCAACGTGCGCGCCGCCAGTGCGCCGATCACGCCCACGACGCTGGTGAGGAGGGCCAGCGGCAGCAGGACCGGCTGCACGGTGAGGGCCGCATCACCTGCCTCGGCGCCGAAGATCACGCCATGCACCCGCACGATGGCATAAACCCCGACCTTGGTCATGATCGCGAACAGGGCGGCCACCGGCGCACTGGACGCGGCATAAGTGGCCGGCAACCACATCGCCAGCGGCATCAAAGCCGCCTTGAAACCGAACACCACCAACAGCACCAAGGCTGCGGCCTGCAGCACCACCGAGTCCGGCGCGGCCACTTGGGGCACGCGCAGCGCCAAATCGGCCATGTTGAGCGTGCCCGTCTTGGCATAGATGAGTGCCACGCCGATGAGGAACAGTGAGGATGCGGCCAGGTTCAACACCACATAGTGCACGCCCACGCGGAAGCGCTCCTTCCCCTGCCCATGCACCATCAAGACGTAGGACGCAATGAGCAGCACCTCGAAGAAGACGAAGAGGTTGAACAGGTCGCCGGTGACGAACGCACCGTTGAGCCCCATGAGCTGAAACTGGAAGATGGCGTGGAAGTAGCGGCCGTGTGCATCCCAACCGCCCGTGGCATACCACAGCACCGGCAGCGCCACGCAGGAGGTCAGCAGCAGCATCAGCGCGCCCAAGCGATCGACCAATACGAGAATGCCGAAGGGAGCCGGCCAGTCGCCCACCCGGTACGCCAGCAGCTCGCCACGACCGACTTCGACGACCAAGCCGGCGGCAATGCACAGGCCCAGCACCGTCGAGGCCAAGCCGATGCGGCGAGCCCACAGCAGTTTGTGGTGTCCATGCCCGCCATGGGAGTCGCCCCCATGATCGCCAAGAAGCAACAAGACGATGGCGGTGAAGGCCGGCAGCAGCACCGGCAAGATGGGCAGGTGGTGGATCAGTCCGCTCATGCCTGCTCCGTCTTGTCTGCGCGCCCATCGACATGGTCGGTGCCGCTTTCGTGCCGACTGCGCAGCGCCATCTCGATCACGAAGCCGGTGGTGGCAAACCCGATCACGATGGCAGTGAGCACCAGTGCCTGGGGCAGCGGGTCGGCCACCTCGGCGCCTCGTGTCAGGATGGGCGGTGCACCGCTCCACAGACGGCCCATCGCGAAGATGAACACGTTGACCGCATAGCCCAACAGACTCAGACCGAGCACCACCGGGAAGGTGCGCCCGCGCAGCATCAGGTAAATGGCGCAGGCCGTCACCCAGCCGATGCCAGTGGCCACGAGGAACTCCATCGTCATGCGCTTGCTCCCTTGTCCTTGGACGTTTCCTTGCTGGCCGCCCCCAGCACCGACAGCATCAGCATGGTCGCGCCCACCACGGTGATGTAGACCCCCAGATCGAACAGGGCGGCGGTGGCCAACGGCAGCTCTCCCAGCACGGGCACGACCGGATGACCATGGGCGCTGGTCAGGAAGGGCTTGCCGAAGAAGAAGGCCCCCACGCCGGTGGCCCAGGCAATGCCCAGGCCGATGCCGATCCAACGCACGAAGCGCCGACCGGCTGCGCTGCGCAGCACGGCCTCGGCACGGGCTTGCCCCATGGCCATGTACTGCAAAACCAAGGCCACGGCCGTGATCAATCCGGCAATGAATCCGCCGCCCGGCAGGTTGTGGCCACGCCAGAAAATGTAGACGCTGACCAGCAAGGCCAAAGGCAAGACCAAACGGGCGACCACCCGCAGCATCAAAGGTTCCTGACCATAGCTCCAGGGGCGCCCCTCGGGATCCAAGCGGAGCCGCCGCACGCGCAGGCCGTCCAGCAGCGCCAAGACGCCCAAGGCCGCAATCCCCAGCACGGTGATTTCGCCAAAAGTGTCGTAGCCACGAAAGTCGACCAGGATCACATTGACCGCATTGGTGCCGCCGCCAGCCGGCACGGACTGCTCGAGGAAGTACCAGGCGATGGACTCGTGGTTGCTGGTCAGCATCAACCACGTGACCCAGGCCACGGCCCCGCCAGCGGCCAGCGCCAGCGTCCCATCGCGCCATCGGCGCCAGCGGCTGGATTCGGCCGGCGTCGTCTGCGGCAGCAAGGCCAAGCCCATCAGCAGCAGCACGGTGGACACCACGTCCACCGACAGTTGCGTCATGGCCAGGTCCGGCGCGGACAGGGCCAGGAAGGTCAGTGAGGCCGCCAGCCCCACGGCCCCGGCCAGTATGGCTGCCACATAGCGCTGGCGGTGATTGAGCAGCAAGGCTGCACCGACGACGAGCAGCACGCCCCACACCGCCACGGCCACGGGCGATGCCGGCAACAACTCCCGATCGCCCGGCCCCAGCGTCGGGGCTGCTGGCGTCCAAAACGGCCAGGCTCCCAGCACAATCGCCAAGCCGATCATCCAGGCCAGGTAGCGCTGCAGCGAGCCGTTCTCGATGGCGGCCGTGATGCGACCGGCAAGCCCGAACAGACCGTCAATGAACGCCGTGAAAACGGCCTTGCCGCTGAAGGCGCGCGGCTCGTGGCGGTGCAGGCGACCGCCTGCCTGCAAAGCAAAGTAGTAGATGGCACCACCACCGACGGCGATCACGCTCATCAGCAACGGCAGGTTGAAACCATGCCACAGAGCCGGGTGGAAGTCCGGCGGCGGCGCGCCCAGCACCGCGGTGGCGGCGGCCACCACCAGCGGCCCGGTGATCAACGCCGGCATCAGGCCCACGGCGATGCAGATCGCCACCAGCAAGGCCACCGGGGCCTTCATGCCCCAGGGGGGTTCGTGCGGATGGACCGGCAGATCGCGGGCTGGGCCGTTGAAGAACACGTCGTGCACCAGGCGCAACGAGTAGGCCATCGAGAACAGCCCGCCGACGGTGGCCAGCGCCGGCACGAGCCAGCTCAGCGCGCCCCAGAACTGCGCGTGCACGGCCTGCTCGAACATCATCTCCTTGGACAAGAAGCCGTTGAACGGCGGCAGTCCAGCCATCGAGGCCGCAGCCAGCATCGCAAAGCTGCCCATCCACGGCATGGCCTTCATCAGCCCGCCCAAGCGGCGCATGTCGCGGGTGCCGGTTTCATGGTCCACGATGCCGGCGGTCATGAACAGCGCCGCCTTGAAGCTGGCATGGTTGAGGATGTGGAAGAGCGCCACCACGGCCGACATCGGCGAGGACAGGCCGATCAAAAAGGCGATGAAGCCCAGGTGGCTGACGGTGGAGTAAGCCAGCAAGCCTTTCAGATCGTGCTTGAACAATGCCACGAAGGCGGCAAACACCATCGTCACCAGGCCCACGGTGGCGACGATGCCCTCGAACAAGGCGTTGCCGCCGACCACCGGGTACAGCCGCGCCAGCAGGAAGAGCCCTGCCTTCACCATGGTGGCTGAGTGCAGGTAGGCCGACACCGGCGTGGGCGCGGCCATGGCCTCGGGCAGCCAGAAGTGGAATGGGAACTGCGCGCTCTTGGTGAAGCAACCCAGCAGGATGAGGACGAGCGCCACCGGGAACATCGGGTGCGATTGGATCTCGGCTCCGCGACCGAGCATCTGCGACAGCTCGTAGGTGCCAGCGATTTGGCCCAGCACCACGAAGCCGGCCAGCATCGCCAGCCCACCACCGCCGGTGACCGCCAGCGCCATGCGGGCCCCGGCGCGCGATTCTTCCTTGTGGCCCCAGTAGCCGATGAGCAGGAAGGACGACAGGCTGGTGAGCTCCCAGAACACCACCAGCAGCAGCAGATTGTCCGACAGCACGATGCCCAGCATCGCCGCCATGAAGAGCATCAGCGTGCTGAAGAACTTGCCGGCTGGATCGTGCTCATGCAGGTAGTGGGCGGCATACAGCACGATGAGAACGCCCATGCCACTGATCAGCGCGGCGAACATCCAGGCCAGGCCGTCCAGCCGCAGACCGACATTCAGGCCGATGGCGCTCACCCAGGGCCAGTGCGCCAGCAAGGTTTGGCCGGCCAACACCGGCGCGGCCGAGACGAGCAACAGCCCCAGCACGGCGATGGCCACCCCGCCGGCCGCCCAAGCGGTGGCCCGGCGTCGCGCCGGCGTCTGACTGCGCCCCAACCAGAAGCACAACCCAGTGCCCAGCACCAGGGGGAGCAAGACGACCGTGGCCAGCAGGTTCATCGTATCCAGGCAAGCGAATGGGTGGCTCAAACCGCCGACATGGCACCCCATGACGGCGCGCAAAAACCGGCAGATTGTAGAAACATGTGCCGCCTCGTTTTCCGTGGTCGTCACTCGGACATTTCGCGGCAGCCGGTCCACCTCGTGCAAGCATGGTCCCGATCGCTCAGGCCAACGGGTGCTTGCCCCTTCGGCCAGCTAAAATCATGGGCTGCCCGGGCTTTCGCCGGTTTGCCCCACTCACACACTCCTCCAGCCAGCCCCATGACCACCACGATCCAGTACGACGATCTCGTCGAAAGCGTGGCTGCTGCCTTGCAGTACATCAGCTACTACCATCCGGCCGACTACATTGCGCATTTGGCCCGCGCCTATGAACGCGAAGAGTCACCGGCGGCCAAGGATGCAATTGCGCAAATCCTCACCAACTCGCGCATGAGTGCCGAGGGCCGCCGCCCGATCTGTCAAGACACCGGCATCGTCAACGTGTTCCTCAAGATCGGCATGGATGTGCGGTTCGCCAATTTCCCCGGCTCCATCGCCGACGCGATCAACGAAGGTGTACGCCGCGGCTACCTGCATCCAGACAACAAGCTGCGCGCCTCGGTGCTGGACGATCCGCAATTCGAGCGCAAGAACACCAAGGACAATACGCCGGCAGTCATCCACATGGAGCTGGTGCCCGGCCACACCGTGGACGTGACCGTGGCGGCCAAGGGCGGCGGCTCGGAGAACAAGACCAAGTTCGTGATGATGAACCCCAGCGACTCGTTGGTGGACTGGGTGCTCAAGACCGTGCCCACCATGGGCGCGGGCTGGTGCCCGCCGGGCATGCTGGGCATCGGCATTGGCGGCACGGCTGAAAAAGCCATGTTGCTGGCCAAGGAAGCCCTGATGGAAGACATCGACATGTACGAGCTCCAGCAGCGCGGCCCGCGCAACAAGCTCGAGGAGCTGCGCCTGGAGCTGTACGAAAAGGTCAATGCGCTGGGCATCGGCGCACAGGGCTTGGGCGGACTGACCACGGTGCTGGACGTCAAGATCAAGATGTACCCGACGCATGCGGCGTCCAAGCCGGTGGCGATGATTCCCAACTGTGCCGCCACGCGGCATGCGCATTTCGTGCTCGATGGCTCCGGGCCGGTCTACCTCGATCCGCCGAGTCTGGATCTGTGGCCCGATGTGCACTGGGCCCCGGATTACAACAAGAGCCGCCGGGTGGACTTGAACACGCTCACGCGTGAGGAAGTCGCTAGCTGGAAGCCCGGGCAAACGCTATTGCTGTCTGGCCGGATGCTCACCGGCCGCGATGCGGCCCACAAGCGTATCCAAGACATGCTCTCACGCGGCGAGAAGCTTCCGGTGGATTTCACCAACCGGGTGATCTATTACGTGGGCCCGGTCGATCCGGTGCGCGACGAGGTGGTGGGCCCGGCAGGCCCGACCACGGCCACGCGCATGGACAAGTTCACCGAGATGATGCTCAGCCAAACCGGGCTGATCGCCATGATCGGCAAGGCCGAACGCGGCCCTGCAGCCATCGAGGCCATCAAGAAGCACAAGAGTGCTTACCTGATGGCCGTGGGCGGGGCGGCCTATCTGGTCAGCAAGGCGATCAAGGCCGCCAGGGTCGTGGCCTTCGAAGACCTGGGCATGGAGGCCATCTACGAGTTCGACGTGGTGGACATGCCCGTGACGGTGGCCGTGGATGCCGGCGGCACCAGCGCCCACATCACCGGCCCGCGAGAATGGCAAGCCCGCATCGGCAAGATCCCGGTGGCAGCCGTCTGAGGCCAGCCACCGCCCCCGCCTGAGCGGCGGCGGCACGCGCATCACCCGCGGGGCGGCAACCATGACCTTGCATGCCGCAGCCCTTCATGCACGCGGCCCATCGGCCGCGTGGACTTGCTGTTACGCTGGAGCCTGACCGCAGGTCCGTGCATGGATTTCAATTTCATCAATGTCCCCCTCCTCATTGCCTCCGCCTTGCTGCTGGGCAGCGTGTTGGCCGGCATGTTGTCGGCCCGGGCGGGTTTTTCCTTTTTGCTGATCTTTCTGATCGCCGGCGGCCTGGCCGGAGAGGACGGACCGGGAGGATTGAAGTTCTCGGACTTCACGCTCAGCTTCTGGGTGGGCAACGTGGCGCTGGCCGTCATCCTGCTCGACGGCGGGTTGCGCACCGCGTTGTCGACCTTCCGAACCGGGCTCAAACCATCGCTGCTGCTGGCGACCGTCGGGGTCTTGATCACCGCGGTGCTCACGGGGGTGGGCGCCATGCTGCTGCTGGGCTTGCCGTGGCAGCACGGCTTGTTGCTGGGGGCGATCGTCGGCTCCACCGATGCGGCTGCGGTGTTTGCCCTGCTCAAGAGCTCGGGGGTGCAGCTCAATGAACGCGTGGCCGCCACGCTGGAGATCGAATCGGGCATGAACGACCCGATGGCCGTCTTCTTGACGATGGCCTTCATCGCACTCATCACCGCCGCACCCACGGCCGACACGGGCATGGCCATGATGCTGTGGTCTTTTCTGCAACAGTTCGGACTGGGCACGCTCGTCGGCGTGGGCGCGGGCTTTCTGATGAGCGAAGTCGTGCACCGCCTGCCTCGTCAGCAAGCCGGCGGCGGCATCATGGGTTTGCTGCTGGTGGCCTCGGGTTTGCTGGTGTTCTCGCTCACCGGTTGGAGCGGGGGCTCGGGCTTTCTGGCGATTTATCTGTTCGGCATGGTCCTGGGCAACCGCGGTGGCCGACGGGTGCGGGCGGCCTTTTCCGCGATGGACGGCTACGCGTGGTTGTCGCAGGCGGTGATGTTCTTGTTGCTCGGCCTGCTGGTGACGCCCTCACGGCTGCTGGACAGTGGCTTGGCGGCCTTGGGAGTCTCGGCCGTCTTGATGTTTCTGGCACGCCCCTTGGCCGTCTGGATGTGTCTGGCGCCTTTTCGCTTTGCCGCCCGCGAGGTGTGGTTCATCTCTTGGGTGGGCTTGCGCGGGGCGGTGCCGATCGTGCTGGCCATCTTCCCGCTGATGGCCGGAGTGGGCGATGCGATGCTGCTGTTCGAGGTGGCCTTCGTGGTCGTGCTGGTGTCCTTGGTCTTGCAAGGCACGACCATCGGGTGGGCCGGCCGGCGCTTCGGTGTGGCCCTGCCCGAACGGGATGATGAAGAACTCAGCCGCGCCGTCTTTGGCGACTTCGTGCTCGACGGTCACCAACCCATCGGCTTGTTGTGCGAGTTCTACGGGCTGCCAGCCGTGCCCGATGCCCACCTCCCGCTGGCCGAATGGGTCGCCCAGCATCTGGGTCGCCCCGCTGTCGTGGGCGATCGGGTCACGCTGGGCGAGGCCATCCTGAGCGTGCGCGAGATGGACGGCCCTCGCATCCGTCGCCTGGGGCTGTCGATTCCGCTGCGCACGGCCGAGGGCGACGCGCCGTGAGCACGGTTCAGCGCGCGGGGTCGGCTGCGCCCTCGGCCGGCGCCGGTGCGCGCCAATGCACCACCCGTTGGGGGAAGGGAATCTCCACCCCGCGTTCTTGGAACAGCGCCAGGATGGCGAGATTGACACTGGAGCGCACATTGGCCTGACCGTTCTCCGGATCGGCGATCCAGAAGTAGACCGTCAGCTCCAACCCGTCGCTGGCGAAAGCGGTCAAGTGCGCCGACGGGCCCGGCTCCGACAGCACCCGGGGCACCTGTTTGACCCGCTCGACGATGTGCTCCCGCAGGGTTTGGACATCCGTGCCATAAGCCACCTGCACCACGGTGGACAGCAGCACGTTACGGTCGGCCAGCGAGAGGTTTTCGACCCGCGTGGTGATGAGCGTTTCGTTGGGCACGATGGACTCCCGACCATTGGGTGCGCGAATCACCGTGTAGCGCGTGGTGATGTCGGTGACATAGCCCTCGAAGTTGTCTACCCGCACATAGTCGCCGATGCGCAAAGACCGTTCGGCCAGGATCACGAAACCGCTGACATAGTTGGCCGCCAACTTCTGCAGGCCAAAGCCGATGCCCACGCCCAGTGCCCCGCCCAACACCGACAGCGCCGTCAGGTCGATGCCCACCGAGGACAATGCCACCAGCAAGCCGACGAACAGCAGCAGCGCGCGCACCGCATTGGATGCGGCTTTGCGCAGCGACAGGCGCTCGCCCACCGCCCCCTTGAGCAATTTCGATTCGATCGCCGCCGAGATCCACAGGGCCACCATCATCACGAAGCCGGCGGACAAGGTTCCTTCGAGCACCTGTCGCAGCGACAGGGTCGTGCTGCCCAAGGTCCAACGGATGCCGTCGAGCTCGTCCAACAACACCGGCAAAGCGCCTGTGATCCACAACACCACGGCCAGCCAAGCGAGCCATGAAATCGTGCGTTCGGCCGCCCGCATCAAGGCCGAAGCCGGAAACGCCGCAGACAACACCCGCACGCTCATGCGGATGATCACCAACGACATGAGCACCGGCACGGCCACGCGGAACACGGCAATCGGCACCCGGCCGTCCACGATCACGCGCGCCAGGTACACCAAGGCCAAGGCGGCCACCGGAAAGAGCACGCCATCGACGATGCGTCGGCCAAACCAGATGGACGACTCCGGGATGCGTGGGCCTCGCAGCAAACGCACCAGCAGCCAAGCCAATGCAAGGCAGACCGCAATGACGCCGATTTCGATCAATGCAGAGGGCTGGACGATGGCCTCCAGCAAATCTTGCAAATCCTTCGGAGCCGCAGCAGGAGAAAACGCCATGAGTCAGGATGTCGTGAGTGGTTGCGGCGCAAAGCATAGCGCCCGCGCCCAGAGGCTGCCGCTCACACGCCGGCCAGCACGCGCAGATGGGCTGCAACGCTGCGTGCCAGCGCGCCGAGGTGATAGCCCCCCTCCAGGCTGGACACCACCCGCCCTTTGGCGTAGCGCTCGGCCACGTCCATCACCCGCCGAGTGATCCATTCGTAGTCGGCTTCGACCAAGCCAAGCTGTCCCAGGTCGTCGTCGCGGTGGGCATCGAAGCCGGCGGAGATGAAGATCATCTGCGGTCGGAAGCGCTCCAGACGCGGAATCCAGATCATCTCGATCAGCTCGCGCACGTCCATGCCTTTGGTGTAGGCAGGCACCGGCACGTTGCACATGTTGTCCGCCGCGGGCTGGTCTCCGCTGTAGGGGTACAGCGGGTGCTGAAAGAAGCTCACCATCAACGCGCGGTCGTCGCCGGCGAAGATGTCTTCGGTACCGTTGCCATGGTGCACGTCGAAGTCCACCACCGCCACGCGCTGCAAGCCGCGCACATCCAACGCATGGCGGGCGGCCACCGCGATGTTGTTGAAAAAACAAAATCCCATCGCCTGGGCGCGTGTGGCATGGTGGCCCGGCGGACGCACGGCGCAGAACGCATTGTCCAGCTCACCATCGAGCACGGCGTCGGTGGCGGCCACCGCCGCCCCGGCAGCACGCAGAGCAGCCTGCCAGGTGTGCGGCCCCACCACCGTGTCCAAGTCGATGGCCCGGCGCTCGCCCGAGGCCGCCACTTGTTCCATGACGTCCTTCAGATGCGCGACATAGCCCGCGTGATGAGCCCGCTGGACGTCGCGCAAATCCACCAGTGGCGCTTCCCGCCGGTCCAGGGCCACGTCCAAGCCCGTGGCGATCAGGTGGTCTTCGATGGCCGCCAGGCGCTCTGGACACTCGGGATGACCGGGCCCCATGTCATGGCGCCTGCAGTCGGGATGACTGAAATAGCCGGTGGCCATCGTGAACTTGTCCCCTTGGGGTCTTTCTGTTTTCGGGTAAGGTCCGCGCCATGAATGCGCCGGCCTTTCCCCACTTGCACAGCCAACTCCAGCGGCTGCGTGATCAGATTAACACGATCATCGTCGGTAAGCCGACCCAGGTGGAAGACGCCCTGGCCTGCTTGTTGGCCGGCGGTCACCTGCTGATCGAAGACGTGCCGGGCGTGGGCAAGACCACGCTGGCCCATGCCTTGGCCGTGTCTCTGGGGCTGCGCTTTGCCCGGGTGCAGTTCACGGCCGACCTGATGCCCACCGACCTGGTGGGGGTGAGCATCTACGATCGCGGCAAAGAAGCCTTCGTGTTCCACCCCGGCCCCGTATTTGCCCAAGTGTTGCTGGCCGACGAAATCAACCGGGCCGGGCCTAAAACGCAAAGCGCGCTGCTCGAAGCGATGGAGGAGCACCAGGTCAGTGTGGAAGGCGAGACCCGCCCTCTGCCCTCGCCGTTTTTCGTCATCGCCACGCAAAATCCGAATGACCAGCTCGGAACCTACGCCCTGCCGGAGTCCCAACTCGACCGCTTCATGATGTGCATCACCCTGGGCTACCCGGACCGGGCGGCCGAGCGGCAGCTGTTGGCCGGGCAGGATCGTCGCGAGGCGGTGGCTCGGCTGCAGCCGGTGATGAGTCCGGCCGAGCTGTTGGCCGCCCAGCAAGCCGTCGGCGCCGTGCATGCGGCCCCTGCGCTGCTGGACTATCTGCAAGATCTGCTGGCCGCCACGCGCGACGGCCGCTGGTTCGTCGAGGGTCTGAGCCCGCGCGCGGGCTTGGCCGTGCTGCGCGCCGCGCGGGCGCGGGCCTTGCTGGCGCAGCGCGACTATGTGGCCCCCGACGACATCCAAGCCATCTTGCCGCAGACCATCGCGCACCGGCTTCAGCCCGTGCCTGGCAGCGGGCGCGGGCGTGTGGAGCAGGTGCGTGCCCTGCTCGAGGCCGTGCCCCTGCCCTGACGCGAATGAGCGCCCTGTCCCTGCCCCGCCGGATCTGGCGCGAGCGATGGCAGCGCTGGTGGGCCTTGCGTCATCCGCGCAGTGACACCCTGCAGCTCACCCACCGCAATGTCTACATCCTGCCGACTCGACCCGGCGCATTGTTCGCCCTGACCTTGCTGGTGCTGCTGCTGGCCTCGATCAACTACCAGCTCAATCTGGGCTACCTGCTGACCTTCCTGCTGGCCGGGGCTGCGGCCGTGAGCATGCCCCTGACCCATGGCACCCTGCGCGGCCTGCATCTGTCACTGCGTCCGGGCCCGCCATGCTTCGCTGGCGAAGACGCCCACCTCGAAATCACGCTGCAGCACAGCCAGCCTCGCGCTCGTCATGGCATTGGGCTGAGGGTGGCGCGGCCCAAACGCCACCGTCCCCATTGGGCTTGGACGGACGTCCCGCCTGCCGGCATGGCCCGGGTGCATCTGGGCGTGCCGGCCCCACGGCGCGGCTGGTTGGACCTGCCACCGCTGCGCATCGAGACGCGCTTTCCGCTGGGCATTTTCAAGGCCTGGGCCCCCTGGCATCCGGCAGCCCGCGTGCTGGTCTATCCCCGCCCCGACCCGAGCGCAACCGCGCTGCCACCGGCCGAAGCTGAGGGCGAAGGTCCAAGCCTGCGGGCCGACCCACGCGGCCTGGAACCCGACGGCGTGCGCGCCTACCGACGGGGAGACTCGCCCCGGCGAGTGGTGTGGAAGAAGGTCGCCAAGACCGACCAGCTCGTCAGCCGAGAAAGCACGAGCCATGCCCAGCACGAACTCTGGCTGGACTGGCAGGCCGCCGGCGCAGCAGACACCGAGCAGCGCCTGTCCCGCCTGTGCGCCTGGGTCTTGGCCGCCGAACAACGCGGCCTGCGGTACGGCCTGCGACTGCCGGGCCTGGAACTGCCCCCTGACCGAGGCTTGGCACACCAGCGTGCCTGCCTGCAAGCCCTGGCCTTGTGGTCATGACCCGTTCGATGTCTCGCCCTGCCGCCTTCGGGTCGCGTCTGCGCGCCATGCCGCGCGAGGTCCGCGACACCTTGTTCTTGCTGGCCGTGATCGCCTGGGTGGTGGCGCCTCACGCAGCTCACCTGCCGCTGTGGTGCACGGGTCTGGCCGCGGTCATGCTGGCCTGGCGCGCCCGCTTGGCCGTGCTCGGCCGCGCATTGCCGGGGCGCTGGGTGTTGGGCGGACTGCTGCTATTGACCTTGGCTGCCACCGCCTGGACCCACCGAACCCTGCTGGGCAAGGAGGCCGGCGTGACCCTGCTGGTGGTGTTGGTGGCCTTGAAGACCTTGGAGCTGCGCGCCCGACGCGATGCGTTCGTGATCTTCTTCCTGGGCTTCTTCCTGGTGCTGACCCATTTTCTGTACTCACAGGCCCTGCCGGTGGCCATCGCGATGGTGGTGGCGGTTTGGGGCTTGCTGACCGCCTTGGTGTTGGCCCACATGCCGGTGGGCCAGCCCAGCCTGCGCCAAGCGGCAGGCTTGGCCGCTGGCCTGTGCGGGCTGGGAGCACCGATCATGGTGGTGCTCTTTTTGCTGTTCCCCCGTATCGCCCCGCTGTGGGGCGTGCCCGGTGACGGCCTGGATGCCCGCACCGGCTTGTCCAACCGCCTGAGCCTGGGCAGTGTGGCCGAGCTGGCCCTGGACGATAGCGTGGCGATGAGCTTGCGCTTCTTCGGTGCGCCGCCGCCGGCCGAGCAGCTGTACTTCCGTGGGCCGGTGCTCAGCGAGTTCGACGGTCGGCAGTGGCGCCCGCTGTCACCCAGCATCGCGTTGCCGGGGCTGCTGCGCCCGCACACCCGCCCGGATCTGGCCAGCGGGATCGACTACGAGATCACGCTGGAGCCCACCAAGGTGGCCGTGCTGCCTCTGCTGGAACTCACGCCCGCAGTGCCCACCGGCTTGCCCGAGGCGTGGCCGCTGCGTCAGCGAGCCGACCTGCAATGGGCCACGGACCGTCCGCTGGACGAGCGGTTGCGCCTGCGCTCCACCGCCTATACACGCTTCGAGCACGGCCCTGCGGAGCCGGTGGCCGGCTTGCGGCACTATGTGGAGCTGCCCGCGGGCTACAACCCGCGCACCCTGGCCTGGGCGGCCCAGATGCGCCGCGATCCGCGCTGGGCCCAAGCCAGCGCCGACACCCTGGCCCAAGCCCTGCTCGATCACATCCGCCGCGCAGGCTACACCTACACCCTGAGCCCTGGGGTCTACGGCGACGCACAGGGCCGTCACGCGATCGATGAGTTCTGGCTCGATCGCCGCGAAGGCTTCTGCGAGCATTTCGCCGCAGCCGTCACCGTGGTGCTGCGCGCCATGGACGTGCCGGCCCGCATCGTGACCGGCTACCAGGGGGCCGAGCGCAATCCGGTGGATGGCTACTACCTGGTGCGCAACAGCTTCGCCCACGCCTGGGTGGAATATTGGCAGCCGGAACGAGGCTGGGTGCGCCTGGACCCCACGGCAGCCGTCGCGCCGGAGCGCATCATGCGGCATGCCGCGCTGCGCCCGCCCCCCGGGCTGCTGGCCACCGCCCTGGACACCGTCACCCCAGGCCTGCTGACGCAATGGCGCCACCAGTGGCAAGCCCTGAACACCGCTTGGAACCAATGGGTGCTGAACCACTCGCGCAGCCGTCAGCTCGAGCTGTTGCGCCATTTGGGCCTGCGTTCGCCCGGCTGGCAGGACTTGGTGCTGGTGCTACTGGGGTTGATGGTGGCCGCCAGTGCAGCCGTGGTCGCCTGGGCCTGGTGGAACGGACGCCAAGTCGACCCTTGGCTGGCCACATGGCGGCGCATGCGCGCCGTGCTGGGGCGGCGCGGACTGGCCAGCAGCGATGCCAGCACACCGCGCGAACTCGCCCGGCAGGCCCGCCAGCGCTGGGGCCCCGCAGCGCGTGCGGTCGAAGGCGTTTTGCTGGAGATGGAGGCCCTGCGTTACGCCCCGGGAGCCTGGTCAGCCCTGCGCGCTGCCACTACACTGAGACGCAATCCTTCACGGACCCTGTTGCGCCGTTTGCGCCAGCATGTCCGACACCTGCCCGATGCCTGACACCCTGTTGCGCCCCCCACGCTCGTCCCTGGCCTTGACGCTGGCGAGCCTCGTCTTGGCCAGCCTGGTGGCGTGGACTGCCCCTGCTGCGGCCCGCGCCCCTTCCAAACGGCCTGTGGCCGACAACACCGAGCTCACCTATGCAGGCCGCGCCGAGGCCATGGCGCTGGCCGACGAGATTGCCCAACGCCATGGGCTGGACGCCGCATGGGTGCGCGGCCATTTGGCCCAGGCGCGCGTGCTGCCGGCCGTGCAGCGCCTGGTCATGCCCGCGCCGGCCGGCACGGCCAAGGATTGGGCGGCCTACCGCGCCCGCTTCATCGAGCCGCGGCGGGTGCGCCTGGGCGCCCAATTCTGGCGCGAGCATGCGGCTTGGCTGCGCAAGGCCGAGCAGCTGTACGGGGTGCCGGCGGAAATCGTCGTGGGCATCATCGGCGTGGAAACCTTCTACGGACGCCACATGGGCGGCTTTCGGGTGCTGGACGCCCTGGCCACCCTCAGCCTGGACTTTCCCTCCGGCCGACGCGACCGCAGTGCGTTCTTCCGGGAAGAGCTGGGCCAGCTCTTCGTGCTGGCCGCCAGCGAGGGCCTGGATCCGGCCTCGCTGCGGGGCTCCTACGCAGGGGCACTGGGCCTGCCGCAGTTCATGCCCAGCAGCTGGAACCGCTATGCCGTGGATTTCGATGGCGACGGTCGGGTGGACCTGCACAACAACGTCCCGGACGTGATCGGCAGCATCGCTCACTACCTGGCCGAGTTCGGCTGGACCCGCGGGTTGCCCACCCATTTCGAAGTGCGCCCTCCCGAGGACGCGACTCGGCGGGCCGAGCTGTTGGCCCCGGACATCGTCCCCAGCTTCACGGTGCAAGAATTCCTCGACCGCCAAGCCTGGCTGCCCGAAGCGGCCACCGAGCACACCGGCCTGCTGGCCTTGGTGGAACTGCAAAACGGCAAGCAAGCACCCAGCTATGTGGCCGGCACCTCGAACTTCTACACCCTCACGCGCTACAACTGGTCGAGCTACTACGCCATGGCCGTCATCGAACTCGGTGCCGCCGTGGCGCAGGCGGTGCAGTCGCAGGCCGCCACCGCCCCGCTCAGCGCGGGCCGGACGCACTGAACAGCTCGTCGGGCGGCTCGGTGATTTCGGTCACCTCCAAGCCCTGCTCGAGCTCGTGTGCCGAATCCATCCACCAAGCCTTCTCGGTGGCCGACTCGGTCGGCCGAACGATGCCCTGTTCCAACGACGCCCGAAGTGCCTGCGAGGCCCGGGCGGCCGCCTTGCCGGACTTGCTCGTGAAGGGAAACATGGGACACCTCGGGACGGCTGAACGATGTCACCCATGATGCGCCTGTGGGGGCGCTCGGCATACCCCGCATTCACGTGGGACGCTGTCCCAGCCCTTGCCGCCCGTGCCAGATCTCACGGCCCGCGGCCCGCCCCGTTGGACTGGCTGCCGTGCCGAGCCAAGCGGCGACTCAGGCCGTGGGCACCAAAAAGTCGCGACTGATGCCACGGCCCAGATCGCCGATGCGATCGAGAAACTGCGTCAAGTAGGCATGCAGCCCGGTGGACAGGATCTCGTCGATGCGGGCGTACTGCAGATCGGCATGCAGCCGTCCGGCCCGCCTTCGGGTTTCCGCGGACTGATCGTTGGCCACGTGCGCGAGGTTGGACACCACCTCGGCCACGCAGGCCGCCAGTGAACGCGGCATGTCCGGGCGCAGGATCAGCAGCTCGGCCACCTTCTCGGGCCGGATCACGTCGCGATAGACCTTGCGGTAGACCTCGAAGCCCGACACCGACCGCAGAATGGCCGACCAGTGGTAGAAGTCATATTCCTGCTCCCGCGCCGCGAACGTGCCGAAGTAGTCGCCCTCCATGCCTTGGAACTTCACGTCCAGCAGCCGCGCCGTGTTGTCCGCACGTTCCAGGAAGGTGCCCAAGCGCAAGAAATGGAAGGCCTCGTCCTGCAACATCGTGCCCAGGGTCACGCCGCGCGACAGGTGGGAGCGGAACTTCACCCATTCGAACACTTCGCCCGGCTCACGTTCGAAATGCCCTTCGGCGATCAGCCGCCGAAACTCCAGCCAGGTCTGGTTCTGTGTTTCCCAGACTTCGGTGGTGAGTGCCCCGCGCACCGCGCGGGCATTCTCGCGGGCCGCGCGCAGGCACGACAGGATGCTCGAAGGATTGCGCTCGTCGCACACCATGTAGTGCATCACCTGGCGGGAGTGGATCGCGCCATAACGCTCGCTGTAGTCACCGGCCAGCTCGCAAATGCCCAGCAAGCCTCGCCACAGCTGCTCGGCCGACGCTGCGCCGCGAGGCATCAACAGCGTCTGGTAGTTCACGTCGAGCATGCGCGCGGTGTTTTCCGCGCGCTCCATGTAGCGTGCCATCCAAAAAAGGTGGTCTGCCGTGCGCGACAGCATGTTCAGGCCTCCAATACCCAGGTGTCCTTGGTGCCACCGCCCTGCGAAGAATTGACCACGAGCGAGCCTTCGGCCAGCGCCACGCGAGTCAAGCCCCCCGGCACCATCTGGACGGTCTTACCGGTCAGCACGAACGGACGCAGGTCGATGTGACGCGGTGCAATGCCGCTGTCGACGAAGGTCGGGCAAGTCGACAGGCTCAGCGTGGGCTGGGCGATGTAGCGGGCCGGATCGGCCAAAAGCCGGGCTCGGAAGTCCTCGATCTCGGCCCGAGTGGCCGCCGGCCCCACGAGCATGCCGTAGCCACCGGCGCCGTGCACTTCCTTGACCACCAGATCGGCCAGATGGTCCAGCACGTACTGCAAATCCTGCGGCTCTCGACACAGATAGGTCGGCACGTTGTCCAGCAGCGGCTTTTCGCCGAGGTAGAACTCCACCATCTTCGGCACGTAGGGATAGATGGACTTGTCGTCGGCAATCCCGGTGCCGATGGCATTGGCCACCGTCAGGTTGCCTGCGCGATAGACGTCGAGCAGACCCGCGCAGCCCAGCACGGACTCGGGTCGGAACGCCAGCGGATCGAGGAAGTCGTCATCCACCCGGCGATAGATCACATCCACCCGACGCGGGCCGCGCGTGGTGCGCATGTAGAGAAAGCCGTCCTTGACGAACAAGTCTTGCCCTTCCACCAGCTCGACCCCCATTTGCTGGGCCAAGAAGGCATGTTCGAAATAAGCCGAGTTGTACATGCCCGGCGTGAGCACCACCACCGTGGGCTCGCTCACGCCCGAGGGGGCCACCGCGCGCAGCGTCTCCAACAGCAAATCCGGGTAATGCGCCACCGGCGCCACCGCGTGCTCGCTGAACAGCTCGGGAAACAGCCGCATCATCATCTTGCGGTTTTCGAGCATGTAGCTCACCCCGCTGGGCACGCGCAGGTTGTCCTCCAGCACGTAATACCGGCCACTGCCATCGGGCTGGGCGGCGCGCACGATGTCGATGCCCGCGATATGCGCATACACCCCAGCGCTGACATCCACGCCCTGCATCTCGGGGCGGTATTGACTGTTGCGCAACACCTGCTCGGCCGGCACGATGCCGGCACGCAGGATGTCCTGGCCGTGGTAGATGTCGTGAATGAAACGATTGAGCGCCGAGGCCCGCTGCACCAGCCCACGCTCCAGCACCCGCCATTCGGCCGCCGGAATGATGCGCGGGATCAGGTCGAAGGGAATGAGCCGCTCGGTGCCCGAGCCGTCCTCGTCCTTGTCCCCATACACGGCAAAGGTGATGCCCACGCGACGGAAGATCATCTCCGCTTCGCGACGCCTGGCCTGCATCAAATCGCGGGGCTGACGGGCAAGCCAGCGGTCATAGGCTTTGTAATGATCACGCACCGTGGTGCTGGTGGCGTGCATCTCGTCGAAGCTCGGTCTCATCACTCGATTCCCTTGGCCGCACTTGAAGCAATTTCCGGGCCCAGTTCAACTCCAAACTGGGGAGGCCCTCCTGTGCGATGGTGCCAGTATCGCCGGCGCAGGTCACGCTCGCAGCGCCCGCGGCCGGCCATCCAGCGATACGCCCCGCAGGTCGGGGTGGCGATGCGCTCGATGCCCTGCTGCCCGTAGCGGGCCCACACCGAAGGGGCCGGATGGCCAAAGCGGCTGCGATGCGCCACCTGAAACACGGCCACCCGCGGTTGGACGGCCAGCAAGAACTCCTCGCTGCTGGAGCTACGGCTGCCATGGTGCGGCACGAGCAGCCAGTCGGCAGCCAGTCGCTCGGCCTGGGTCTGGACGAGCCGCAACTCCTCGCGGCGGCCGATGTCCCCGGTCAGCAAGGCGCGGTGCCGTGGGGTCGAAACCCTGAGCACGCACGACACCTGGTTGGGCTGAAGCGGTGGCGAACGGTCTTCGGGCCCCGGATGCAGGATCTCGAAATCCACCCCGTCCCAGCGCCAGGCTTGGCCGGCCGTGCAGGGCGTGTGCGAAGCCACCGCGCCAAGCAACTCATGCGTCGGCTCCAGCGAACTCATCACGGGGGTGTCCGGGTAAGCACGCAAGAAGGCCCGTGCCCCGCCCACGTGGTCCGCATCGCGGTGCGACAGCACGAGCCGGTGCACCTGCCGCTCGCCCAGCGACTGCAGCACCGGCACCAACACACGCTGCCCCGCGTCATCGTCGGCCGTGTATGCCGGGCCGGTGTCGTACACCAGCGTATGGCGCTCGGTGCGCACCACCACCGCGGTGCCCTGCCCCACGTCCAGCGCGATCACCTCGAACTGCCCTGGCGCCGGACGCGGCACCGGGGGCCATAGCAGCGGCAACATCAAGGCCAGCCCGAGCAGACGCAAGGTCAGCGGCCAAGGCAACACCGCCAGCGCCCCGCCGGCCAGGCCGACGGCCACGGCCCACATCGGCGCAGCCGCTGTCACCCACTGCGCCTGCGGCCAAGCCGCCAGCCAGGTCAAGCCGGCCGTCAACGCGGCCAACACCGCAGCCGCCCCGTCCCACAGCGCGGGCCACATCACACCGAGCAGGGCCAGCGGGGTCACCACCAGGGTCACGACCGGCACGGCCACCAGATTGGCCAGAAAGCCCACGAGCGAGACCTGCTGGAAGCACACCAGCGTCAACGGGGCCAGACCCACGGTGGCGATCGCCTGGGTGCGTAACCCCGCGCCCACTGAGCGTTGCAACCAGTCCCGCCAGCGGGCCCGGCTGCCGGGGTCGGCCGCCAAAGTGGCTTGCACCCAGTCGTGGTCTGCACTGGCCAACAGCAGCGCCACTGCCACGAAGGACAGCCAAAACCCCGCTTGCAGCAAGGCCCAGGGATCGACCGCGGCCACCACCGTGGCCACCACCAGCAGCATCAGGCCCCAGGGCCAGCGCCGCCCCAGCTGCGCCAGCACCGCCACGGTGGCCAACATCCACACGGTGCGCTGGGCCGGCACGCCCCAGCCCGAGAACACCGCATATCCCGTGGCCAGCGCCAAGCCCCCCCAGCGTGCTGCCACCGGCGCGGGCAGGGCCAGCGTCCAGGCCGGCTGCATGCGCCACAGCCGGCGCAACGCGGCCGCGGCAAGCCATGCGAACATCGTGATGTGCAAGCCGCTGATGGCCATCAAATGAGCCACGCCGGTGATGCGAAAGAGATCCCAATCGGCCCGGTCGATGGCCGATTGCTCGCCCACCACCAGCGCGGCCAGCACCCCTGCCAGACGCGCATCGCTCACCCGCTCGGCGATACGCACCGCCACGGCCTGGCGCCAGCGGTCCACCAGATGTCCGTCGGCCTCGTCGAGCTTGCGATGGCGCTGGCTGCGCAGCGCACGCACATGGCCGGTGGCGCCGAACCCGTTGTCGAACAACCACAGCTCGGCGTCGAACCCATTCGGGTTGAAACGGCCGTGCACCTGCCGCAGCCGCACCACGAGCTGCCAACGCTGGCCAGCGGTCAAATCGTGCGGCGGCCGCTGCTGCAACCGCCCCTCCTGGAGCCCCCCGCGCCAGCTCAGCAGAACCCGCCGCGGCACCCCGAGCTCCTGCGGAGCTCGCGCGCCCTGCGCCGGGTCGGCCCAGGCCGGCCGCACCGCCTCCACCTCGAAGGCAAAGCGCACAGCGCCCTCGCGCCACAGCGGCACACCGGCCACGCGCCCCACCAGTTCGAGATCTTCCCCCTCGCGCGCCGGGTCGAGCCGATCGGCCAAACGCCCATGGGCACGCAGCTCCGTCAGACTGAAGCCCAGCAGGGCCGCCACGAGCGCCACCGCGAGATACCACCCCCGGTGTTGGCATGTGCGGCACCGCCACAGCGCGGCTGCGCCCAGCCCCGCCAGCGCCAAGACCGCCGCATCCAGCCACCCAGGCCACAGGGCCGCCTGCTGCAACTGCCACAGCGTGCCCAAGCCATAGCCTGCCAGGGCCCACACCAGGCCCCACCTGCCCCTCGTCGCCATCCGACGTCCTCCCTGAACGCCTCGTGATGTGAAGTGTAGGATTGCTGGCTGTCCTGCAAGGAGCCATGACATGTCCGTTTACAACCAGCTCAAAGCCCTGAACATCGAACTGCCGCCGGTGGCCACCCCGGCGGCCGCCTACGTGCCTTTCGTGCGCTCGGGCAACCTCGTCTTCCTCTCCGGCCAAATCGCCCGCAAAGACGGCAAACCCTGGGTGGGGCAGCTCGGCAAGGATTTGGGCACCGAAGAAGGCAAGGCGGCCGCGCGTGCGGTGGCCATCGACCTGTTGGGGACCTTGCAGGCGGCAGTGGGTGACTTGAACAAAGTCAAGCGCATCGTCAAGCTGATGAGCCTGGTCAACAGCACCCCCAGCTTCACCGAGCAGCACCTGGTGACCAATGGCGCCTCCGAGCTGCTCGGGCAAGTGTTTGGGGACAAAGGCGCCCACGCGCGTAGCGCCTTCGGTGTGGCCCAGATTCCGATGGGCGCCTGCGTCGAAATCGAATTGATCGCCGAAGTGGAATGAGGGCCGCGCCTTGAACCGCTGGAACCTCAAGACGGCCTGCGCGGCCGTCATCGTGCTGTGCCTGGGCGGTGTGTCCGCCGCCTTGGTATCACAGTACGTTTTCGACATGCAGCCTTGCCCATGGTGCATCCTGCAGCGCGTGATCTTCCTGCTCATCGCCTTGCTGGCCGCGCTGGCCCTGCTGCTGCCCGTGCGGGGCCTGCAGCGGGGCTTGGCTGGTGTGGGCCTGGCCCTGGCCGCCTCAGGCATTGCCGCGGCGGTCTATCAGAATCGGGTGGCGGCCCAGGAGTTTTCCTGCAACCTCACGCTGGCCGACCGCATCATCGGCGCCCTGGGTCTGGAAAGCGCCGTGCCGTTTCTGTTTCGCATCTCGGCCTCGTGCATGGACGCTGCGGTCAACCTCTTGGGCCTGCCGTATGAAGCCTGGAGCGGCTTGCTTTTCCTGATGGTGGGGCTGGTGCTGTGGGCCGGCTTGCGTGCGCGCTGAGATGACCGTCTCCAGGGGCTGCCATGGCGGGTTTTTTCGACACTCTGTCCGACCGGCTCGGCCAAGACTGGAAACCCCAGCGCCAGCCGCGGGCTTGGCGGGCCTACCGTTGCGTGTGCCAGCGCCCGGTGTTCTTTCGCAACAGCCAATGCCTGGCCTGCCATGCCCCTTTGGGTTACGAACCCACGCGCGCTCAGGTGCTCGCGCTGCAAGCGGACCCACAGGCGCCCGGGCTGTGGGCATTGGCCGACGGCAGCGCCTCGCCGCGCTACCGCCGCTGCGCGAACTTCGACTCACCGGCGGGCTGTAACTGGCTCGTGCCCGAGCACGACCCCAATCCGCTGTGCCGATCCTGCCGCCTGAACCGAACCATCCCCGACTTGAGCCAGCCCGACAACGCGCAGCTGTGGCAGCGCATCGAAGCGGCCAAGGCCCGGCTCGTGTCGTCCCTGCTGGCGCTGCAACTCCCCGTGCGCTCACGTCTCGGTGAAGACCCGCAGCACGGCCTGGCCTTCGACTTTTTGCGCGCCGTGCCGGGCGGCCCTGCCGTGGTGACCGGGCATGCGCAGGGCATCATCACCCTGGACATCGCCGAGGCCGACGACGCTCACCGCGAGCGCGTGCGCCGACAACTGCATGAGCCCTATCGCACCCTGCTGGGCCACTTGCGCCACGAGGTCGGCCACTATTACTGGGCTCGGCTGGTGGCCCAAAGCGCTTGGCTGAATGAATTTCGCGCCGTCTTCGGTGACGAGCGGCGCGATTACGCCGCGGCCTTGCAACGTCACTATGCCGAGGGGCCGCCCGCGCAGTGGTCGCTGCACCATGTCAGCGCCTATGCCAGCGCCCATCCTTGGGAAGACTGGGCCGAAACCTGGGCCCATTACCTGCACATGGTGGACACCCTGGACACGGCTTTGAGTTTCGGGCTGGAAGCCGATGAACTCGAAACCGGCTATGAACCCTTCACCACCGACTGCCTGTACCGCCCGCAAGACCCTGATGCACAGCGCTTTCTGTCCGTGGTCAACGCCTGGACCGAACTGACCGGCGTGCTCAACGAACTGTCGCGCAGCATGGGCCAGCCCGATTTCTACCCCTTCGTGCTGTCGCGCACGGCCGTGGCCAAGCTGCAGTTCGTGCACTTGGTGGTGACGCAAGCGGCCAGCACCGCCGGGCAGGACTCAGCCGGGTAGCACACGGGTGGCCTTGAAACCCAGGGCCTTGCCTTTGCGAGAGCGCCGACCGGTGAATTCGGCCAAGGCAGCGCCGCGAAAGTCCTCTTCCTTGGCCTTGCCCCCGCGGCCGGTGCCCAGCACCTTCACGGTCCCGGCAAAGACCGCCACCGACACCAGCGGATCCTTCGCATCCACGTCCATCAAAGTCAGCCCACGCCCGCCCTTGGGCTGAAGCTTCAGCTCGCTCAACGGAAAGACCAACATCCGCCCGCTCAGCGACAAGCAGGCCACCTGATCGGCCCCGGGAGCCACCGGCGCTGGCGGCAGCAGGCGGGCAGCTTCATCCAGGTCGAGGAAACTCTTGCCGCCTTTCTGACGCGACACCATGTCACCGATGCGTGCCAACAAGCCATGACCGGCCGTGTTGGCCAACAGGAACGTCGCATCCAGCGATCCGGCCACGAAATGCGCCAGCTGGGTGCCCGGCTCCAGCTCGATCATCGTGGTCACCGGCTGCCCATCGCCGCGGGCGCCCGGCAAGGCACTGACTGCCACGGTATAGACGCGCCCATTGCTGCCAAAGACCAGCAGCGTATCGACCGTGCGGCACTCGAAAGTGCCGTACAAGCCATCGCCAGCCTTGAACGCAAAACTCGCCGGGTCGTGGCCGTGACCTTGGCGGGCACGCACCCAGCCCTTTTGACTGACCACCACCGTGACTGGCTCGTCGATCACCTTGACCTCGGCCACCGCCTTTTTGTCCTCCTGGATCAAGGTGCGTCGTTCGTCGCCGTATTGCTTGGCATCCGCCTCGATTTCCTTGACCACGGTGCGCTTGAGCGCGGCCGGGCTGCCCAGGATCTCCTCCAGCTTGGTCTGTTCGCTGCGCAGCTCCTTGAGCTCCTGCTCGATCTTGATCGCCTCCAGGCGCGCCAGCTGACGCAGCCGGATCTCGAGAATGTCCTCGGCCTGGCGCTCGCTCAAGGCAAAGCGCTCGATCAGCGCCGGTTTGGGCTCATCGGCGTGGCGGATGATGCGAATCACTTCATCGATGTTCAGCAGCACCAGCTGCCGGCCCTCCAGCACATGGATGCGGTCAAGCACCTTGTCGAGCCGATGGCGCGTGCGACGCGCCACGGTGGCCAAACGGAAGCCGATCCACTCGGTCAACACCTGGCGCATGGACTTCTGCGTGGGCCGGCCGTCGCTGCCGACCATGGTCAGGTTGACGGGCACCGAGCTTTCCAAACTGGTGTGCGCCAACAGCGTGTTGATGAGCTCTTGCTGATCGATGCGGCTGGTCTTGGGCTCGAACACCAGGCGCACCGGTGCCTCCTTGCTCGATTCGTCGCGCACGGCATCGAGCACGGCCAGCACGGTGGTCTTGAGCTGGATCTGCTCGGTGCTCAGCGCCTTCTTGCCGGCCTTGACCTTGGGATTGGTCAGCTCCTCGATTTCCTCCAGCACCTTCTGCGCGCTGGTGCCCGGCGGCAGCTCGGTCACCACCAGCTGCCACTGGCCGCGCGCCAGATCCTCGATCTTCCAGCGAGCCCGCACTTTGAGGCTGCCGCGTCCGCTGCTGTAGGCCTCGCGGATGTCGGCCGCGCTGCTGATCACCTGGCCACCTCCGGGAAAATCCGGGCCGGGCAGCAGCGCGAAGAGCTCCTCATCGGTGAGCTTCTCGTTCTTGATCAAAGCCACCACTGCGGCGGCGACCTCGCGCAGATTGTGCGAGGGAATCTCGGTGGCCAGGCCCACCGCGATGCCGCTGGCGCCGTTGAGCAGCACGAAAGGCAGCCGTGCGGGCAGCTGACGCGGCTCCTGCGTGGAGCCATCGTAGTTCGGAACGAAATCGACCGTGCCCTCGTCGATCTCATCGAGCAGCAGCCGGGCGATCGGCGCCAGACGCGCCTCGGTGTAGCGCATCGCCGCCGCACCGTCGCCATCGCGCGAGCCGAAATTCCCCTGCCCATCGATCAACGGATAGCGCTGGCTGAAGTCCTGCGCCATGCGCACCAACGCATCATAGGCCGCGGTGTCTCCGTGCGGGTGGTAGCGGCCCAGCACATCGCCCACCACGCGCGCGCTCTTGACCGGCTTGGCCCCGCCGCTGCCGGTAAAGCTCAGCCCCATGCGCTCCATCGCATACAGGATGCGACGCTGCACCGGCTTTTGGCCATCACACACATCCGGCAAGGCGCGGCCTTTGACCACGCTCAGCGCGTACTCCAAGTAAGCCCGTTCGGCATAACGGGCCAGGGTCAGGCTGTCGCCGCCTTGGCCACCCATCGAAAAATCCAAGCTCGTCTGATCCATCATGACTTGTGTGGTGCCGCCCATCAGTCGGCCGTTTCCAGGCCCCTGTCCACGCGGGCACGATATTCGTCTTCCAGCATCGACATCACGATCAGCGACTCGAAGCCATGGTCGGTGAGCACGCTTTCGCGCAGCCGGCCTTCCTCCACGAAGCCCTCGGTGTCGTACAGCGCCTTGGCACGGGTGTTATAGGGCCGCACATCGAGCCAAAAGCGATGCGCGCCCAGGTCATTGAAGGCAATGCGCTTGAGCAGCCGCAAGCAGGCGCGCCCCAGACCCTGCCCCTTGGGCTGGATCACCATGCGCTTGAGTTCGATTGAGCGGTGACGGTTGCGACAGCCCACCAAAATCACGAACCCCACCGGCACATGCGAATCCCCGGTCTCCACGATGAAATGCCGGAAATCCGGGAAGCGCACCGCTGCCTCGTGCTGCGTGCGGTCCCAGGGGGTGATGGTCGGCCGGTTGACCGGGTCGTTCTCCATCGCCACGACCTCGTCCAGGTCGTCGATCAGGGTGGGCCGCAAGCGGACCCGGGTATTGCCCAGCACGGTTGGCGCCCCTCGTCAGATGTCCACCTCGACCGCGTGGCCGTGCAACTCCATCAGTTCGCGCCGGGCCTGCGCCTCGCCCTTGCCCATGAGCTTGTTCATGAGCTGCTCGGTGTCGGTAAAGCCGAGGTCCCCATAGGCCACGCGCAACAGGCGCCGGGTGTCGGGGTTGAGCGTGGTCTCCCACAGTTGCTCGGCACTCATCTCCCCCAAGCCCTTGAAACGGCTGATCGTCCACGCCCCTTCCCGGCACCCTTCCTTGCGCAGTTTGTCCAGGATGGCGGCCAGTTCGCCCTCGTCCAGCGCATAGAGCTTGGCCGCGGGCTTCTTGCCGCGCGCCGGGGCATCCACGCGAAACAGCGGCGGCTTGGCCACGTACACATGGCCACGCTCGATCAGCTTGGGGAAATGGCGGAAGAACAGCGTGAGCAACAGCACCTGGATGTGGGAGCCGTCCACATCCGCATCCGACAAGATGCAAATCTTGCCGTAACGCAGCCCCGACAAATCGGGATCGTCCGTCGGCCCATGCGGGTCCACGCCGATGGCCACGGCAATGTCGTGGATCTCATTGTTCTTGAACAGCAGATCGCGCTCGACCTCCCAGGCGTTGAGCACCTTGCCGCGCAACGGCAAGATGGCCTGGGTCTCCTTGTCGCGCCCCATCTTGGCACTGCCGCCGGCGGAATCTCCTTCGACCAAAAAGACTTCATTGACCGACAGGTCACGGCTTTCACAGTCGGTGAGCTTGCCCGGCAGCACGGCCACGCCCGAACCCTTTTTCTTCTCGACCTTCTGCCCGGCGCGTTGGCGTGCCTGGGCCTGTCGAATCACCAACTCGGCCAGGCGCTTGCCCTGGTCCACATGCTGGTTCAGCCACAATTCCATCGCCGGCTTCACATACGCCGACACCAAGCGCAGCGCATCGCGGCTGTTGAGCCGCTCCTTGGTCTGCCCCTGGAACTGCGGGTCCAGCACCTTGGCCGACAGCACGAAACTCGCCCGTGAGAACACATCCTCGGGCATCAGCTTCACCCCTTTGGGCAGCAGGCCATGCAGCTCGATGAAGCCCTTGACCGCGGCGAACAAGCCGTCCTTCAGCCCAGCCTCGTGCGTGCCCCCGGCCACCGTGGGAATGAGGTTGACATAGCTCTCACGCACGGGCGCTCCCTCCTCGGTGAATGCCACACACCAGGCTGCGCCCTCGCCTTCGGCGAAGTTTTCCGTCTCCCCTTCCTCGGCGTAGTGCTCGCCCTCGAAGAGCGAGATCAGCGGATCGGCCGGCAAGGTTTGCAACAAATAGTCTCGCAAGCCCCCTTGGTACAGCCAGGTCTGGGTCTCGCCGGTTTTCTCCTCGGTGAGGGTAACCGTCACCCCGGGCATCAACACTGCCTTGCTGCGCAGCAAGTGCACCAGCTCGGGCCGAGGCAGTTGGGCGCTGTCGAAATACTTTGGATCAGGCCATACCCGCACCGTCGTGCCGTGACGACGCGCCCCGGGCTCGGCTTTTCGAACGGCCAGGGGCTCGATCACCTCGCCACTGCCAAACGCCAGACTGGCCACCTGGCCGTCGCGCCAGACCTGCACCTGCAGGCGCTTGGACAGCGCATTGGTCACGCTCACGCCAACCCCGTGCAACCCGCCGGAGAAGCTGTAGGCCCCGCCGCTGACCTTGTCGAACTTGCCGCCGGCATGCAATCGCGTGAAGACGATCTCCACCACCGGCACCTTTTCCTCGGGGTGCAGCCCGAAGGGAATGCCTCGACCATCGTCTTCGACACTGACCGACCCATCGGTGTGCAAGGTGACCGAAATCCGCCGCCCGAAGCCAGCCAAGGCCTCGTCGGCCGCGTTGTCGATGACCTCTTGAATGATGTGCAGCGGGTTGTCGGTGCGCGTATACATGCCCGGACGCTGCTTGACGGGCTCCAAGCCCTTGAGCACCCGGATCGACGCCTCGCCGTAGGAATGTTGCGCTTTGCTCGCCATGGCGGCGCATTCTAGGCCGACCGCGCCGCCGACCGCCAAGCTGAATGCCAGCTGAACCCAAAGTGCGCAGCGCCAGCAGACTGGCGGCGGCTTGGCTACAGTTCAGCCATGAACTCCACCGCCACCCCGAAGCTGTCCATGACGCAGGTGCTCATCTGTGGCGCCTTGATCGTGACCCTGTCCATGGGCATCCGCCACGGCTTCGGGATGTGGCTGCAGCCGATCACGATGGAACGTGGCTGGAGCCGCGAGACCTTCGCGTTTGCCATTGCGGTCCAAAACCTCATGTGGGGAGCCACCGGCCCCTTCGCCGGCATGCTGGCCGACCGCTTCGGCGCCTTTCGCGTGCTGCTGGCCGGCGCCGCGCTGTACGCCGTCGGTCTGGTGCTGATGGCCCTGGCCACGTCGGGTCTGGCCTTCACCGGCAGCGCCGGCCTGTTGTTGGGCATGGCCCAGGCAGGCACCACGTATGCCGTCGTCTACGGCGTGATCGGCCGCAATGTGGCCCCCGAGAAGCGCTCCTGGGCCATGGGCGTGGCCGCCGCGGCCGGCTCCTTTGGCCAATTCCTGATGGTGCCGGTGGAGAACTGGCTGATCGGCGGCTTCGGCTGGCAAAACGCCCTCTTCATCCTGGGCTGCCTGGCGCTGGCCATCATGCCGCTGGCCCAGGGCCTGAAGGAGCCCCGGCGGGCCGCCTCGGCCGCGGGCTTCGAGCAAAGCATCGGCCAAGCCATACGAGAAGCCCTCGGCTACCGCAGCTTTCAATTGCTGATGGCCGGCTACTTCGTCTGCGGCTTCCAAGTGGTGTTCATCGGCGTGCACATGCCCAGCCACCTCAAGGACCAAGGCCTGTCGCCCGAAGTGGCCACCTATGCGCTGGCGCTCATCGGTCTGTTCAATGTCTTCGGCACCTATGCCGCTGGCGTCCTGGGCCAACACCTGGCCAAACGCCACATCCTGGCGGCGATCTACTTCCTGCGCTCGGTGGCCATCGTGGCCTTCCTGTGGGCGCCGCTCACGCCGATGAGCGTCTACGTCTTCTCGGCCGTCATGGGCCTGCTGTGGCTGTCGACCGTGCCGCCCACCAATGCCGTGGTGGCCCAGATCTTCGGCGTGCAATACCTGTCGATGCTGGGCGGCTTCGTCTTCTTCAGTCACCAAATCGGCTCTTTCCTGGGTGTGTGGCTGGGGGGCCGGCTCTACGACAGCACGGGCAGCTACGACATCGTCTGGTGGATTGCCGTGGCCCTGGGCGTCTTTGCGGCCTTGGTCAACCTGCCCGTGCGGGAAACCGCCATTCGACGGAGCGCCCCGGCTGCGGCATGATGTGACCATGATCCCGAAGCGCCCCCTCTTGCGCCCACTCCAGGTCTTGGCCTGGACGCTGGGCCTGCTCGTGCTGCTGGCAGTGTTCGCCTGGTATGCCCAGCCGGCCATGGTGTTCGAGCTGGCCCAGCAGTTCTGGAATTGCTTCTAGGCGTCCCATGCAAGTGATCGTCTTGACCGGTGCCTCCGAAGGCATCGGCGCCGAAATGGCGCGTCAGCTCGCGCAGCGTCACGGCCCGCAGGCCGCCTTGGTGCTGGCCGCACGCCAACGGCAACGCTTGGACGCGGTGGCCGCCCAGTGCCGTGCACACGGCGCCGAGGTGCTGGTGCAGCCGACCGATGTGAGCGTGCAGGCCGAGTGCCGCGCCCTGATGCAGGCCGCCGTTCAGACCTATGGTCGCATCGACACCCTCATCAACAATGCCGGCATGTCCGCCCATGCCTTGCTGCGCGAGGTCCAAGACCTTGGCTGGTACGAACAGCTCATGCGCATCAACCTGTGGGGCGCGGTCTGGTGCACCCATGCAGCCTTGCCGCATCTGCTGGCCAGCCGAGGGCGCTTGTGCGCCGTCAGCAGCCTGGCCGGCCTGGTGGGCGTGCCCGGCCGCACGGCCTACAGCGCCACCAAGTTTGCGATGACGGGCTTTTTCGAGGCGCTGCGCGTCGAACTCATCGGCACCGGCGTCAGCGTGACCATCGCCTATCCCGGCGTGGTGGCCACCGAAATCCGCCGGCGCGGCTTCAATGCCGCCGGCCAGCCGGCCGGCGTCAGTGGCCTGGACGAGCGCGGCGCCATGCCGGTAGACACCTGCGCCCGCCTCATCCTGCAAGGCCTGGAACGTCGCCGCCGTGACGTGGTGATGACGGCGCAAGGCCGACTCGGGCGCTGGCTCAAGCTCATCGCGCCGGCCATCGTCGACCGCATGGCCCTGGCGGCCCTCCGTCGGGAGGCCCGGCCCCGATGAGCGAGCCCAGCACCCACGGGAACACGCACGTCTCGGACTGGGTGCGGCGCTGGGCCGCGCTGATCCCGGCCGGCGGCACCGTGCTCGACGTGGCCTGCGGCAGTGGGCGTCACCTGCGCTGGCTGGCCGCGCGCGGGCACCCGGTCACCGGCGTGGACCGCGACGCACAGGCGGTCGAGCCGCTGCGCCCACTGGGCGAGATCGTCGTGGCCGACATCGAAAACGGCCCCTGGCCCTTCGAAGGCCGGCACTTCGACGCCGTGGTGGTCACCAATTACCTCTGGCGCCCCCTGCTGCCCATCCTCGTTGACACCGTGGCTCCCGGCGGTGTGCTGATTTACGAGACCTTCGCGCTCGGTCACGAGACGGTGGGCCGGCCGCGCCATCCCGACTTCCTGTTACGTCCGGGCGAACTGCTGGAGGCTGCGCGCCCCCACTTGCGCGTGGTGGCTTACGAAGAAGGATGGCTGCGGGCCCCGGAGCGCCTCGTGCAGCGCCTGGCAGCCGTGCGGGAAGCCGCCTCCTGCGTGGCGCGGCACCGCTTGGACTGAACCCGCCCCAAGCCGCCAGTGTGCGGATCGGCCGTGGGTAGAATCGATGAATTCATAGGATGACCCGCATGAAACCCATCACTGGCAGCATCGTGGCCCTGGTCACGCCCATGCATGACGACGGCAGCATCGATTACGACGGTCTGCGCAAGCTCATCGACTGGCACATTGCCGAAGGCACCGACTGCATCGGCGTGGTCGGCACCACCGGTGAGTCTCCCACCGTCACCGTGGAAGAACAGGCCGAAATCATCCGAGTGGCCGTCGAACATGCCAAGGGCCGCGTGCCCATCATGGCCGGGGCTGGTGCCAACTCCACACGCGAGGCCATCGAGCTGTCGAAGTTCGCCAAACAGGCCGGGGCCGACTGCACCCTGCAAGTGGTGCCGTACTACAACAAACCCACCCAGGAAGGCATGTATCGCCACTTCCGGGCCATCGCCGAGGCGGTGGACATCCCGATGGTGCTGTACAACGTGCCCGGTCGCACAGTGGCCGATATGCAGCACGAGACCGTGCTGCGCTTGGCCCAGGTGCCTGGCATCATCGGCATCAAAGAAGCCACCGGCAACATCGATCGGGCTGCCTGGTTGATCAAACATGCTCCGCGCGGCTTTTCGATCTACTCGGGCGACGATCCCACGGCCGTGGCCCTGATGCTCCTGGGCGGCCATGGCAACGTGAGCGTCACCGCCAACGTCGCTCCGCGGGCCATGCACGAGCTGTGCATGGCGGCCATCGCCGGCGATGCGCGCCGCGCCGCCGAAATCCATCTGCGCCTGCTGTCGCTGCACAAACTGCTTTTCGTCGAACCCAACCCCATCCCCGTGAAGTGGGCCTTGCAACGCATGGGACGCATCCGCGGGGGCCTGCGCCTGCCGCTCAGCCCCTTGAGCGAAGCCCACCACGGCGCCTTGGAACAAGCCCTGCGTGAGGCGGGTCTGATTTGAGCCTGCCGCCGCCCCGGCCCGACGAGGCCGGCGGCATTCCACGGTCTCGTCTTCAGCGCTTACGGAGAATGCCTTTGCAGAAACTGCCCCTGTCCCGGCCCATCGTGGCTGCCTGCGCCTTGGCCCTGGCCGGCTGCTCGTCGGTGTCCAATGTCCTGTCGGGAGACAAGGTTGATTACCGCAGTGGCAGCACCATGCGTGAAAGCACGCTGGATGTGCCCCCGGATCTGACCCAGCTCTCGAGAGATTCACGCTACCTGCCCTCTGGCGGCAGCATCAGTGCGGCCAGTTACCAAAGCGCGCGCGCATCGTCCGGTGCCACGGTCACGGTGGCTCCGAACCAGCTGGGGACGGCCCGCATCGAGCGCGCCGGCAATCAACGCTGGCTCGTGGTGGACATGCCGCCGGAACAACTCTGGCCCAAGCTGCGCAGCTTCTGGCAAGAGCTGGGCCTGACGCTCACGCTGGACTCGCCCGAAGCCGGCGTGATGGAAACCGAGTGGGCCGAAAACCGCGCCAAGCTGCCCAACGACATCATCCGACGCACGCTGGGTCGCGTGCTGGACTCTCTGTACTCCACCGGCGAAGTCGATCGCTACCGCACCCGCGTGGAACGCACCGCGCAAGGCGGCAGCGAAATCTACATCAGCCACCGGGGCATGGAAGAAGTGTATGTCGACCAGCGCCAAGAAATCACGCGCTGGCAGCCTCGTCCAGCCGACCCCGAGCTGGAAGCCGTGATGCTGACGCGGTTGCTCACCCACTTGGGCCAATCCCCCGAGCAGGCACGAACCCTCCACGAGCAGGCCCGCCAAGCGCCCGCCCGTGCCCGCGTGGTCGAACAAGGCGGCACCATCGGTGTGCAAATCGACGATGGCTTCGATCGCGCCTGGCGCCGCCTGGGCCTGTCGCTGGACCGCAGCGGCTTCACCGTCGAAGACCGCGACCGCGCCCGTGGCCTGTATTTCGTGCGCTATGTGCCGCCCCGCCCCCCGCAACCCGAGCCCGGTTTGCTGGGACGGATGTTCGGGCGCGGCAACGACGAGACGCCCTCGCCTCAGCGTTACCGCATCGCCCTGCAATCCGAGGGCGATCGCAGCTTGGTACTCGTGCAAAACGAGCAAGGTGAGCCCGATCGCAGCCAGACGGCCCGGCGCATCGTGAACCTGCTGGCCGAAGACCTCCGATAACCCCGCCAGCCTGAAAAACCCTTGAAATATTTGTCACCAATATATTCAAGGGTTTGTTGGTTTGTGACTTGGCATCCCGATTTACCGATCGAGAATCGCCCCACCAGTAAAAAGGCCGCCCGCAGGCGGCCTTTTTGTTTGCAGGCGTCGAAACGCTCACTGCGAAGCAGCGGGCGAAGCAGCGTCGGCCGCCGGCGCAGCCGCGTCGGACGCGGCTTCGGCCACCGGCGAAGCGGCTTCGGCAGGAGCGGGAGCGGGAGCCGGAGCGGGCGCGGCAGCAGGGGCCTCGGCAGCAGGCGCCGGCTCTTCCTTCTTGCCGCAAGCGGCCAGGGCGACGGCAGCGACGATGGAAGCCAACACGAGCGACTTGTTCATTGCACTTTCCTCGAAAGGTTCAGGTGATGAGTGATCTGGGCTGGTTGCAACCGCCGGGTTTCAACTTGTAAAAGAGTTTGAATCCAAGCCTGACCCTGCGGCGGTTTGATTAGAGCAAACCATCAAACATTATATAGGGTTTGCACTTAATCACAAACCCAGGGTGGTCACCGGAAAGTCTGGGATGCCCCAGCGGGCCAGTTCGCGCACGCGGTCTTGCATGCGCAGCAGCTCGGCCGGGGTGGTGTCCACGAAGCCCCGGTAGCGCCGAGGATCGACCAGGCGCACGGCCTGCAAGCCGGGGGCAAACCAAAAGCATGGCACTTGCGAGGGCTCGACCTGCGGCAACGCCAGGCAGTCCACCACATGCCCCCAATGACGCCGCCAAGCGACCCATCGCGCATGGCGCCGAGGCACTTCGTCGAAGCGGCTGGCCAGCAGGGTCAGTCGCCGATGGGCGCAGGCCCAGCGCGTGAGGGACTGCACCACGGCGCGCTCGCCCAGCGGCCAGTCCGCGTAGTCCACATCGCACAGCCAGATCTCGCGGCACCCCACGTCGGCGGCCCGCTCGAATGCCTCGGCGATCGCCCGATGGAAATCGGCACGGCTGGCCATGGGTGCCACGGGGGTGGCGGTGCGGGGAGTCTCCATGGATCGGTCCTCGCCTCAGCTCAGCGCTCAGGTCGACGCTGGGCCCAGCGGATGCAGCCAACCATCCTCGGCCCACTGCATGAGCAGCGCCTTGGCCTCATCGCTGGCCAAGCGCCAGGCCGCAGCATCCAGTTCGCGACGATCGGCCAAGCGACGCATCAACCGCGCGTCGGCCCCTGCGGCGCGAAAAGCCTCGCCATTGATGAAGACATGGTGCCGGTCATACAGCATCCGGGTGCGCCGGTCCAGCCTCAGCCCCTGAGAGAGATCGCCCCCCGGGCCCGGCTCGAACCACACGCCTTGCTTGGGTTCACTCAAGTATTCACCCAAGGCGCATTCCAGCGCCCGGCGATCGCGCAACAGCGATTGCACCGCCTGCACCGCGAAGTCTTGCAGAGCTTGCGGCATGCGTGCCGGGGTGGCCGTGGCCGGCTGCTGCGGATCACGATAGAGCACGCCGTCGGACTCCGTCTCACGGCCTTCCAGTTCGCGCACGAGCACCTCACGCAGCAATTCCTCACGGCGGGGGGCCCGAAAGCCGATCGACGCGGTCATGCACTCGCCCTCGGCCACACCATCGTGCGCCCAGCGTGGCGGCAGGTAGAGCATGTCGCCCGGCTCCAGCACATGTTCCTCCTCGGCACGAAAGTTCGCCAGGATCCGCAGCGGCACGCCCTCCAGCAAGCGGTCATCGGCCAGTCGGCCGATGCGCCAACGCCGGCGTCCATGCACCTGCAGCAAGAACACGTCGTACGAATCGAAATGCGGCCCGACCCCGCCGCCATCGCTGGCATACGAGATCATCAAATCGTCCAAGCGCGCATCCGGCACGAAGCGAAACGCCTGCAGCAGCCGGTGGGCGCCCTCATGGTGCAAATCGACCCCCTGCACCAGCAAGGTCCAGTCAGACCGCGACAGCGGCGGCAGCGCCCGGCGTGACATCGGGCCCTGCCGCAGCTGCCAGCCGCGCTCGGTGCGGCGCACCAGGCGGGACTCGACATCGGGGCGCGCGGCCAATGCGAAGAGTTGATCGCGCGTGGGCAAATCGGGACGATGATGCAAGGCCTGGCGCACCAGCAAAGGTCGCTTGTGCCAGTATCGGCGCATGAAGGTCTCGGGGCTGAGGCCAGCGAGCAAAGAGTGGGGGCGAGAAATCTGCATGGCCGCCATTGTGCGATCATTACGCATGCGCATCACCTCTCCCTGCGTCGTCAGCCTGACCTGGCGACTCGAAGACACTCTGGGCCATCTCATCGACGAGCTGTCCGAGCCCGTGGAGTTTTTCTACGGCGGCGACGATCTCTTGGCCAAGGTCGAAGAAGTGCTCGAAGGGCAGGAAGTCGGCTTCGAGACCAAGTTGCATCTGGAGCCGGAGCATGCCTTCGGAGAATACGACGCCTCGTTGGTGTTCTTCGAAGATCGCAAGCTCTTTTCCGAGCACATCGAGCCGGGCATGCAGTTCGACGGCCTGCCCGAAGGCATCACCACCCGCGACATGCCTGCCGACCGCATCTACACGGTCACCGAGGTTTATGACAGCCATGTGGTGCTGGACGGCAACCATCCCTTGGCCGGGATGGCGCTGCGCTTGGCACTGAAGGTGCGTGGCGTGCGCGAAGCCACCGAGGCGGAAATCGAAAACCGCAGCGTCGGCCAGCCGGTGCTCAGCGTGCTGAGCAGCCCGCCCAGCGGTTCCACCTTGCACTGACGGTCAGCGCGGTGCTGCCTTCGGCGGCCTGCTCGGGTCGCCTCAATGCCGGCCCGTCGAGCCAAAACCGCCCTTGCCGCGGTGCGAGGCCTCGAAATCCTCGACCCGCTCGAAGCGGGCCTGCACCACCGGCACGATGACCAATTGCGCAATGCGCTCCATCGGCTGCACCGTGAAGGTCTCGTGTCCGCGGTTCCAGCAGCTCACCATGAGCTGCCCCTGGTAGTCCGAATCGATCAAGCCCACCAGATTGCCCAGCACGATGCCGTGCTTGTGACCCAATCCCGAGCGTGGCAGGATCAGCGCGGCCAAGCCCGGATCCCCGAGATGGATGGCCAAACCCGTGGGGATGAGCTCGGTCTGCCCCGGCTCCAGGACCAGCGGGCCCTCCAGACAGGCCCGCAGATCCAGCCCGGCACTGCCGGGCGTGGCGTAGCTGGGCAGGTGCTCGGCCATGCGGGCGTCGAGCACTTTCAAAGCAATGGTCGTCATGAGTGATGCTTGGACAATCGTTGGGCGATTTCGCGCACCAGCAGGCGCGCCAACACGAGCTTGTCGACGCGACGGCCGTCCTCGGGCAAAGGCCGCTCACCCTGCGCATCGACCAACAACACGGCATTGTCATCGCAGCCGAACGTGCTCGGGCCAAGATTGGCCACGAGCAACGGCACTGCCTTGCGCTGACGCTTGGTGCGGGCATGCTCGGCCAGTTTCTCGCTTTCGGCCGCAAAGCCCACACAGTACGGGGCATGAGGCAGGCGCGCGACGCTGGCCAAAATGTCAGGGTTTTCGACGAAGCTCAACACCGGGCACTGGCCCGAACCGTCTTTCTTGAGCTTGTGTTCGGCCGCGGTGGCTGGCCGCCAGTCGGCCACCGCCGCGGTGGCGATGAACACGTCCTGCGCGGCCACCACCGACATCACGGCCTCGAACATCTGCACGGCGCTGCGCACATCGATACGGCGCACGCCACGCGGAGTGCCCAAGGCCACGGGGCCAGCCACCAGGGTGACCTCGGCGCCGGCCTCGCGGGCCGCCCTGGCCAGCGCGAACCCCATCTTGCCACTGGACAAATTGGTGACGCCGCGCACCGGGTCGATGGCCTCGAAGGTCGGCCCGGCCGTGATCAGCACCCGCTGGCCCTGCAGCACCTTGGGCTCGAAGAAGGCGACGATCTCCTCGAACAGCTCCTCGGCCTCCAGCATGCGGCCATCGCCGATCTCTCCGCAGGCTTGATCGCCATGCCCCGGCCCCAACAAGACGGCGCCGTCGGCCACCACTTGGGCCACGTTGCGCTGCGTGGCCGGGTGCGACCACATCTCGCGGTTCATCGCCGGGGCCAGCAGCAGCGGACAAGGCCGCTCGCCCACGGCCCAGGGCCGCGCCAAGCACATCAGACTGATGAGATCATCGGCCCGGCCCTGCGCCAGCGCGGCGATGCAGTCGGCGCTGGCCGGAGCGATCACGATGGCATCCACCCCTCGGGTCAGGTTGATGTGCGCCATGTGGTTGGGCTCGCGCGCATCCCAAGGACTGGTCACCACCGGCTGACCCGACAATGCCTGCATCGTCATCGCCGTGATGAAGCGCTCGGCCGCCTCGCTCATCACGACCTGCACCGAGGCGCCTGCCTTGACCAGCAGGCGCACGAGCTCGGCGCTCTTGTAGCAGGCCACTCCGCCGGACAAGGCCAGCACCAGCTTGCGGCCCTGCAGGGCCAACCAAGGATCAGAGTTCACGGGCAAAGATGCTGTACTTGAAGCGATCGGGATCGAGCGGATCGTAACGCCCCGAAGCATGTTCGGCCTGCGGATACATCAGAAAGGCCAGGCGCGGGCCCTGCGAGCCGGGCAAAGCCAGGTCATGCGCCATGTTGTATGCCATCCAGTTGCCCTCCCAGCCTCCGAACAGACCCGCGTAAACCGGCGCAACGAGCGGATCACGCGGGTCGCGGATCCAGCGCGACGACTCCTGCCGCATGACCTTGCCCACGTCGGCCGGATCCATCGCCACCCAGCCATGCTCGCGCAGGAACACCTCGGCGCGGCAGTGCTGAGCCGACTTCAACTGGGCGGAGTTGGCACCGAGCTCCCGGTAACCAAATGCCGAGGGCGCCAGCCGGATGCCGTACACATCGCGCGCCGGCACCCCGACGGCACGGCACAACCCCACGAACAAGGCATTGATGTCGCCACACTTGCCACCGAAGTTGCCCGTCTCCAGCATGGCCTTGATGTCGCCGACGCCGCAGCCGCGCACCTGCGGCTCGCGATAAGTGGAATGCACCACCCAATCGTAGATGCGTCGCACCTTGTCGACATCCCCACGCGCGCTGCCAATGATGCGCCGCGCGGTGTCACGCACGATGCCATCGGTCGGCAACAAATCGGTCGGTTGCAGCCAAAACCGCAATGTGGCCGGGTCTACGGCCACCGACACGGGACGCTGCCAGTCCACGGCCCGATCCCGCGTGAGCACCACGCTGCTGACCTCGATCGACGGTGCGGACGCCGATGCCTCGAAGCGGGCCATGAGCATGCGCGCACCGTAGCGCTCGTCGGCCACGATGCGCGCCTCGGCCGCTGTGCCACGCCACTGATGGCCCAACACTTGTTGATAGTCCGACTGCACCGATGGCAGCGGCACCCACACCTGCGCCGCCCCCACGGGCTGCTGAAGTTCCACCCGCGTGGTGACTTCGAAGCGGCGCCAATCCCCCGGCACCGGCTCGAAGCGACGTGCCTGCGCATGAGGCGCACGCAGCAGGCCCAAACCGAGCGCCGATGCCCCCAAGCCTTGCAACACGCGACGGCGATGCCACACCCCACCTTGCTTCACAGCCGACCTCTCCCAAAGAAACGCTGACAAAACCCAATTTGCGACGATGCCGAATTATCGGCCGGACCTCAGCAAGGGCTCGATCAATTCGCGCGCCTGAGGCCCCGTCCAGTTCCACTCGCCCATGACGCTCCAACGCGGCTGGCCCGAACGGTCCACGATCACCGTGGTGGGCAGCACACGGGCCGTCCAGGCTTTGGCCGCTTGGCCATCACGGTCCATCAAGACCGGCAAGGCCTGCGGAATCTCGCCGAAAACCAGGTCCAAAAAGGATCGCACCTTGGCTTCGCTTTCCTGGTAGTTCACGGCCAGCACCACCAGGCCCTGATCGGCCCGACTTTCGGCCAGGCGCAACAAGGCCGGCATCTCCGAGACGCAAGGCTCGCACCAACTGGCCCAAAAGTTCAGCAGCACGACCTGGCCGCGCCAATCGGCCAAGCGGCGCACGCCTCCCTCCAAAGCAGGCAAAGCCAGCGGCGGCGTGGAAGGCCGCCCCGTCCAAGGACGCACCCAGGCCCGCGGCGCCGCCCATGCCGCCGGACTCAGCAGCCCCCAGGCCGCAGCCGCCCGCAGGCACGTGCGGCGAGACATCGGGACCAACCCGTCGGCAACCGTCATCGCAGACATCCAGCCAAGACACAGACCGGCCCGGATTATCCGCAGCCTCGCCCATACCCGATGCCGGGCCTCGGAATTTTCTAGATTTCAGAAATTTCTGAAATTTCAGGCTACACTCGCTTGACCTGCATCAACCCTCGGGCCCGCTTTGCCATGAACAGCATGACTCCATTGGTGCGCAGCTTCGTTGCTCATTTCGGCGAGATGGGCAGCCGCTGGGGCATCAACCGTACCGTGGGGCAGATCTACGCGTTGCTGTTCGTCTCGCCGCGACCGCTCAACGCGGAGGAAATCGCCGAGCGCTTGGAGTTCTCGCGCTCGAATGTCAGCATGGGCTTGAAGGAACTACAAGCCTGGCGACTGGTCAAGCTCAAGCACTTCGCCGGCGATCGACGCGACTACTACGAAGCGCCCACGGACGCCTGGGAGATCTTCCGCACGCTGGCCGAGGAACGTCGGCGCCGTGAAATCGAGCCCACGCTGTCCATGCTGCGCAACGCCTTGCTGGAACACCCCACACAGGAGGAAGACCGCATCGCCCAAGAACGCATGAAAGGCATGCACGACTTGATCGAACTGATCACCACCTGGTTCGACGACGTGCAACGCCTGGACGCCCAGACCCTGGCCCAGCTGATGAAGATGGGCTCGCGCGTGGGCAAACTGCTCGAGTACACCGGCAAGCTGCGTGCGCAAGGCGCCTTGCCCCGCTGATCGTCGACCTTCAGTCCCCCCACCACCATGGATGCCCTGCTTCTGGCCCGACTGCAATTCGCAGCCAACATCACCTTCCATATCCTGTTTCCCACCATCACCATCGCCTTGTGCTGGGTGCTGCTGTTTTTCCGCTGGCGCTGGCTGCGCACGCAGGATGCAGCCTGGCTCGGTGCCTACCGTTTCTGGACCAAAGTGTTCGCGCTGAGCTTCGCGCTCGGGGTGGTCTCGGGCATCACGATGAGCTTCCAGTTTGGCACCAACTGGCCGGGCTTCATGGAACGCGTGGGCAACATTGCCGGCCCGTTGCTGGGCTATGAGGTGCTCACAGCGTTCTTTCTCGAAGCCACGTTTCTGGGCGTGATGCTCTTCGGTCACGGCAAGGTGAGCGAACGAGTGCATTTGCTGGCCACGTTCCTGGTGGCGCTGGGCACGACGATGAGCGCTTTCTGGATCCTCAGCCTCAACTCGTGGATGCAGACCCCCGCGGGCTACCAAATCATCGACGGCGAATTCCACGCGGTCGATTGGGCGCGCGTGGTCTTCAACCCGTCTTTCCCCTATCGCCTGACCCACATGCTGCTGGCCTCCGGGCTGACGGTGGCCTTCTTGCTGGCCGGCTTGAGCGCCTGGCAAGTGCTCAAGGGCAAAACCAATGTCTCGACCCCGAAAGTGATGCGCACCGGTCTGACGCTTGGAGCCGTGCTCATTCCACTGCAAATCCTCGTGGGCGACTTGCATGGCCTCAACACGCTGCAACACCAGCCACAGAAGATCGCCGCCATCGAAGGGGTGTGGAACACCGAACGCGGCGCGCCCCTGCTGCTGTTTGCCTGGCCCGACGAGGCCACCCGCAGCAACCGCTACGAACTGGGCATTCCCAAGGGCGCCAGCCTCATCCTCACGCATGAGCTCGACGGTGAGATCCGTGGCCTCAACGAGTTCGTCGACTCGCATCCGCCGGTGGCACCGCTGTTTTTCGGCTTTCGCATCATGGTGGGCACGGGGATGCTGATGCTGCTGGCCAGTTGGGTGGGCTGGTGGATGCTGCGCCGGCGCGGCTGGGCGCCGGAGCGACTGCCGCGTGGCCTGCTGTGGGGTCTGACGGCGATGAGCTTTTCTGGCTGGGTGGCCACCGTGGCCGGTTGGTACGTCACCGAGATCGGCCGTCAGCCCTACATCGTGCAAGGCCTGCTGCGCACGGCCGACGTGGCCTCCGCCACGCCCGCGCCGATGATCGCACTGACCCTGGCTGCTTACATCACGGTCTACTTGGCCTTGATCGTGGCCTATGTCGGCGTGATCGCCCACATGGCCAGCAAACCCATCGACGCCCCGGTGCGCTACGCCAGCACCGGCCCTGCTCAACCCGTGGAGGCCCGCTGATGAGCTTCGACGCGACTTTGCCCCTGATTTTCATGGCCGTGATGGGCTTGGCCATGCTCGCCTATGTCGTGCTGGACGGATTCGACCTCGGCGTGGGCATGTTGATGCATCGGGCCACGCCCGAGCAAAAGGATGTGATGGTGTCGTCCATCGGCCCGTTCTGGGACGCCAACGAAACCTGGCTGGTGCTGGGCGTGGGCATTTTGCTGATCGCCTTTCCCAAGGCGCATGGCATCGTGCTGACGGCCCTGTACTTGCCGGTGGCCGTGATGCTCATCGGCCTGATCCTGCGCGGCGTGGCCTTCGACTTCCGCGTCAAAGCCCAGGACGAGCACAAACCGCTGTGGAACCGAGCCTTTTTCGTCGGCTCGATGATGGCCTCGCTGGCCCAAGGCTGGATGCTGGGTCGCTACATCACCGGCTTTGCCCAAGGCTGGCAGTACACGGTGTTTGCCGCAGCCATCGCGGTGGCGCTGGCCACGGCTTACGTGCTGCTGGGGGCCACTTGGCTGGTGATGAAAACCGACGGAGCGCTGCAAGCCCGCGCCGCCGGCTGGGCCCGGCTGGCCTGGCTGCCAGTGGTGCTGGGCATGGGGCTGATCTCTTTGGCCACGCCCATCGTGAGCGAAACCGTACGCGCGCGCTGGTTCACGATGCCCGGATTCATCGCGCTGCTGCCCATTCCCTTGGTGACCGCCGCCGCGCTGGTCACGCTGCGCGTCTTGTTGAACTCCCCCCGCATCCTGGGCCGCCTGTGCTGGGTGCCGTTCGCGTTGGTGGTGGCCGTCTTCGTGCTGGGATTCTTCGGCCTGGCCTACAGCCTCTATCCCTATGTGGTGATGGACCGCCTCACGATCTGGGAGGCCGCCAGCGCCCCAGCTTCGCTCAAGGTCATTCTCTTGGGCACGGCACTCACCGTGCCCGCCATCATCGGCTACACGGTGTTCGCCTACCGGGTGTTTTGGGGCAAAGCGCGCGAGTTGACCTACGCCTGAGCCCCGCCCTCAGTGCCGCGGCCAACCGTCGGGGTCGGTCGCGGACTCGACGGCGGGCCGCCGCCACAGTTGGAACACCTGCGCCGCAGGCCCATCGGTCAGGGTGGCGACCAAGCCCAGGCCCAGCTCCTGCGTGCCGCCCACACGGCGATATCGAGCCTGCCATTGCCGCCGCCACACCCCGGCACGCTCGACGTAACGCTCGAACTGCACCTGCACGCGCGCACCGCTGCCACTGAGCCGGGTGACGGCCTGCTGCCAGGCCAGGTACACCGCCGGCCCGATGCTGCGCTCAGCCCACACGGTGCAGGCCCCATCCATCGTGGTGGCCAGCATCACCGTGGCATCCGGGCTGCGCAGCACGGCACCCGCGCGGCCGCCCAACAAGACGCCCACTTCGGGAATGCTGGGATCAAGCGGGTCGAAGCCTTGGGTGAGGGCCCAGTCCATCACGGCCACGGGCTCACCTTCATGGACCACACAGGCCTCGACGAACCAGCGCACCACCTCGGCGGGCTGGGCCTCGCGCAAGCCCAGCATGTCGCGGGCCCACCCGATCGCGGGCATCCACACGGCAAACACCACCGCGGCCATCGCCGCACGTGGCATCCACAGAGCCATGGCACAACGCCCACTGCTGGGGCCGCTCAGACCCGCTCGGCCACCCAGGCAGGCACCGAGGCCAAGGCTTGCGGCAGCTTGCTCACATCGCTGCCACCGGCCATGGCCAAATCGGGCTTGCCCCCGCCTTTGCCCCCCACCTGCTGAGCCACGAAGTTGACCAAGTCGCCGGCTTTGAGCTTGGCCGTGTTGTCGCTCGTCACCCCTGCGGCCAGCTGCACCTTGCCACCATCGACGGCGGCCAGCACGATCGCGGCGGTCTTGAGCTTGTCCTTGAGCTTGTCCATGGTCTCGCGCAGGGTCTTGGCGTCTGCGCCGTCCAAGGTGGCTGCCAACACGCGGATGCCTTTGACGTCCACGGCCTTGGCCATCAGCTCATCGCCTTGCACCGAGGCCAGCTTGCCCTTGAGTGCGGCCAGCTCTTTTTCGAGCGAACGCACCTGCTCCAGCACCTGGGCCACCCGCTGCGGCACATCCGATGGCGTGGCTTTGAGCACGCCGGCCAGTTGACCGACCGTGGACTCCAAGCCTTGCACGTAAGCCAGCGCGTTCTCACCGGTCACCGCTTCCACACGGCGCACCCCAGCGGCCACACCGCTTTCGGACACGATCTTGAACAAGCCGATGTCGCCGGTGCGCGCCACATGGGTGCCCCCACACAGCTCGCGACTGCTGCCGATGTCCAGCACGCGCACCTGAGCGCCGTACTTTTCACCGAACAGCATCACCGCCCCGAGCTTTTGCGCTTCTTCGATCGGCATGATGCGCGCCTGGGTGTCGGCATTGGCGAGGATCTCGGCATTGACCAGCGCTTCGATGCGCTGGATCTGCTCAGGCGTCAGCGGCGCATGGTGGGAAAAGTCGAAGCGCGTGCGCTCGGCATTGACCAACGAGCCCTTTTGCTGCACATGCTCGCCCAGCACCTCGCGCAAAGCTTTGTGCATCAAGTGGGTGGCGCTGTGGTTGCGCATCGTGCGAGCGCGGCGCTCGGCATCCACCCGGGCATCGATCATGTCGCCCACCCGGATCTCGCCTTCCACCACACGGCCGTGATGGCCAAAGACATCGGCCTGGATTTTCTGCGTGTCTTCCACGAGGAAACGCGCCGTCTTGTTGCGCAGCTCCCCCGTGTCGCCCACCTGCCCCCCCGATTCGGCATAGAACGGCGTGTGATCGAGCACGATCACCGCATCGTCACCGGCACGGGCGCTGTCCACCGAGGTGCCATCCACATAGACCGCCGTGACCCGAGCCCCCTCGTGCACCAACCGCTCGTAGCCGTGAAACGTGGTCGGCGCGCCGCGGTATTCCAGGCCGGCGGCCATCTTGAACTTGCCCGCCGCGCGGGCCTGTTCGCGCTGGCGCGCCATGGCCGCCTCGAAGCCGGCCGCATCCACCGTCACCCCCCGCTCTCGGCACACGTCGGCCGTCAGATCGAGCGGAAAGCCGTAGGTGTCGTGCAGCTTGAACGCCAGTTCGCCATCGACTTGCCGGGCACCGCCGGCCAGCGCCGCCTCGAGGATCTCCATCCCGTGCGCAATGGTTTGGAAGAAGCGCTCCTCCTCCTGCTTGAGCACCTCGGTGATGCGAGCCTGGTGCTGACGCAGCTCGGGGTAGGCGTCGCCCATTTGCTGCACCACGGCGGCAACGATCCGGTGAAAGAATGGCACCCGCGCGCCAAGCTTGTAGCCATGCCGGATGGCCCGCCGGGCGATACGGCGCAGCACGTAGCCACGGCCTTCGTTGCCGGGAATCACGCCATCGGCCACCATGAAGGCGCAGGCGCGGATGTGGTCGGCGATCACCTTCAGCGACGGGCTGCCTTTGTCGCAATCGCCCGCGCCGGCCGCATCCACCGCCTGCTTGGCCGCCGCCAGCAGGGCCACGAAGAGATCGATCTCGTAATTCGAGTGCACCCCCTGCAGCACCGCCGCGATGCGCTCCAGCCCCATGCCGGTATCCACGCTGGGCTTGGGCAGCGGGTGCATCTGACCGTCTTCCGTGCGATTGAACTGCATGAAGACGTTGTTCCATATTTCGATGTAGCGGTCGCCGTCCTCGTCAGGGCTGCCCGGCGGGCCGCCCGGGATGCCTTCGCCGTGGTCGTAAAAAATCTCGGTGCAGGGACCGCAAGGCCCCGTGTCGCCCATCATCCAGAAGTTGTCCGAGGCGTAGCGCGCGCCCTTGTTGTCGCCGATGCGCACGATGCGCTCGGCCGGCACGCCCACGTCCTTGTGCCAGATGTCATAGGCCTCGTCATCTTCGGCGTAGACGGTGACCCACAGCTTGGACGGCGGCAATTTGAAGTGCTCGGTCAGCAGCTCCCAGGCGTACCTGATCGCATCGCGCTTGAAATAGTCCCCAAAGCTGAAATTGCCCAACATCTCGAAGAAGGTGTGGTGGCGCGCGGTGTAGCCCACGTTCTCGAGATCGTTGTGCTTGCCGCCGGCGCGGATGCACTTTTGCGCCGTGGCCGCTCGGGAATACGGCCGCTTGTCGAAGCCCAGGAACACGTCCTTGAACTGGTTCATCCCGGCGTTGGTGAACAGCAGCGTCGGGTCGTCTGCGGGCACCACGGGACTGGACGGCACCACGGTGTGTCCTTTGGACTCGAAAAACTTCAAGAAGGTTCGGCGGATCTCGGCGGCTTTCATCCGGGGCTTTCTGGGCAGGCTGCTAGGACGGCTCCTCAAGCGCAAGGTCAGCCAGGCGACCCTGTAAATGCTTGATTTGGCGAAGTTTTCGATTATAGAAAGGCCGCTGCCGACTTGCGCCGCCGCGCCGCAGCGCCACTGGGGCCGTCACGGTCACGCAGGTGTCAGCAGGCCCGCCGCCGCCCGCCTATGATGAACCCCAGCCTTTATTGACGTGAGGACATGCCTTCATGGAGACCACCCGCTCGCCGCTTGCCGCGCTCAAAGACCCTCGCTTGCTCAAGACCGATGCCTTGATCGACGGCCAATGGGTGCCCGGCACCGCTCGCTTTGCCGTGCATGATCCGGCCACCGGCCAGCCACTGGCCGAGGTCGCCAACTTGGGCGCCTCCGACGCCGCAGCGGCCATCGCCGCGGCCCATGCCGCCTGGCCGGCTTGGCGCGCCCAGACCGCCAAACAGCGCGCCGCCGTGCTGATGAAATGGTTCCAGCTGCTCCACGAGCATGCCGAGGACTTGGCCCGCATCATGACGGCCGAACAGGGCAAGCCCTTGGCCGAAGCCCGCGGTGAGGTGCTCTATGCCGCCAGTTTCGTGGAATGGTTCGCCGAGGAAGCCCGACGCGTCTACGGCGAGACCATCCCCACCACCGACCCCACCAAGCGCTATTGGGTGCTCAAACAGCCCATCGGCGTGTGCGCGGCCATCACGCCTTGGAACTTCCCCATCGCGATGATCACCCGCAAGGTGGCCCCGGCCCTGGCCGCGGGCTGTCCGGTGGTCATCAAGCCGGCCGAACAAACGCCGCTGTCGGCGCTGGCCGCAGCCGAACTGGCCCAGCGCGCCGGCATGCCGCCGGGCGTGCTCAATGTCGTCACTGGCGACAGCGCCCAGTCCATCGAGATCGGCAAGGTGCTGTGCACCAGCGAAGTCGTGCGCCACCTGTCCTTCACCGGCTCGACCGAGGTGGGACGCATCCTGATGCAGCAATGCGCGTCGACGGTCAAGAAGCTATCGCTGGAGCTGGGCGGCAATGCACCGTTCATCGTCTTCGACGATGCCGACCTGGACAGCGCCGTCGAAGGCGCCGTGGCCAGCAAATACCGCAACGCAGGCCAAACCTGCGTGTGCGCCAACCGGCTGTATGTGCAGGATGGCGTGTATGAAAGCTTCGTCGCCAAGCTGGCCGACAAGGTGCGCGGCCTCAAACTGGGCTCGGGCTTCGAGCCGGGGGTGCACATCGGCCCGCTGATCGACGAGTCGGCGTTGGCCAAGGTGGAAGCCCATGTGGCCGACGCCTGCGCCAAAGGCGCGCGCGTGCTCACCGGCGGCCAGCGTGTGGGCCAACGCTTCTTTGCCCCCACCGTGCTGGCCGATGTGACACCCGAGATGCGCTGCTCGCAAGAAGAAACGTTTGGCCCGGTGGCACCGGTGCTTCGCTTCAAGACCGAAGACGAGGTCGTCGCGCTGGCCAACGCCACGGAATATGGTTTGGCGAGCTACTTCTACAGCCGCGACATCGGCCGCATCGTCCGGGTGGCCGAGGCATTGGAATATGGCATGGTGGGCATCAACACCGGGCTGATCTCGGTGGCCGAAGTCCCCTTCGGCGGCGTCAAGCAGTCGGGCCTGGGCCGTGAGGGCTCGCACCATGGCATCGACGAATACCTGGAGGTCAAGTACTTGTGCCTGGGCGACCTGCACCGGTGAGGTCGCGACCGAACCGATGGGCTACAAAGGAAAAGGGCCGCTGAGGCGGCCCTTGAATCCGGTGGAGCGGGTGAAGGGAATCGAACCCTCGTATCAAGCTTGGGAAGCTGGCGTTCTACCATTGAACTACACCCGCCTCGAACGCTGCGTATTATGACAGCGCATGGCTCCAAGGACAAAGGCCCCCGATTCCTCGAAGGCCTTTGACTCTCAGAACTTGGGGTGGCTGATGGGACTCGAACCCACGACGACCAGAATCACAATCTGGGACTCTACCAACTGAGCTACAGCCACCAAAGAGTCTGAAATTATAAGCTCGAAATCGCGGCCCCGTCCAGCCGCCTCGGCTTGAACGTTCTCAACGCGAGACCGTCTGGACTTTGACCTTGAAACGTTCCTTGAGCGAGGCGTAGTAAGCCTGCGCTTCGGCAGCCCCCCAGGCATCGATGTACTGTGCCTTGAGCGGTTCACCCGCTGGCGATGGATCGCGCCCCAGCACCTTGTTGACCCGAACGACGGCATAGCCCTCGTCGCCCAGATCCACGCCGACCCAGGCCGGCAACGCATCGGCCGCAGCGGCCAAGGCCGCACGCAGCACCCGCGAGGGCAAGCCAGCGGCGTTCAGCCGAGAGACGGTCTTGGGTGCCTCCAAGCTGGCCGACTCGGGAGATGCCTTCCAAGCCGCCAATTTGGCCTGGCCTTCTTGATGCGCCAGCTCGGCGGCCTTGCGGGCCACCACGCGCTCGCGCACCCGGTCGCGCACCTCCTCCAGCGGCAAGGTGCGCGCCGGCGAGTGTTCGACGATGCGGGCCGAGACCAGCTGGCCTGGGCCCACCTCGATGGCCTGGGTGTTGCGTTTGCTGGCAATGCTGTCTGCGCTGAACAAGGCCTCGAGCAGGCGCGCGTTGCTCAGAGGACCTTCGGTGCCGCTGGCCGGCTGACGCTGGACACGCTCGGCCTTGCGCACCTGCAACCCCAAGGCAGTGGCCGCGGGCTGGAGGCTGTCGGGCTGTTCGTACACCAGATTGCTGAACTGCTCGGCCACCTCGGCAAAGCGGGTCTGCGCGAGCTGGCTGCGCACGGCATCCTCGATCTCGGCGCGCACCGCTTCGAAGGGCTTGCGCTGACCGCCGCGCACTTCGGTCAGGCGGATGATGTGGAAGCCGAAATCGGTCTCCACCAGCTCACTGAGCTGACCCGGCTTGAGTGCATAGACCGCGTCTTCGAAAGGCTTGACCATCGCACCGCGGCCGAAAAAGCCCAGATCCCCCCCTTGTGCCGCAGAGCCCGGGTCCTGCGAGTGCTGGCGCGCCATATCGGCGAAGGCTTCGGGGCGGGCCTTGAGCTGGTCCAACAACTCCTGGGCCTGAGCACGGGCCTGCTCGCGCGAGACACCTTCGGTCTTGATGAGAATGTGGCTCGCGCGACGTTCTTCGGGAGTGGAGTAGCGCGAGATGTTTTCCTCGTAGTACTTGCGCAGGTCCTCGTCGGAGACGGTCAGCCCGCGCTTGACGGCCTCGAGGTCGAGCACGAGGTATTCCACCGTGGCGAATTCAGGCGATTGGAATTGGGAGGCGTGGGCCGGGTCTTCGTAGTACGCCTGCAACTCCTCGTCGGTGGGTTGGACGCGTGCGCTGAAGTCCTTGGCGGCAAACAGCTTCCACTGCACTTCGCGCGCTTGCAAGAAGGCGTCCAGGGCCTGATCGCGCGCGGTCGTCCCGGCGACGGCGCTGACCGCCACCGGGCCGATCACCTGCCGCAGCGACAGGTCGCGGCGCAAGGTCTCGGCGAATTGCTCGGAACTCATGCCCTGGGCACTCAGGATGTCTTGGTTGACCGTGCCATCGGACCGACGCAGGAATTCGAACTGCGGATCGGTGCGGAAAATGCGGCGCACCCGCTCGTCGCCCGTGACCAGGTGCTGCTGATCGGCCGCCAAGGCCAGCACCCGCTCACGCACCAGGGACTCCAGCGTGCTTTGCTTCATGGCCGGGGTGTCGAACATCGCGATGTCCACGCCGGGCATTTGCTGACGCACGCGCTCGATCGAGCGGCGATGCGCTTCATCGAGCTCGGACTGGGTGATTTCCAGCCGACCCACTTGCGCGACGACTTGGCGACCTTCGCGAAATCGGGTGTAGCCGTCTAGCCCGAAGAAGACAAAGGACGGGATGATCAGCAGCAACAACACCAGAAACAAGACGCGAGAGTTGTTGCGGATGGCATCGAACATCGGACAGACCTCGTGAGTGGGCGGCCAGCGCGCCGCCAAAGGATGAACCGCCCGCAAAGACGACAAAGGCGAACCTCGGTTCGCCTTGGGAGTCCTGTCGGTGGATCCGGAGCCGCGCGCCGTGGGCTTCACGGCACGGGAAGCCTCATTTTAGCGCAGCCCCGGGATGAAACCGGATGAACCGTGGTGGGTGCTGAGGGGTTCGAACCCCCGACCTACGCCTTGTAAGGGCGCCGCTCTACCAACTGAGCTAAGCACCCGGGGTGAAAAAGAAGAAACGCCGCCGGTGTCAGTTCAGAGCGTCTTTCAAAGCCTTGCCAGGACGGAACTTCGGCACTTTGGCCGCCTTGATTTTGATGGTAGCCCCGGTGCGCGGATTGCGCCCGGTGCGAGCGGCACGCTTGGTCACGGCAAAAGTGCCGAATCCGACCAGCGAGACGGTCCCGCCCTTTTTCAGGGTGGTCCGCACACCACCGATCATGGCTTCCAGGGCACGGCTGGCCGCGGCCTTGGAGATGTCGGCTTGCTTGGCGATGTGCTCGATGAGTTCAGTCTTGTTCACGAAAACCCCCTCTCAAGGTGTCTCACACGAAAGATATGGATCCCGGCGCCGCGATTGCGCATGACGCTGTGATGGTGGATTGGGCGACTGCAAACGCTGCGCGTTCATTACAGCGACGGCCCTCCAGCGTGTCAAGCGCGGAAGCGGATTCTATGCGCTTTGCCGTTGCTTCACGAATGAAAGATCCGCGTGAAATCTCGTCTTGACAAGGGGTTGTGCGCCTAACGCCCACGTCGGGCTCAGACCTCGCGCAAGGCTTGCTCCACGGCTCGGCCGAGGTCCTCGGTGCGGGCCGTTCCTCCGAGGTCTGGGGTGCGGGGCGCGCCGCTGGAGGGCTCGAGCACGCGCTCGATGGCCCTCAGGATCGCATCGTGCGCCCCGCGGTGACCGAGGAAATCGAGCATCATCGCCGCCGACCAGATCTGCCCGATGGGGTTGGCGATACGACGCCCAGCGATGTCTGGCGCCGAGCCATGCACCGGCTCGAACAGTGAGGGAAAGCGCCGCTCGGGATTGAGGTTGGCCGAAGGCGCGATGCCGATCGTGCCGGTGCAGGCGGGCCCCAGGTCGCTGAGGATGTCGCCGAACAGGTTGCTGGCCACCACCACGTCGAACTGCTCGGGCCGCTGAACGAAATGGGCCGTCAGGATGTCGATGTGGAACTTGTCCACGCTCACATCGGGATACCGACGGCTCATGGCCTCGACCCGTTCGTCCCAATAGGGCATCGTGATGGCGATGCCGTTGGACTTGGTGGCCGAGGTCAGTTTGCGACGCGGACGCGACTGCGCCAGCTCGAACGCAAATTTCAGCACACGATCCACACCGATGCGGCTCATGACGGTTTCCTGGATCACGATCTCGCGCTCGGTGCCTTCGTACATGCGCCCCCCCACCGACGAGTATTCGCCCTCGGTGTTTTCGCGCACGATCATCATGTCGATCTCGCCGGCGGCCCGCGGGCTGCCATCGCGGCGCACCAGCGGTGAGCGGATGCCGGGCATCAGCCGAGCCGGTCGCAGATTGATGTACTGATCGAACTCCCGACGGAATTTCAGCAACGAACCCCACAGAGAGACATGGTCGGGGATTTTCTGGGGCCAGCCCACCGCACCGAAGAAGATCGCGTCGTGCCCGCCGATGCGGTCCTTCCAATCGTCGGGCAGCATCTTGCCGTGGCGCTCGTAGTAGTCCCAGCTCGAAAAATCAAACTCATCGACTTCCAAGGCAATGCCAAAACGCCGTGCGGCCGCATCCAGCACGCGCAGCCCTTCGGGCATGACTTCCTTGCCGATACCATCGCCGGCGATCACGGCGATGCGGGCTTTGCTCGCGGTCGATGGGGGTGTCATTCGTTCTCCTTGAAAAAATGCAGGGCCTCGCGCAGCACCTCGTCCGGGCATTCTTCGGCCAGGTAGTGTCCGGCCTCCAACGCCCGCCCATCGACGTGCTCGGCCACCTCGCGCCACAAGCGCAACACGTCGAAGCATCGCCCCACGGTGCCGTGGCGCCCCCACAGCACTCGCAGCGGCTGGGCCAAGCGCCGCCCCGCCGCACGGTCTTGGCGGTCATGCTCCAGGTCGATGCTGGCCGAGGCGCGATAGTCCTCGCACACATTGGCCGCCGAGCCCGGGCGCTGCATGGCACGTTCGTAAGCCGCCAAAGCTTGCGGCGCAAACAACGACAAGCCGCCAGTGCGCTGCCCCATCACTTGACGCACATAAAAACCCGGGTCGGCCTCGATCATGCGTTCGGGCAGCGGCGCAGGCTGGATCAAGAAAAACCAGTGCCAATACGCTTGGGCAAAGGCACGCGTCGTGCCCTCATACATCGCCAGCGTCGGCGCGATGTCCAACAGCATCAGTCGGCGCACACGATCAGGGTGGTCCAGGGCCAGTCGGTGCGCCACGCGCGCGCCCCGATCATGCGCCAGCACGTCAAAGCAGCGCTGACCGAAATGCGCCATCACCTCCACCACGTCTTGCGCCATGGCGCGCTTGCTGTGCCACAGGTGCTGGGGATGCGCCGGCAAGCGCGATGAATCGCCATAGCCTCGCAAATCCAGCGCAAACACACTGAACTCGCGAGCCAGCGTGTCGGCCACTCGATGCCACATCACATGGGTCTGGGGGTGCCCATGCAACAGCACCAGCGTGGGCCCGGCCCCGGCATGCCACACCGCGATGCGCGCCCCGGATGTCGTGACTTCGCAATGACTGTAGCCGTCGAACATGCCGCGCATTGTGGGGCCGCGACACCGGCCCCACAAGAAACGATGAGGCAAGATATTGTTTCCATCCAGGCATCAATCCGACGAGCCGTCCAGATGATCGAACACCGGGATTTGCACTTGGTCTTGGCCGTGGCCGAACACGGCAGCCTGGCCGCGGCGGCGCGCGCCTTGGAAATGGAGCCGCCGGCCGTCTCGAAGCGCTTGGCTGCGTTGGAGGCGCGGCTGAAGCTGCGCTTGTTCCATCGCACGACCCGCCGACTGGGCCTGACCGACGAGGGTGAGCTGTTCTGCGCCCGCGCGCGCGAGCTGCGGGCGGGCTTGGCGGCATTGGAAGACGCGCTGCAAGAGCGCGTCGGCGAGCCACGGGGACTCATCCGCCTGGTCAGCAGCTTCGGTTTCGGCCGGCGGTGGGTGGCCCCCGCACTGGCCGACTTTCAGGCGCAGCACCCGGCGGTGGACGTGCAGTTGCACCTGATGGAACATTGGCCGTACCTGGCCAGCACCAGCTTCGATGCGGCCGTGTGGCTATGGCGTCCGCCCGAATCTGGGGTGATTGTGCGTCGTCTGGCGCACAACCGGCGCATCGTCGTCGGCTCCCCGGACTATTTACGCCGCTGCGGCGTCCCGCAGGAACCGGCCGACCTCGCCCAACACGCCTGTCTGGTGGTGCGCGAGCATGACAGCCACTATGCCACGTGGCGATTGACGGCCCTCCACCGTCGCCGGCGCCCCGCCGAGGTGGCCGTGCGGGTCAGCGGCCCTTTGTCGAGCAATTCGGGCGAGGTGGTGCGAGAGTGGGCGCTGGCCGGGCGCGGCTTGATGCTGCGCTCGCTGTGGGATGTGCACGATGCATTGGCCGACGGCCGGCTCGTGCAGGTGTTGCCCGACTACGCCATGATGGACGCCGATGTGCACTGGGTGGCGCGGCCGCGCTCACCCGGCGCCCCACTGCCCTGGCGGCTGCGTCTGCTGCAAGATCACCTCATGCGTTGGCTGGCCGACCCACCGTGGCTGCGCACGACCCACCACCGCCCCACGCCCGCAGGGCCACGCCGGCCTTGACGGCGGCCCACACGCGCCACCACGAAGCCGGCGCGTCGGACGCGCACGAAAACACCAGGCCAGGCGCATGCTCAGGCACCGGCGCTGCGGCGCCTGCTCACGACCTCGCGCGGATCTCGGGCAAGGCCTTTTGCAGGTAATAGACCATGGACCAAAGGGTCAGGATCGCCGCCAGGTAGATGAGCCCGGTGCCCCACAGCCGAGTGTCGATCACGCGCAAGATCACGCCATCGTAGAGCAGAAAGGGGATGGCCACCATCTGGGTGCCGGTCTTGAGTTTGCCCAGCATGTGCACGGCCACGCTGCGCGACGCACCGATGCTGGCCATCCATTCACGCAAGGCCGAGATGGCGATTTCTCGACCAATGATGACCAGCGCAATCAACGCGCCCACCCGATCGAGTTCCACCAGCACCAGCAAGGATGCGCACACCAAGAATTTGTCGGCCACCGGATCGAGGAAGGCTCCGAACGCCGAGGTTTGGTTCAGGCGGCGCGCCAGCCAGCCGTCGGCCCAGTCGGTGAACGCAAAGATGATGAACAGCACCGCCGCAGCCAGATTGCGCGTGGCCACGTCCAAAGAGGGCAGGTAGTACACCCCCACGATGAGCGGAATGGCCACGATGCGGGCCCAAGTCAGCAGAGTGGGCAGATTGAAAAACATGGGCGCGATTGTGGCTCAGTCCAGCGTTCGGGGTTTGAAGCGCCGGTCGTCTCGGAACAAAAACGTCTCATTGAACCGCCAAGGACGCGGCAGATGCGCCACGCTGCCAAACGGCGCGGCCCGCAGCACGGCGTCGATGGCCAACTGGGTGGTGTCGCGGGCCTGCCCGGGATACCGCAACACCTCGATGCGCCGCACGCTGCCGTCGGCATTGAGATCGATGGCCAGCACCGGGATGGCCAGCAGCACGTCCGGCGGCCGATCCAGGTACACGCCCTGCGGATTGGCCGCCACGATGCGGCGTGCCGCGCGCAGCCGGTAGTCGTCCCAGTGGCGCGCGCGGGTCTCCACGGGCACCGACGCGGCCGGCCGCGGCTCTGTGGGCACCGGCGGCGGTGCGGGCACCCTGGGCGCCGGAGAACAGCCCAGCAGCACGGCGCCAACGAGCAGCGGTGCCGCCCACAGACGGAGTCGACGGTGTCGGCAGGGCTTCATGCGGGTTCTCCTCATTGCGACGAGAGCGGCGGTCTCAATGCAGCGCCTTGTAGATCGCTTCGGCCAGTTCGCGCGAGATGCCCTCCACCGTGGCCAAATCGTCCACACTGGCCTGAGCCACCCCGCGCAGACCGCCGAAGCGTTGCAGCAGTCTAGCCCGCTTCTTGGGGCCGATGCCGGGAATGTCTTCGAGCTTGGCCCCCCCCGTGCGCACCGATGCACGCCGCGCGCGCATGCCGGTGATGGCAAAGCGATGAGCCTCGTCACGGATCTGCGCCACCAGCATCAGCGCCGCCGACTCGCGACCCAGCGCGATCTTGGGCCGGCCGTCGGCGAAGACCAGCTCCTCCAAGCCGACCTTGCGACCTTCTCCTTTTTCGACGCCGACGATCGATCCGATGTCCAGCCCCAATTCCTCGAAGACCTCACGCGCGACGGCCACCTGGCCGCGCCCGCCGTCGATGAGCACCAGGTCGGGCCATCGCGCTTGGCCTGCATCGGCCGCCTCGGCCAGCTTGCCATAGCGACGCAGCAGCACCTGGCGCATCGCGGCATAGTCGTCGCCGGGGGTGATGCCTTCGATGTTGTACCGCCGGTACTGGGCGTTTTGCATCTTGTGGTTCTCGTACACCACGCAAGCGGCTTGAGTGGCCTCCCCCGCGGTGTGGCTGATGTCGAAGCATTCGATGCGGAAACGATCCAGATCTTCGGGGTTCAGATCGAGGGCCTCCACCAGCGCCCGGGTGCGTGCCTGCTGTGAGCCTTCCTCGGCCAGCAGCCGCGCCAGCGCCAACTCGGCGCCCTGGACCGCCATCTCCAGCCACGCGCGGCGCTGCTCGCGTGGCTGATGCACGGCCGTGATCTTCACACCGGCCTGTGCCGACAGCGCTTCCAGCAAGGCCTTGTCCACCGGATGACTGACCACCAGCAGGGGGGGCACACCGCCGTCCAGGTAGTGCTGAGCGATGAAGGCCTCCAACACCTGCGTCTCCACCGATGGGCTGGCACTGGCCTGCGCGGCCTCGTCGTCGTCCACCGCCACGGCCGCAGCCTCCTCCACATGGGCTGGGAAGTAAGCCCGGTCCCCGAGGTGGCGCCCCCCGCGCACCATCGCCAGGTTCACGCAGGCACGCCCGCCTTGCACCTTCACGGCCAGAATGTCGGCGTCGCGGTCGCTGCCGGTGTCGATGGCCTGCTGATGCAACACCCGCGACAGTGCGCCCAACTGATTGCGAATCTCCGCCGCCTGCTCGAACTCCAGCTTTTGCGCATGCGCCATCATCTGGGCTTGCAAGGTGTCGATCACCCCCTGCTGTTCGCCTTGCAAAAATCGCTCGGCATGGGCCACGTCACGGGCGTAGTCTTCGGGGCTGATCAGGCCCACGCAAGGGCCCGAGCAGCGCTTGATCTGATAGAGCAAACACGGCCGGGTGCGGTGATTGAACACCGTGTCCTCGCAGGTGCGCAGCCGAAAGATCTTTTGCAGCAACTGGATCGATTCCTTCACCGCCCAGGCGCTCGGGTAGGGGCCGAAGTAGCGGTGCTTCTTGTCCACCGCGCCGCGATAGTAGGCCAAGCGCGGAAACGCATGCGAAGCGATCTTCAGGTAGGGGTAGCTCTTGTCGTCGCGGAACAGGATGTTGAAGCGCGGATGCAGCGTCTTGATCAGGTTGTTCTCGAGCAACAAGGCCTCCGCCTCGCTGCGCACCACGGTCGTCTCCAAGCGCGCGATACGCGACACCATGTGGCCGATGCGCGTGCCCTCATGGTTTTTGTGAAAGTAGCTCGATACCCGCTTCTTCAGGTTGCGGGCCTTGCCCACATAAAGCACATTGCCTTGGGCATCGTAGTAGCGATACACCCCGGGCAGGCTGGGCAGGGCAGCCACCTCGGCCAAGAGGCGATCGCGCGGCGCCGGCTGCATCGGTGGGGCGGATTCTGTCGTGACATCGGCACTCATGGCGGCATTGTGCCGCCGAGCTCACAATGTCGGGATGCGTTGGGATGTTTTCTGCCGCGTCATCGACAACTACGGTGACATTGGGGTGTGCTGGCGACTGGCGGCCGACTTGGCCGGCCGAGGACAGCAAGTGCGGCTGTGGGTCGACGAGCCCGGCGCCCTGGACTGGATGGCCCCGCACGGTTGCCCGGGCGTGGAAGTGCGCCCTTGGCGTGAGCCCTGGTGCGCCGTGGAGCCTGCCGAGGTGGTGGTCGAGGCCTTCGGCTGCGACCCGCCCGAGGCCTACATCGAGCGCATGGCCTCGTGCCGCCCGGCGCCGGTGTGGATCAATCTGGAATATCTCAGCGCCGAAGACTATGTCGAACGCTCGCACGGCCTGCCCTCGCCGCGCTGGCACCCTCCGGGGGCGGGCCTGGTCAAGCGATTCTTTTATCCCGGGTTCACCTCCCGCACCGGCGGTCTGTTGCGCGAGCCGGGCCTGTTGGAACGCCGCGCCGCATTCGATGGTGCAGCCTGGCTGGCGCGGCAAGGGCTGACGGTGCGCCCGCAGGAGCGGGTCGTCTCGCTGTTTTGCTACGACAACCCGCGGTTGAGCCTCTGGCTCGAAGCGCTGACCGAGCAGCCCACGCTGCTGTTGGTCACCCCGGGGCAGGCCGCCGGGCAAGTCTCGGCATTGCTTGGCCACGCCCCGCGCGAAGGCCACACCGACACGGTGGGGGCCTTGCGCTTGCACTGGCTGCCCGCCCTGACTCAGACGGAATTCGACCAGCTCCTGTGGGCCTGCGATCTGAATGTGGTGCGCGGCGAGGATTCCTTCGTTCGGGCCCAATGGGCGGCCCGACCGTTCATTTGGCACATCTACCCCCAAAGCGACGCCGCCCATGCCCTCAAGCTCGAAGCCTTCCTCGACCGCTATCTGGAGGGCGCCGATGCGGGCACGGCTGCCGCCTTGCGAGCCTTGTGGCGCGCGTGGAACGGACTGTCGGCCGAGCTGGGCGCACTGCATCCCTCGAGCTGGCCCGCCCCCACGGTCTGGCGGGCCCATGCGGCACGGTGGTGTGAGACCCTGGCCAGGCAAGCGGACTTGAGCACCCAGTTGCTAGACCTCGCGCGAACTTCGAAGGCGCGCTCAGGGTAGAATAAGAGGCTTTGCGGTATCCGGGTGCGCACGCCTCGCGCGATCGGTTGGCTGCGACTGAGGGCCGTGACTGTGGGTCGTGACCGAGGGCCGTGATCGAGGCACGAGGCCCTTGAGCATCAGCCCCTTCGAACCCGGCCGTGTTGGCACCCCGAGATTCCCACTCCAGACCAGGACCGACCCCCACAAGAGGGATTCACCATGAAGACTGCACAGGAAATCCGCGCCGGCAACGTGATCATGCAGGGCAAGGACCCGATGGTCGTGCTCAAGACCGAATACAGCCGCGGTGGCCGCAACGCCGCCACCGTGCGCATGAAGCTGAAGAACCTGCTGAACAACTCTGGCACCGAAGTCGTCTTCAAGGCCGACGACAAAATGGACCAGATCATCCTCGACAAGAAGGAGTGCACCTACTCCTACTTCGCCGATCCGATGTACGTGTTCATGGACAACGAGTACAACCAGTACGAGGTGGAAGCCGAGAACATGGGCGATGCCCTCCACTATCTGGAGGACGGCATGGAGGTCGAGGTGGTGTTCTACGAAGGCAAGGCCATCTCCGTCGAACTGCCCACCACGGTGGTGCGCGAAATCACCTGGACCGAGCCGGCGGTCAAGGGAGACACCTCCGGCAAGGTGATGAAGCCGGCCAAGATCGCCACCGGATTCGAAATCCAAGTGCCCATCTTCGTGAACCAGGGCGACAAGATTGAAATCGATACCCGCACGCACGAATACCGCAAGCGGGTGTGAATTTCGCCGTCCATGCCAAGAGCCGGCCTGAGGCCGGCTTTTTGCTTGCGGCCCCTTGAGACGCGCATGAACACCCAGCCCATCCAGCCAGCCCGGGTCGAGCTGCGTGAGGGCGTGCCGTTTGCTCCAGCCTTTGGCGACATCTACCACGCGCGCGCCGGAGCGCTGGCACAGGCCAGCCATGTGTTCCTCGCGGGCAACGGGCTGCCGCGGCGCTGGGCCGGCCAGCCCGATTTCACCATCTTGGAGACCGGCTTTGGGCTGGGCAACAACTTTCTGGCCACCTGGGCCGCCTGGCGCGAGGATCCCCGGCGCTGCGATCGGCTGCACTTCGTCTCGATCGAAAAACACCCCCTGACGCGTGAAGACTTGGCGCGTGTGCTGGCGGCCCATCCGCTGCGCGACTTGGCCGCCAGGCTGCAGGCGCAGTGGCCAGCGCTGACCCCCAATCTCCATCGGTTGGATTTCGAAAACGGACGGGTACGACTGATCCTGGCCTTCGGAGACGCCACAGCCTTGCTGCCCGAACTGCGGCTGCGCGCCGACGCGTTTTATCTCGACGGCTTTGCGCCCGATCGCAACCCGGAGATGTGGAGTGAAGGCCTGATGCGCAGCCTGGGCCGGCTGGCCGCCCCCGGCGCCACCGCCGCCACCTGGAGCGCAGCACGCGCCGTGCGCGAAGGTCTGTCTCGGGCGGGCTTCGAGGTGGAACGCGCACCGGGCTTCGCAGGCAAACGTCAGATGACGGTGGCGCGATTCGTGCCGCGCTACACCCCCCCGCCGCCCGCGGCCGAAGCCCCCCTGGCAGTGCGCGAACGTCGCGCCGTGGTGCTGGGCGGGGGATTGGCTGGCGCCAGTGTGGCCCATGCGCTGGCCGCCTTGGGTTGGCACTGCGAGCTCATCGACCGCCATCCCAGACCGGCCCAAGGCGCCTCCGGCAACCCAGGAGGCTTGTTCCACGGCATCGTGCTGCCCGATGACGGGGCTCACGCCCGCTTGCACCGTGCCGCCGCCCTGTGCCTGCAAGCCAACCTGCCCTGGCTGCGCCAGCGCCACGGCCTGAGCGGAGGCTTCGACGGACTGCTGCGTGCCGACGACGGTCCGTTCGCATCGATGCAACACCTGCTGCACCGCCTGGGCTTGCCGCCGGACTATGTGCAGGCCCTGGATGTGCCCCATGCCCGGGCCCTCAGCGGACTGCCGCTGGACCGCCCGGCCTGGTTTTACCCCGGCGGCGGATGGCTGCAACCGGCCGATCTGGTCCATGCCCTGCTGGCCGAGGCGGGAGCGGCCGTGCGCTGGCGCGGCCCGCTGGAGATCCGTGCACTGCAGCCCGATGCCGATGGCTGGGCCGTGATCGATGCCGCGGGCCGCGTGGCCGCTCGCGCAGAGGTGGTCGTCTTGGCCAATGGTTTCGAAGCGACCGCACTCGTGCCCGACTTCCCCTGGCCGCTCCAGCGGGTGCGCGGTCAGATCACCCGGCTGCCCGCCGATTTGCCCGGCTTGGTCCTGCCTCGCGTGCCGGTGGCCGCCGGCGGCTATCTGCTGCCCGCTCACGAAGGCTGGTCGCTGTGTGGTGCCACGAGCCAGCCCGGGGACGAGGACCCCACCGTGCGCGCCACAGACCACGCGCACAACTTGGCCCAGCTGGCCCGCCTGGGCCTCGAGCCGCCCGTGGTCGATACGGCCCGGCTGGACGGCCGGGTCGGTTGGCGCGCAATGACGCCCGACCGCCTGCCCCTGTTGGGCCCTCTGCCCGAGCTGACCGCCCTGCCCGCCCTGGGCCGACGCGCCGGCCAGCCACGCCACCTGCCGCGCCGGCCAGGGCTGTATGTCTGCACCGGGCTGGGCTCACGCGGGATCACCTGGTCCCTGCTGGCCGGCCGTACCGTGGCAGCCTGGATCACCGCAACCCCTTGCCCGCTGGAAGGCGGCCTGCGCGACGCCGTGGATGTGGGGCGCTTCCTCAGCCGCGCCGCACGTCGCGCGCCACGGTGACGCCCCCACCGCATCAGTCCCGGTCGTCCAGCGCGTCCTGCGGCAATACGCCAGCAGCCTGGGCCTCGGGCAGCGCCTCCACCGTGCGCAGTGCTCGGCTCATCTGGCGAGTGCGCGTCTCGGCCTTGTCCAAAGTGTTGAGCACCGTCTGGGTTTGATCCCTCACACGGGCCAAAACCTCGCCGAACTTGCCGAATTCCGTCTTGACCGCGCCCAGCACCTTCCACACCTCGGACGAACGCTTCTCCAGCGCCAGGGTACGAAAGCCCATCTGCAAACTGTTGAGCATGGCCAGCAAGGTGGTGGGGCCGGCCAGGATGACGCGGTGCTCACGCTGTAGCGCTTCCACCAGGCCGGGACGGCGCAGCAACTCGGCATACAAGCCCTCGGTGGGCACGAACAGCACGCCAAAGTCGGTGGTGTGCGGCGGCGCCAGATACTTCGCCGCGATGCTGCGCGCCTCCTCGCGGATGCGCTGCTCCAGGGCCTTGGCCGCGGCCTCGGCGGCCTCGCGGTCGGCCTCGTCCTGCGCGGCGAGCAAACGCTCGTAGTCCTCGCGCGGAAACTTGGCATCCAGCGGCAGCCACACCGGCGCCCCATCCTCGCCCTTGCCCGGCAGACGGATCGCGAACTCCACCCGCTCCCGGCTGCCTGGCACGGTCGCCACGTGAGTCTCGTACTGATCGGGGGTGAACACCTGTTCCAGCAAGACGGCAAGCTGGGTTTCGCCAAACACACCGCGGGTCTTCACATTGGTCAGCACCCGTTTGAGGTCCCCCACCCCTTGGGCCAGCGACTGCATCTCGCCCAGGCCGCGGTGCACCTGCTCCAGCCGTTCGGCCACCTGCTTGAAGCTCTGGCCCAAGCGCTGCTCCAGCGTGGCGTGCAGCTTTTCGTCCACCGTCTGGCGCATCTGCTCGAGCTTTTTCTCGTTGTCGGCGGCCAAGGCGGCCAAACGGCTCTCCACCGTCTGGCGCACCTCGGCCAAGCGCCGCTCGTTGGCTTCGGACAACGCGCGCAGCTGCTCGTTCAAGCCCTCGGCAAAACGCCGCAGGGCCAGGTCTTGCGCCTCGCGGGCCGATTGCGCCTGGGTCGTCAGAGCCGCCGCGGTCGAGCGCAGTGTGTCGGCCACGAGCTGCTGCAGGGTCACCAGTTGCGCGCGAAAGCCATCGAGCTGCTCGTTCTGGGTGCGCGCCACATCGCCTTGCTGGGTCAGCAACGTCTGCTGAAACAAGGCCAGCGTGCCGCCGAGCTCCTGGCGCGTGCCCTGAGCGCTGCGGCTCAGTTCATCGCGCAACTCGCGCTCCAGCCGCGACAAGGCCTCGGCCTGCAGCCGCGTCTGCGCGAACAAGTCCTCCCGGCTGGCCGCCGGCTCACGCCCGGCGACAACGACCCGCCAGGCCAACACGGCCAACATCACCACATTGGCCACGCCCAGCGCAGCCAGCCACCACAGGGTCGATGCCATGGTCTGATGGTCTCGCTCAGTCCTGCTGCCCGGCCGCACCGCGCAGCACTTCGGGATTCACCGGCGTGGGCGGACGCCCCGCCTGCGGACCACAGCCCAGCGCGGCGATCAGGTTGTCCACCGCCAAGCTGGCCATGGCCCGGCGCGTGGCCACCGAGGCGCTGGCGATGTGGGGCGTCAAGACGACATTGGGCACCTCCAACAGATGCGGATGCACCTGCGGCTCCCCTTCGAACACGTCCAGGCCAGCGGCGGCAATCCGTCCATCCCGCAGGGCCTGGGCCAGCGCCGCATCGTCCACCACGCCGCCACGGGCAATGTTGGTCAAAGTGGCCGTGGGCTTCATCTGCGCCAGCTCGGCCGCTCCGATGGCGTGATGCGAGCTGGGGGAGTACGGCACGACGATCACCAGGTGGTCGGCCTCGCGCAGCAAAGTGGCCTTGTCGACATAACGCGCCGCGCACTGCGCCTCGATCGAGGCGGGTAGGCGTGAACGGTTGTGATAGATCACCTTCATGCCAAAGCCATGCGCGCCGCGCCGCGCGATGGCCTGACCGATGCGCCCCATGCCCAGGATACCCAGCGTGGCCCCATGCACATCCGGCCCCACGAACATGTCATAGCGCCACTTCTTCCACTGGCCGGCACGCAGGTAGCGCTCCGACTCGGTGATGCGACGCGCTGCAGCCATCATCAGGGCAAAACCGAAATCCGCAGTGGTTTCGGTCAGCACGTCCGGCGTGTTGGTGACGATGATCCCGCGCGCCGTGCACGCCGCCACATCGATGTTGTTGTAGCCCACGGCCATGTTGCACACCGCCTTGAGTTGCGGATGGGCCGCCAGCAAGGCTTCGTCGATGCGTTCGCTGCCGGTGGTGATCACCCCTGCTTTGCCTTGCAAGGCCTGGCTCAAGGCCTCAGGGCTCCACACCTCGTCCTTGGGATTGTCTTGCACCTCGAAGTAGGCCCTGAGGCGGTCGATGATGTCGGGAAAGGTGGCGCGCGCCACGAGCACCTTGTGCACGACGGTCTCCTTGATGATCTGAGCGACCATTGTAGAAAGCCGTCGAGCCGATCAGGCTGAGCACCGGCTGAACGCCATCCCCGGTGAAAACTGAAAACGGATGCGCGCACGCTCAGGGGGGGCAGTCGGTTGCGACCGCCGGGAAAGAGTCCTTCCCTGTCATCGCAATGCCTCCAACACCGCCACGAGCGATGCCGGCAGCGGTACCGGTTTGCGCGTATGGCGGTTCACGTACACATGCACGAAATGCCCGCGCGCGGCCGTCAACGGCTCGCCTTGCGCGAACAGCCCCACCTCGTAGCGCACGCTGGACGTGCCCAGATGAGCCACACGCAGCCCGGCATCCACCCCCTGCGGAAAGGCCAACGGGGCAAAGTAATTGCACTGGGTCTCGACCACCAGGCCGATCACCTCGCCGGCGTGAATGTCCAAAGCACCTCTCGATATGAGGTACTCGTTCACCACCGTGTCGAAGTAGCTGTAGTAGACGACATTGTTGACATGACCATACACGTCATTGTCCATCCAGCGGGTGGTGATGGGCAGGAAATGACGATACGCATGGCGGGGTTCAGCCTGGGGTCGGCTCATGCCGAAAGTCCTCCTCGGATGGGGCCTGGGCACGCGGCCAACGCCGCCAGTACTCACAGGCCAATTGCAAGGTGCGCCATTGGATGGCCACGGTCTGGGCCAGATCGTGGCCATAACCGCCGGCCATGGTGATGACCACCGGAATGCCCCGCTCGGCCGCCGCACGCAGCACACGGGCATCGCGCTCGGCCAAGGCCTGTGCCGACACCTTCAGCCGGCCCAGGCGGTCGCCTTCGTGGGGATCGGCGCCGGCGAGGTAAAAGATCAAGCCCGGGGCATGGTCCGCGTGAGCCGCCCACAAAGCCGCCAAGGCTTGCTCCAGTGCGTCGAGATACGGCCCGTCGGTGCAGCCATCGGGCAGCTCCACATCGAGGTCGCTGGCTTCTTTGCGAAACGGGAAATTGCGCGCCCCATGCAGCGACAGGGTGAAGACCGTGGGATCGTCTCGAAAAATGGCTGCCGTGCCATTGCCCTGGTGCACGTCCAGATCGATCACGGCCACGCGCAACAGGCGCCGGCAGCGACGATGCCACTCGGCTTGCATCAGCCGGGCCGCCACCGCCACATCATTGAATACACAGTAGCCGCTGCCTTTGTCGGCGTAGGCATGGTGCGTGCCGCCGGCGAGGTTGGCCGCCAGCCCCTCGGTCAACGCCGCCCGCGCCGCGGCCACCGTGGCGCCCACCGAGCGTCGTGCACGCTCGGCCATCGCCGGCGACCAGGGAAAACCGATCTCGCGCTGCGCCGCCGCGCTCAACGTGCCTTGCAACACGGCGTCGATGTAGGCCGGGGTATGCACCAAGGCCAGCTCCCCTTCACTGGCCACTGGCGCCTCCTCCAAGCGCACGGCCGGCAGTTCGGCGGCCACGCGGTCGCGCAACATGCGGTATTTCGCCATCGGAAAGCGATGCCCCGGCGGCAGCGGCAACACGAAACGGTCGGAGTAAAAGGCCAGCATGGCGGCACGGCATGGGTTGGCCCGATTGTGGATCCCCCAGGCCCGGCCGACCCGTCACGACAGCGACATGTCCCTGCCCGAGACTGGGAGTCTCATCGGCGACACCGGGAGATTTAGAGCCAAGCCTCTAAACGATGCTGCAGCGCAGCAAACCCACTTGCAATGCCACTCGAGACCTCTATACTTCAGTCATGTTGCAGTGCAACAATTTCGTGCCCACCCACCAAAGGAGTCTTCGATCATGATGACCGCCGAACAACTGGTTGCTGCCCACAAAGCCAATGTCGAGACCCTGTTTGGGCTCACTCAGAAAGCTTTCGAAGGCGTTGAAAAACTCGTCGAGCTGAACCTGCAGGTTGCCAAAACCTCGCTGGCCGAAGCCGCCGAGCACGCCCAGGCCGCCCTGTCGGTCAAGGATGCCCAAGAGCTGCTGGCCCTGCAAGCGTCGCTGCTGCAGCCCAGCGCCGAAAAGGCCGCGGCCTACAGCCGCCATGTCTATGACATCGCCTCGAACACCAACGCAGAAATCAATAAAATCGCGGAAGCGCAAATCGCCGATGTCCAGAAGAAGTTTCTGGCCGTGGTCGACAACGCCGTGAAAAATGCGCCCGCCGGCACCGAAAGTGCGGTGGCCTTGGTGAAGTCGGCCGTGGCCGCTGCCAACAATGCGTTCGAAACGGTTCACAAAGCGGCCAAGCAAGCGGCCGAAGTGGCCGAAGCGAACATCCAGGCGGTGACCAACTCGGCGGTCAAGGCGGCCCAACAGGCGCCCCGCCCCAAGCGCAGCGCCTGAGCCCAAAATTTGTTGCGTCGGGGCTTGAACTTTTCCGCTGCGCCCCGACTCTGAGGAGAGCCGTGCAGCTTGGCTCCACGGTCTCCCTGAAAGGTTGTCTCCTCGGTACCTCCCAAGGTACCTTCGGCCCGGTGGTCTCCCACCGGGCTTTTTTTTCCCGTCAGCCTTGGCGCCTCTTGGCGGCCAGGCGCTCACGCAGCTGAGGCAGAGCCGCCAGCGCGGCGTCACGACCGGCGTCCATCGCCAACCGGCGGGATCGGAAGTCGGTGCCGGCCAACCCGTTGAGCGCCGGCCGGATCACCACGTCGGCCTCTCGCAGCTCGAAATGATTGATGCTGCGTCCCATGATGGCAAAGGTCTGCAGCAACATGCGCATGGCATCGCCCACCGGACCGTCCTGCGGTGGCGAAGAAATGTCCACGGCAATGACGAAGTCGGCCCCCATCTGGCGAGCGAAACGCACCGGCACCGGCGAGACCAGGCCGCCGTCCACGTATTCCCGGTCGCCGATGCGCACCGGTTGAAACACCGCCGGCACCGCGCTGGATGCCCGCACGGCCATGCCGGTGTCTCCGCGCCGGAACAGCACCGGCTCGCCCGTGGCCAGGTCGGTCGCCACGATGCCCAGGGGCCGCTTCATGCGCTCGATGGTCACCCCCCCGACTTGTTGATTCACATAGCGTGCCAGAGCCTCCCCTCGGATCACCCCGCGCAAGGGGAAAGACCAGTCGGTGATGGCCGTCTCGTCCATGGTCTCGGCCAGGGCGCGCAGTTCCGTGCGCGATTTGCCCGCGGCGTACAGCGCAGCCACCAGGCTGCCGGCCGACGTACCCACGACCAGGTCGGGCTGTATGCCCTGTTCCTCCAGGACCTGGATCACCCCGATATGGGCAAAGCCCCGGGCCGCGCCGCCGCCCAGCGCCAGACCGATACGCACCGGCCGCGGCGGCTCGGGCGCTGGCACCGGCGCCGAGGCCTGGGGCACGGGCGGCGCCGTCTGGCAGGCGGCCAGGGCCAAGGAGGTCAACAACAAGCTGCGCCGGCGCAGCCGGTAAACGTGCAAGTCTGCTGCGGTCGAGAACGGATTTGAAGACATGGTGCGAAATGTTAGCGAGCTCGTCCCCAGGCCCCCTCCCGGTCGAAAATAACATCTAGATATAACTATCAAATGAATTTGTAGTTCCCATTTATATGGGACCTCCGTACAGTCGGCCCCATCGTGCGGGCTGCGCCTGCCCTGCAGGCATGCGCCGTTCGAGTGACACAGGGAGCGACATGGACTGGATTGCAGTGGTCAGCGGTTTCGGGGTCGGCGTCATCGTCGGCCTGACCGGCGTGGGCGGTGGCTCACTGATGACGCCTTTGCTGCTGTCGGTCTTCAAGCTCCATCCTGCCGTGGCCATCGGCACCGACCTGTGGTTCGCCGGCCTGACCAAGGTGTCGGGGTCGGTGGCCCACCACCGGCAAGGCAATGTGGATTACCGCATCACCGGGCTGCTGCTGGCCGGCAGTGTGCCCGCCTCGATCCTGATGATCGGGTTGATGCATTACACCGGTGTCACCAAGGGCTGGGCCAGTGCCTTGACGTTCTCGCTGGGCATCGCCTTGCTGCTCACCGCCATCACGGTGGCCTACCGGCAGGCCTGGCACCGGGTGGCCTTGAAGCTGCAGCGCTGGCTGCCCGAACACCGCAAGCCGGCCTACACCGTGGCCGCCGGGGCGGCGTTGGGAGTGCTGGTGTCGCTCAGCTCCATTGGTGCAGGCGCCATCGGGGCCACGCTCATTTTGTTCCTGTATCCACACATCGAAGCCCGCCGCCTGGTGGGCACCGACATCGCCCACGCAGTGCCGCTGACGCTGGTGGCCGGCATCGGCCATGCCAGCTTGGGCCATGTCGACTGGGCATTGCTGGTTGCGCTTCTGGTGGGATCGATCCCCGGCATCTGGATCGGCGCGCGCCTGACCCGCAATCTGCCAGACCGTCTCGTGCGCGGCTTGCTGTGCGCCGCGCTGGTCACCGCCGGCCTCAAGGTCATTCACTGAGTCTTCACGAGCCCCCGAGATGTATCGATACAACGAGTTCGATCGCCACTTCGTTCGCCAGCGCGCTGCCCAGTTCCGCGACCAGTTGCAACGTCATCTGGCCGGACAGCTCGGCGACGAGGAGTTCAAGGCCCTGCGTCTGCAAAACGGCTGGTACATCCAACGCCATGCGCCCATGCTGCGGGTGGCCATCCCCTATGGCGAAATCAGCAGCACCCAGCTGCGCACCCTGGCGCGCATCGCCCGGGAGTACGACCGTGGCTACGGTCACTTCACCACGCGCCAGAACATCCAATTCAACTGGATTCCCTTGGCACGCGCTGCCGACGTGATGGACGAACTGGCGGCCGTGGACATGCACGGCATCCAAACCTCGGGCAACTGCATTCGCAACATCACGACCGACGCCTTCGCAGGCATCGCCCCCGACGAGATCGTCGACCCGCGCCCTTATTGCGAAGTGCTGCGCCAATGGTCCACCCTGCATCCCGAGTTTGCCTTCCTGCCGCGCAAGTTCAAGATCGCCGTCAGCGGCGCCGCCGAGGATCGCGCCGCCATCGGCTGGCATGACATCGGCTTGCAGTTGTTGCGCAATGACGCCGGCGAAGTCGGCTTCAAAGTGCTGGTCGGCGGTGGCATGGGCCGCACCCCCCTCATCGGCACGGTGGTGCGCGAGTTTCTGCCCTGGCAGCAGATCCTCGTGTATCTCGAGGCGATCGTGCGGGTCTACAACCGCTACGGCCGGCGCGACAATCTGTACAAGGCGCGCATCAAGATCCTCGTGAAGGCCGAAGGCCAGAGGTTCATCGACGCGGTCGAGCATGAGTTCGCCCAGATCCTCGAACGCGACGTCGATGGCGCGGCTCACATCATTCCGCAGGAAGAGCTCGACCGCGTGGCCCGGCACTTCACCGCGCCGGCCGGCGTGCGCGATGACCTCCCTGCCGCCAACGACGCGCTGGAGCCCGCCCCTGCCGATGCCCCGCCGGCCTATCGCCGTTGGCTGCAGCGCAATGTGCACGCCCATCGCTTCCCGGGTTATCGGGCGGTCACGCTTTCGCTCAAGCGCGTCGGCCAAGCGCCGGGCGATGTCACCGACGCGCAGCTCGAACGCGCCGCCGACATGGCCGATCGCTACAGTGCCGGCGAGGCCCGCGTCACGCACGACCAAAATCTCGTGCTGCCCTGGGTGCGGCAGTCCGAGCTCTTTGCCCTCTGGCTAGAGGCCAAAGACGCCGGTTTTGCCACCCCCAACATCGGCCTGCTCACCGACATGATCGCCTGCCCCGGGGGGGATTTTTGTGCGCTGGCCAATGCGCGTTCGATCCCGATCGCCGAACAAGTGGCGCAGCGCTACCAAGACCTGGACGAGCTGTACGACATCGGTGACATCGATGTGCACATGAGCGGTTGCATGAATTCCTGCGGCCACCACCACAGCGGTCATATCGGCATCCTCGGCGTCGACAAGGACGGTGCCGAGTGGTACCAGATCACGCTGGGAGGATCGGATGGCTCCACGCAAAGCGGTCCGGCCGGCCCGGGCAAAGTGATCGGGCCCTCGTTCGCCGCCGATGAAGTGGTGGACGTGATCGAAGCCGTGATCGAAACCTATCGCCAACAGCGCGCGGCCAACGAGCGCTTCATCGATACGGTCAAGCGCGTGGGCCTGGAGCCGTTCAAAACGGCCGCCAATGCGGTACGTCGGACCACCAGCAAGGCGCTGGCTGCTTGAGCAAGGACCTTCCCATGAAGTTCATTCATCCCCACGATGACATTTGGCAGCACGCCCCCGAAGACGAAGCCGCGCCCGGACCTGCGGCGCATCGCGTGCTGAGCTGGCCCCAATGGCAAGCCGTGCGCACCACGTGGCCCAACCATTTGCCCGTGGGCGTGCGCATCGCCAATGATTTCGATGTCGAAGCGCTCGAGGCCGATTTGCCCCGACTGGCTTTGGTGGTGCTGCACTTCCCGAAATGGACCGATGGTCGCGCCTACAGCCAGGCCCGGCTGCTGCGCAGCCGCTACCGCTTCGCCGGCGAAATCCGGGCCGTCGGTGAGGTGCTGGTCGACATGCTGCCACTGCTGGATCGCACCGGCGTCAATGCGGTGCTGTTGCGCGCCGATCAGGATGAAGCCGTCGCCCGTCGGGCGCTCGACTTCTTCAGCGGCTACTACCAGGGCGACGTGCATGACAACCGCCCCTTGTTTGCGCGCCGCAAAGTCCACAAGGAGGCCGTGTCATGACAGCCATCGAACTCTACGCGCGCCCCTCGCCGGACTACGCCGCACGCCATGCGCATGCGCTGGCGGTGTTGCAGTCGGCTGCTGCAGAGTTTCGTGGCCGCATCGTGCAAGCCACGAGCCTGGGGGCCGAGGACATGGTCTTGACGGACATGATCGCGCGCCACGGGCTGGACATTGCGATCGGCACGCTACAAACCGGCGCACTGCATCCCGAGACGCTGGCCTTGATTCCGCGCATCGAAGAGCGCTATGGCGTGCGGGTCGAGGTCTACGAGCCGCAGCATGAGGCCGTGGTGCATTTCGTGCAACGACACGGTGAAAAAGCCATGTACGAAAGCATCGAGTTGCGCAAGCGCTGCTGCTCGATCCGCAAACTCGAGCCGCTGTCGCGCATGCTGCAAGGCCGGCAAGCCTGGATCACGGGCCTGCGCCGCGAGCAGTCCAGCCACCGCGCTGAAGTGCCCTTCCGCGACCTCGACGATCAACGCCGCACCAAGCTCAACCCGCTGGCGGACTGGTCGTGGAACGACGTCTGGCACTACATCGCCACCCACGACGTGCCATACAACCCGCTGCATGACCAGTTCTACCCCAGCATCGGCTGTGCGCCATGCACACGTGCCATCGCGGTGGGCGAGGACTTCCGCGCCGGCCGTTGGTGGTGGGAGGACGAAGCCGCCAAAGAATGCGGTCTGCACGTTCGAAAAGACAACTCTTCTGCCGTTTCTCTGATCGGAGCCCGCTCGTGAACGCGCCCGTAAGCATCGACCAACTGTTGCCGGAGCTGGATCACCGGCACCTTGACTGGCTCGAAGAAGAAGCCATCTTCATTCTGCGTGAGGCCGCGGCCGCTTTCGAGCGTCCGGCCTTGCTCTTCTCCGGCGGGAAGGATTCCTGCGTGGTGCTGCGCCTGGCCGAAAAGGCTTTCAAGAACCACCTCGGCAACGGTGTCTTCAAGGGCCGACTGCCTTTCCCGCTGGTGCATGTCGACACTGGCCACAATTTCCCCGAGGTGATCGAGTTCCGTGACCGGCGCGTGGCCGAGATGGGCGAGCGCCTCGTGGTCGGCCATGTGGAAGACTCCATCCGACGGGGCACGGTGCGGCTGGCCCATCCTTTGGAGTCGCGCAACGGGCACCAAACCGTCACGCTGCTCGAAACCATCGAAGAGCACCGCTTCGACCTGTTGATCGGTGGAGCCCGCCGCGACGAGGAAAAAGCTCGCGCCAAAGAGCGCATCTTCAGCCACCGAGACAGCTTCGGTCAGTGGCAACCCAAAGAGCAGCGTCCAGAGCTGTGGACGCTGTTCAACACGCGCATCCGTCCCGGCGAGCACATGCGGGCCTTTCCGATCAGCAACTGGACCGAGCTGGACGTGTGGCTGTACATCGCGCGCGAGAACATCCCGCTGCCCAGCCTGTACTACGCGCACGAGCGTCAGGTCGTGCGTCGCAAAGGCCTGCTGGTGCCAGTGACCGAACTCACGCCGCCCCAGCCCGGCGAGGAGGTCGAAACCGTGCAGGTGCGCTTCCGCACCGTCGGTGACATGACCTGCACGTGCCCAGTCGAGAGTACGGCGATCAATGCCGCCGAAATCGTGGCCGAAACGCTCAAGGCCACCGTGAGCGAGCGCGGCGCCACCCGCATGGACGACCGCACCTCCGACGCTTCGATGGAGCGCCGCAAGAAAGAGGGGTACTTCTAATGATCGCCTCCGTTGCCTCTACCCAGATCACCGATCATCGCGCCTTGCGCTTCCTCACCGCCGGCAGCGTCGACGATGGCAAGAGCACGCTGATCGGCCGCCTGCTGTACGACAGCCGCGCCATCCTGGCCGACCAGCTCGACATGCTGCAGAGAAAGGCCGCCGGCCAGCCGCTGGACTTGTCATTGCTCACCGACGGTTTGGAAGCCGAGCGCGAGCAAGGCATCACGATCGATGTGGCGTATCGTTACTTCGCCACCAAGCAGCGCAAGTTCATCATCGCCGATGCGCCGGGCCATGAGCAATACACCCGCAACATGGTGACGGCCGCTGCCGGCAGCGATGCCGCCGTGGTGCTGGTGGACATCACCAAGCTCGACCTGAAGCAGCAGCCAGTGGCCTTGCTCCCGCAGACACGCCGGCACGCCTTGCTGGCGCACCTGCTGCGCGTGCCCAGCATCGTGTTTGCCGTCAACAAGCTCGATGCGGTGAGCGATCCGGCCCCGGCATACACCGCCGTGCGCAACGCCCTGCTGGATTTCGCCGAGCAAGCCGGCATCGCCGTCGCCGGCATCGTGCCGGTGTCGGCCCTGCGCGGCGACAATGTCACGCAACCGCTGGATGCGCCCTGGTACGACGGCCCGTCGCTGCTGCAACTGCTCGAAACCCTGCCCACGGTGCAAGAACGCATCAGCGGCCATCTGCTCATCCCGGTGCAGTACGTGGCGCGCGAAGGCGAAGGCACGGGCAATCAGCCGCGCACGCTGTGGGGCCGCATCGCCCACGGCCAGGTCAAAGCCGGCGATGCCGTGCAAATCCTGCCCAGCGGCGAGACCGCGGTGGTGGCACAGGTGCGCCGCGCCGGCAGCGTGGTGGCCTCCTGCGTGGCCGGTGAATCGGCTGGCATCGTGCTGGACCGCCAGCTCGATGTCTCCCGCGGCGACTGGATCGCCACGCCGGGCACCGTGCGCACCACCCAGCGCTTTGCGGCCACGCTGGCTTGGCTGGACACCGAACCGGCCGTGGTGGGTCGCAAGTACTGGGTGCGCCATGGCAACCGCTGGGTGCAAGCCCGCATCACGAGCATCGACAGCCGGCTGGACATTCACAGTCTGCAACCCACCGAAGCGCATGAACTGGCCGTCAACGACATCGGTCATGTCACGGTCGAGACGCAGCAAGCCTTGCCGGTGGAACCGTATGCCGACAACCGGGTCGGCGGCGCGCTCATCGTCGTCGATCCGAGCAGCCACCGCACCAGCGGTGCCCTGCTGGTGAAGTCGGTGAACTGAAGAGGGCTGGCCACATGGGCAGGATCGTCTTCATTGGAGCCGGCCCGGGCGCGGCCGACCTCATCACCCTGCGCGGCGCGCGGCGCTTGGCTCAGGCCGATGTCGTGCTGTACGACGCCCTGACCGACCCTGCCCTGCGCGAATTCGCTCCCCAGGCCCGCTGGATCCATGTGGGCAAGCGGGGGTTCTGTGATTCGACCGGCCAGGCCGCCATCAATGCGCTGCTGGTGCGCTACGCGCGCCAAGTGGATCTGGTGGTGCGACTCAAAGGGGGTGACCCCAGTGTCTTCGGGCGCCTGGAGGAAGAACTCGAAGCCGCCGCGGCCGCGGGCCTGACCACCGAGGTCGTGCCCGGCGTGACCGCCGCGCTGGCGGCTGCCGCCGCCAGCCAACGCCCCTTGACCCGACGCGGCACGGGCCGCAGCGTGAGCCTGACGACGGCCATGACGCGCTCGGGCCAGCTGCACGCCAGCCGCAGCGCCGACACCGAAGTGTTCTACATGGCCGGACGCCAGCTCGGCGCGCTGTCGCGCCGGCTGCGTGAAGCCGGCTGGCCCGAGGACACGCCGGCCAGCGTGGTCTCGCGTGCCGGTTGGCCCGACGAATTGCAGAGCGACCACACCGTGGTCAGCCTGGCCCAAGCCAGCGTGCTGCACGCCGGGCGCCCGACCGTGGTCATCGTAGGCAGCGGCGCCCGCCCCCTGCGTGCGGCGGCTCGCCAGCAGCCAGACATGCTCAAAGACGATCCCGGCACCGGGGATCTTGTCCTGGCGCAAGGAGCCTGCCCCGGCCCTCGGCCTTAGAATCTCGGCCAATGCTGCCCAAAGGCCGATGCCTCGTAAGGCCCCGGCCTGACTCCACAGTTTCTTCCATTCCTCGAGATCCCCCTATGACCCACGTCGTGACCGAAGCCTGCATCCGCTGCAAGTACACCGACTGCGTGGACGTGTGCCCGGTGGACTGCTTCCGCGAAGGCCCCAATTTCCTGGCCATCGACCCCGACGAATGCATCGACTGTGCGGTATGCATCCCCGAATGCCCGGTCAATGCCATCATGCCGGAGGAAGACGTGCCTGGCGATCAGCAACACTTCATCGCCCTCAATGCCGAGCTGGCGAAGATTTGGCCGAGCATCACCAAGCGCAAAGCGCCTCTGCCCGATGCGGACGAATGGAAAGACCGCACCGGCAAGCTCTCCGAGCTCAAGCGTTGATCGCCCGTCATGGACGCACCTGAGAACATCGCGCCCCTCATCGAGACCGATGCCGTCATCGTCGGCGCCGGGCCGGTGGGCTTGTTCCAGGTGTTCGAATTGGGCCTGCTCGAAGTCAAGGCCCATGTCATCGATTCACTGCCCTACCCCGGTGGCCAGTGCATCGAGCTCTATCCCGACAAGCCGATTTACGACATTCCGGCCGTGCCTGTGTGCACGGGACGCGAACTCACGGACAACCTGCTCAAGCAGATCGAGCCTTTCGGAGCCACGTTCCATCTGGGGCAAGAAGTCAGCGAAGTGCAACGCCGAGACGATGGACGCTTTCACGTGGCCACCTCCAAGGGCACGCGCTTCATCACCAAGACCGTCTTCATCGCCGCCGGCGTCGGCGCCTTCCAGCCCCGGCAGCTGAAAGTCGATGGCCTGGAAAAATACCTCGAGCGCCAGGTGTTCTATCGTGTGAAGAACCCTGCCCAGTTCGCGGGCCAGAACCTCGTCATCGTCGGCGGGGGGGATTCCGCCCTGGATTGGACGCTCAACTTCGCGCAGGACGGCCCCCACCGTGCCGAAAGTGTCATCCTCATCCACCGCCGTGATGGTTTTCGCGCGGCACCGGCGTCCGTGGCACGCATGAGAGAGCTGTGCGATGCGATGCAGATGCAGTTCGTGGTCGGACAGATCACCGGCATCGAGGAAGCCGATGAACGCCTCACCGGCGTGAAGGTCACGGGCCATGACGGCGTCACGCGCGTCGTGCCCCTGGATGCGCTGCTGGTCTTCTTCGGTCTGAGCCCCAAGCTGGGACCGATCGCGCACTGGGGCTTGGCCTTGGAGCACAAGCAAATCGTCGTCGACACCGAGAAGTTTGAAACCAGCGTCCCGGGCATCTTTGCCGTGGGTGACATCAATACCTACCCAGGCAAGAAGAAGCTCATCCTCTCGGGCTTCCACGAAGCCGCACTGGCCGCCTTCGGCGCGGCCCCCTACATCTTCCCGGACAAGCGCATCCACCTGCAGTACACCACCACCAGCCCCAAGCTGCACAAAGTGCTGGGGGTGGAGACCCCCAGCTTCGACGACTGAAGCGGCCTGCACGGCTGCGCGATAATCTCATCGACCGCGTGGCTTGCTGCGCGGTCATTCGCTAGGGGTGTCGGGTCTGCCCAGGCCCGGCTGAGACAGTCCCTTTGAACCTGATTGAGATCATCCTCGCGCAGGGAAGCGTCCGAACGGCGAGGCTGCCCGTGGTGTGCAGCCCCCTCCTTCAGCCGCCGGCCTGCCTCTAGACACGAAAGCTCCCCGATGGCCGCTGCTGTACGCCGCCCCTCTCTCTTCTTCCGCCCGGCCCGCCGCCCGCTGGCCTTGGCCTGCCTTGCCGTCGTGGTCTGCGGTGCCCGCGCCCAGGCCACTTCCGAGGCCTTGCCGGCGGTCACCGTCACGGGTCAGGCGCCGACTGCCCGCGCCGAGGTCGCAGGCTTCGGCACGATGCCGCTGGCGCGCACGCCGCTGGCGGCCACGGTGATTCCAGAGGGCGAGCTCAAAGACCGCGGCGCCACCCGTATCGCCGACACCGTGAGCCTGGAGGCCAGCATCAGCGACAGCTACAACGCGCAAGGCTACTGGGACTTTCTGTCGGTGCGCGGCTTCGTGCTGGACAACCGATTCAATTACCGGCGCGATGGCCTGCCGATCAATGCCGAGACGTCCATCCCGCTGGACAACAAGGCGGCGGTCGAGGTGCTCAAAGGCACCAGCGGCATCCAAGCCGGCACCAGCGCCCCAGGGGGCCTGGTCAACCTCGTCGTCAAGCGTCCGGAAGGTCAGGTGCGCAGCGTCGAGCTGGGCTGGCGCAGCCGCCAAACGGTGGGGCTGGCCGCTGACCTCGGCGAGCGCTTCGGCACGGACGAGCGCTTCGGGCTGCGCATCAATGCAGCCTACGAGCACCTCGACTCTCCGTTGCGCAGCGACACCGGGCATCGCCGGCTGTTGGCCGCCGCAGGCGACTGGCGCCTCAGCCCCGCCACCGTGGTGGAAGCCGAGGTCGAAACCAGCCGCCGCAGCCAACCGAGCCAGCCTGCCTTCAGCCTGCTGGGCAGCACGCTGCCGGCTGCGGGCGACCCGCGGATCAACCTGAACAACCAAACCTGGTCGCTGCCTGTCGTGATGGATGCCTTGACGGCCTCGCTGAGGGTGCGCCACCAACTCGACCCCGATTGGCGCCTCACCGCCCACCTGGGCACCCAGCGACTACTGACCGACGATCGACTGGCATTTCCCTACGGCTGCGATGCCGAAGGCAACTACGACCGCTATTGCAGCGATGGCAGCTTCGATCTGTACGAGTACGTCAGTGACGATGAACACCGCCGCACGCACGCGCTGGACCTCCATGCCGACGGCAAGATCCTGCTGGGCGGGATGCAGCACAGCCTCACCACCGGTGTGCTGTTCAGCCGCTACACGGCGCGCCTGCAAGATCAGATCTATCGCTGGGCGGGCACGGGCACGGTCGATGGGCAGACCCAGGTGCCGCCGTCGGACCGGCAGACCGACCCCAACACGAACCGCAGCGAGCGCTCTACCGAGTTCTATGTGCGCGATGCCGTCGAGCTGGCCCCACGCTGGACGGCTTGGGTGGGCGTGCGCCATACGCGATTGCACCGAGCCACCGAGCGCACCAGCGGTGACCCCGAAGCCACCGCGTACCGGCAATCTTTCACCACGCCCTGGCTGGCACTCAGCCACGAGTTCAGGCCGCGCCACATGGTCTACGCCAGCTGGGGGCGCGGCGTCGAATCCGAAGTGGTGCCCAATCGGGCCCGGTACACCAATGCCGGGCAAGCCCTGCCGGGCTTGAAGAGCCGCCAAGTGGAGCTCGGTCTGAAAGGGCGCAGCGATGCGCTCCAATGGGGCTTGGCCTGGTTCGACATCCAGCGGCCGGCGGTATCGGACATCGGCTCGGATTGCTTCGACGACAGCACCGGCGATACCTGCACCCGCCAATTCGACGGCCAGGCCCGTCACCGCGGCCTGGAAGGCCATACCACCTGGGACCTGGGCCCCTGGCGCATCCATGGCAGCGCCATGTGGCTGCACGCCCGCCGCGAAGGCGCCGCCGATCCCAGCCTCAATGGCAAACGCCCCGTCAATGTCCCGGCCCATACCGTGAAGGCGGGCATCGAATACCGGGTGTCGGCGCTGCCCGGGCTGCGCCTGGCTGCATCGTTGGTGCACGAAGGCGACCGCATGGTGCTGGCCGACAACAGTGTGCGCATCCCCTCCTGGACACGCTGGGATCTGGGCTTGGTGCATCAGCACCGCATGGCCGGCACCACACTCACCTGGCGCGCCGGCATCGACAACCTCACCGACCGCCGCGCCTGGCGCGAATCCCCCTTCCAATATGGCCACGCCTTCCTCTACCCGCTGGCCCCGCGCAGCATGCGCTTGTCGTTGCAAGCGGACTTGTGATCCAGGAAATTTTGTGGCTATAATTTAAGTCTTCTGTTCCCCGATAGCTCAGTCGGTAGAGCGACGGACTGTTAATCCGCAGGTCCCTGGTTCGAGCCCAGGTCGGGGAGCCAAGATGAATGATGAGGCCCTGCACGCAAGTGCAGGGCCTTTGTCTTTCGCGCTTCAGCTGGGCGTAGAGCCAGACAGATTGCTGCGGCCCAGACGCCCGATCAACCAGTGGGCACCGACAGCGAGAGCCAGCAGCGTCAGCATGCCCAGCCCCCAGCCCACCCACACCAGCGGCACGATCCAGCTGGCCACAGCTCCCACAGCCGGTAGGACGGCCTGCCCCGCCTCGATCAGCCATTGCAGCTGCGAGCGCAGCAACTCCAGCCAGGCCGGGTCGATCCACACACCCAACCACGGGGGCAGCGGTGCCTGCATGACGGCCTGGGCCGCACGTCCGGCCTCGGCCGAGCTCATCACTTGCACGGACCACTGCGCCAGTTCCGCCATCACCCAGGCTCCCAGGGTCCACATCCCTGCGATCACGGCCCACGCCACCCAGACCACAACGCGCATGACACGCTCCACCAACGAGTTGGATACGAGGAGCTGAGACCAGCACAACGGCCCCTCGGTTCCCACCGCCGTGTCCTCTGAATGCACAAAGGCCGGCACAGGGCCGGCCTTCCATCGCTGCCTCGGGGCTGCGCCCAGGCGCGGCTCACTGCCGCTGTGCTTTGGCGTAATTGGCGATGCCGTTGGCCACCTCGGCCTTGGCCGCCTCGGGGCCTTCCCAGCCCTGCACCTTGACCCATTTGCCTTCTTCGAGGTCTTTGTAGTGCTCGAAGAAGTGCTGGATGGCCTTCAGGCGCATCGGGTTGATGTCCTCGGGCTTCTTCCAGTGGTCGTAGATGGGCAGGATCTTGGTGGTCGGCACGGCCAACAGCTTGGCATCACCGCCGGCCTCGTCTTCCATTTTGAGCACACCGATGGGACGGCAGGTCACCACCACGCCCGGCGTCAAGGGGAACGGCGTGATCACCAACACGTCCACCGGGTCGCCATCGTCGGACAAGGTTTGCGGCACATAGCCGTAGTTGCACGGATAGTGCATGGCCGTGGTCATGAACCGATCGACGAAGATGGCGCCAGTTTCTTTGTCGACCTCGTATTTGATCGGGTCGGCATTCATCGGGATCTCGATGATCACGTTGAACTCTTCGGGCGCCTTGGCGCCGGGGGTCACGTTATGCAGGCTCATGGCGGTGTGATCGTTCTCGCAAGGGAAAACCCGGATTCTACCGAGGGCTCTTGCGACAGGCTGACACCCCAGCGTGGTGCGATCAGCGCCGCCTCCACTGGTAAACACGGGGCGAGCCGTCATTGCGGCGCCGCAAAGCTTTGCGTAGCATGGGTCGGCCAACGTGGCAAGCAAGACCACGGGCTTTCGATCACCATCGGATCATCAGAGGAAGGAGCCCTTTCATGTCCACCCATTTGGCGCTGTATTTTGCGCTTGCCTGTGGCGTGGCCGCCGTCGTCTACGGCTTCGTGTCACGCAGTTGGATCTTGAAGCAAGACGCGGGCAACGCCCGCATGCAGGAGATCGCCGCGGCCATCCAGACCGGCGCGGCCGCCTATCTGGCACGCCAGTACAAAACCATCGCCCTCGTTGGTGTGGTGCTGGCCGTGTTGATCGGCATTTTCATCGACGGCGCCACGGCCGTGGCCTTCGTGATCGGGGCGGTACTGTCCGGCGCCTGCGGATTCATCGGCATGAATGTGTCCGTGCGAGCCAACGTGCGCACCGCCCAGGCGGCCACCCGAGGCATCGACACGGCGTTGGCCGTGGCCTTCCGCGGTGGGGCGATCACGGGCTTGCTGGTGGTGGGCCTGGGCCTGCTGGGTGTGGGCGTGCTGTTTTGGCTGCTGATCATCAACGGGCAGGTCAACCCGGTGACGCCATTGTCCTCGGTGCTCAAGCCGCTGGTGGGCCTGGCCTTCGGCTCCTCACTCATTTCGATCTTCGCCCGCTTGGGCGGGGGCATCTTCACCAAAGGAGCCGACGTGGGCGCCGACCTGGTGGGTAAGGTGGAAGCCGGCATCCCCGAGGATGACCCGCGCAACCCCGCGGTGATCGCCGACAACGTGGGCGACAACGTGGGCGACTGCGCCGGCATGGCCGCCGACCTGTTCGAAACCTATGCCGTGACGCTGATCGCCACCATGGTGCTGGGCGCCTTGATGGTCACGGCCTTCCCGATGCAAGCGGCCGTGCTGCCGCTGGCGCTGGGCGGGTTCTCGATCATTGCCTCCATCATCGGCTGCGGCGCGGTCAAAGCCTCGCCTGGCATGAAGAACGTGATGCCAGCCCTCTACAAGGGCCTGATCGTGTCCGGTGTGATCGCACTCATCGGCTTCTTCTTCATCGTGAAGTGGGTGATGCCCGACGATGCGATCTATGCCAGCGGCACCCAATGGCGCCTGTTCGGCGCCGCCGCGGTGGGCTTGGTGCTCACGGCATTGATGGTATGGATCACCGAGTACTACACCGGCACGGACTACTCGCCGGTCAAGCACGTGGCCAAGGCCTCCACCACCGGGCATGGCACCAACATCATCGCCGGCCTGGGCGTGAGCATGAAGTCCACGGCCTGGCCGGTGATCTTCGTGTGCGCGGCCATCATCGCGAGCTACCTGCTTGCCGGTCTGTATGGCATTGCGATCGCGGCCACCTCGATGCTCAGTCTGGCGGGCATCATCGTGGCGCTGGATGCCTATGGCCCGATCACCGACAATGCCGGCGGCATCGCCGAGATGTCCGAGCTGCCCCAGTCGGTGCGTGACATCACCGACCCGTTGGACGCCGTGGGCAACACCACCAAAGCCGTCACCAAGGGCTATGCGATCGGCTCGGCCGGCCTGGCCGCCTTGGTGCTGTTTGCCGACTACACGCACGGCCTGGAGGCCGCCGGCCACCACGTGAGCTTCGATCTGTCGAACCACATGGTGATCGTCGGTCTGTTCATCGGCGGGCTGATTCCCTACCTCTTCGGCGCCATGGCCATGGAAGCCGTGGGGCGGGCCGCCGGCAGCGTGGTGGAAGAAGTGCGCCGGCAGTTCAAGACCATCCCCGGCATCATGGAAGGCACCGGCAAGCCCGAGTACGGCACCGCCGTGGACATGCTGACCAGCGCGGCCATCAAGGAGATGATCCTCCCCTCGCTGCTGCCGGTGGTCGTGCCCATCCTGGTGGGTCTGCTGCTCGGGCCCGAGGCCCTGGGTGGCTTGTTGATGGGAACCATCGTCACCGGCCTGTTCGTCGCGATCTCGATGTGCACCGGCGGCGGGGCCTGGGACAATGCCAAGAAATACATCGAAGAGGGCCACTACGGCGGCAAGGGCAGCGAAGCGCACAAAGCGGCCGTCACTGGCGACACCGTGGGCGACCCCTACAAGGACACGGCCGGCCCGGCCGTGAACCCCTTGATCAAGATCATCAATATCGTCGCGCTGTTGATCGTGCCGTTGCTGCCGGTCGGCACGGCCGGCAAGGCCGAGTCTGCACCCATGGAGCCCAGCGTCCAGGTGCGGGCCGTGGCCTCGGCAGGCAGCCTGGTGCCGCCGCCCCAGCCTGCCGTGCACTGAACGAACCCGCTCCCTTCGCCGCAACGCTCGCTTCCCGCGAGCGTTGCCTCCCGGCCCTTGCCAAAGCCCCCGGTTTGCGGCATTGCTTCACGCCAGCCGGGGGGTTGGAGCGTCCACAGGCGGCTCGAAAGTGCTTCAATGGGTCTCATGCCACCAGCCGTGCCGACACCCCGCTCGAGCAGCCTCTGCGCCAGGCTTGCGCTGGCATGGCTTGGCGTCGCCGGGTTCTCCGGGGCCCAGGCCCGTGAGCCCGGCGCAGCCCCTGCCGCGCCGACCGTGGCGCAGCCCGTCGTCGCCGCCGCGCCGATGGCCCACCGGCCCGCGCCTCGGCCATCACGCCAGACGGTGGCAGCGGTCAAATCGCCCGCCAAGGACGCCCCCGCCCGCCAGGCTCCCACGCCTGCACCCACCCTGGATTGGCAGAGGGTCGACGCACACGTTCTGACAGCATCGGCAACGCCCGCTCGCGCCACGATGCTGGCCCCGCTCGGCCCCGGGCGCTCGGCCAGCGGCCTGAATCTGCAGGCGCCAGCCTCAGACTTTTGGTGGGTGACGGCCCGCTTCGTGGACAACGGCGACCGTCACCCCGAACCGGGGTTGACGGTCGGCATCAAGCTCAAGTTCTGAACGATCCCGGCGCAGTCGGCCCTGGGGTTCAGCGCCGCGCTGGCGGCACGTCGGTACAACTGCCGTGCGCCACTTCGGCGGCCATGCCGATGCTCTCGCCCAGGGTCGGGTGCGGGTGGATGGTCTTGCCGATGTCCACCTCATCGGCCCCCATTTCGATGGCCAGGGCGATCTCGCCGATCATGTCCCCCGCATGCGTGCCGACGATGCCGCCGCCGACGATGCGATGGGTCTCCTCGTCGAACAGAAGCTTGGTGAAGCCTTCGTCGCGGCCGTTGGCGATCGCCCGGCCCGAGGCGGTCCACGGGAACAGCCCCTTCTTCACCTTGCGCCCCTCGGCCCGGGCCTGGTCTTCGGTGAGACCCACCCAGGCCACCTCGGGGTCGGTGTAGGCCACGCTGGGAATGACCCGGGCATCGAAGGCCACTTTCAGCCCCGCAGCCGCCTCGGCCGCTACATGGGCCTCGTGCACGGCCTTGTGCGCCAGCATCGGCTGGCCGACGATGTCGCCGATGGCAAAGATGTGCGGCACGTTGGTGCGCATTTGCGCATCCACCGGGATGAAGCCACGGTCGGTGACCACCACGCCGGCGTTCTCGGCCCCGATCTTCTTGCCATTGGGACTGCGGCCCACGGCTTGCAGCACCAGGTCGTACAACTGCGGCTCCTTGGGCGCGGCCTCCCCTTCGAAACGCACCAGAATGCCATCGGCCGTCGCTTCGGCTGCGACCGTCTTCGTCTTGAGCAGGATCTGGTCGAAGCGGTGTGCGTTCATCTTCTGCCACACGCGCACCAAATCACGGTCGGCGCCTGGCATCAGGCCATCGAGCATCTCGACCACGTCCAGCCGTGCGCCCAGCGTGGAATAGACCGTGCCCATCTCCAGGCCGATGATGCCCCCACCAATGATGAGCATGCGCTTGGGCGCGTGTCGTAGCTGCAACGCACCGGTGGAGTCGACGATGCGCGGGTCTTCCGGCAGGAAGGGCAGCCGCACCGCTTGCGAGCCGGCGGCGATGATGGCCTGCTTGAAGCGGATGATTTGCGTGTGGCCGGTCTTGTCCTGACCGTCTCCCGTGGTTTCCTCGACCCGCACGTGGTGCGGATCGACGAAGCTGCCGTAGCCGCGCACCAGGGTGACCTTGCGCATATTGGCCATCGCCGCCAAGCCGCCGGTGAGCTTGCCCACCACCTTGTTCTTGTGCGCCAGCAGCTTGGCGCGGTCCACCGTGGGTTCGCCATAGCTCACCCCCAGATCGGCGAAGTGCTTGACCTCGTCCATCACTGCCGCCACATGCAGCAGCGCTTTGGACGGAATGCAACCCACGTTCAAGCAGACCCCGCCCAGCGTGGCATAGCGTTCGACCAACACCACCTTCATGCCAAGGTCGGCGGCACGGAAGGCGGCCGAATAGCCCCCTGGGCCGGCCCCCAGCACGAGCACATCGCATTCCAAGTCCGCGCCGCCGGCATGGGTCGAGGCCACGGGGGGCGATGCAGGCGCTGCAATGGGCGCTGGCGCTGAGGCCGCCGCTGGCGCAGCAGGGGCAGACACTGGCGTCGCCGCAGCGGCTTCATCGGTCTCCAACAGCAGAATCACCGAACCTTCATTGACCGTGTCGCCCACGTTGACCCGCAGCTCCTTGACCACGCCGGCGTGCGGACAGGGGATCTCCATCGACGCCTTGTCGGACTCCACGGTGATGAGGCTTTGCTCGGCCTTGACCGTATCCCCCGGCTGAACCAACACCTCGATGACGCCGACATCTTTGAAGTCGCCGATGTCGGGAACCTTGATCTCGATGACAGACATGCCGCGCTCCTCTTACAACAACACGCGGCGGAAGTCCGCCAGCACCGAGGCCAAATAGGCATTGAAGCGGGCTGCAGCCGCTCCATCGATGACGCGGTGGTCCCAGCTCAGCGACAGCGGCAGGATCAGGCGCGGCACGAACTGTTTGCCGTCCCAGCGCGGCTCCATGCTGCTCTTGCACACCCCGAGGATCGCCACCTCCGGCGCGTTGATGATGGGCGTGAAATAGCGCCCGCCGATGCCGCCTAGCGAAGAAATCGAAAAGCAGCCCCCGCTCATCTCGGCCGGGCTGAGCTTGCCCTCACGCGCCTTGGCAGCCAGCTCCGCAGTCTCCTTGGCGATCTGCAACAGGCCCTTCTTGTCGGCGTCCTTGATCACCGGCACCACCAAGCCGTTGGGCGTATCGGCCGCAAAGCCGATGTGGTAGTACTGCTTGAGCACGAGTTGCTCGCCATCCAGGCTGGCGTTGAACTCGGGGAATTTTTTCAAGGCAGCCACGGCAGCCTTGATCAGGAAGGCCAGCATCGTGACTTTGATGCCGCTTTTCTCGTGCTCCTTGTTGAGCTGCACCCGGAAGGCTTCCAGCTCGGTGATGTCGGCATCGTCATGGTTGGTGACGTGCGGGATCATCACCCAGTTGCGGTGCAAATTGGCGCCGCTGATCTTCTTGATGCGCGAGAGGTCTTTGCGCTCGATGGGGCCGAACTTGCCGAAATCGACCTGCGGCCACGGCAGCAAGCCCGGCAACCCACCCGCGGTCCCGGCCGCAGCCACCGGTGCCTTGGCTTTTTGGGCCTGCGTCTGAACGTCGCCGGCCATCACCTTTTTGACGAAGGCATGCACATCCTCGTGGGTGATGCGCCCCTTGGGGCCGGAGCCGGGCACCTCGCCCAAAGGCACCCCCAACTCGCGCGCCAGCCGACGCACGCTGGGAGACGCATGCGGCAGCCGGCCCGCGGCGCCAGGGGCCGCCGATCCGCCCGCCGGAGCCGGAGCCGGTGCCGGTGCCGGTGCAGGCATCGGCGTGGGCGTCGCTGCAGGCGTCGGCGTGGGCGTCGGTGCCGGGGGCGCTGCAGGCGACGGCAGCGGCGGCGTCGCGGCGACGGCCGGCGCCGCTGTGCCGCCCGAGGTTTCGACCAGCGCGATCGGCGTCCCTTTGGACACCTTGTTGCCCAAGGCCACTTTCAAGGCCTTGACCACCCCGCCATGCGAGGAGGGAATCTCCATCGAGGCTTTGTCGGACTCGACGGTGATCAGGCTTTGCTCGGGCACGATGGTATCGCCCGGCTTGACCAGCACCTCGATCACCGCCACCTCACTGAAGTCCCCGATGTCCGGGACCACCACCTCCACCACGCTGGCCGCCGCGCCAGACGGCGGCGTCTGCGGGCTGGGAGCCGGCACCGCAGCCGGCGTCGGGGTCGCTGCCTGGGACACCGGCGCCGGCGTTGCGGCCGCCGCGTCGGACTCCAAAAGGAGCAGCACACTGCCTTCGCTCACCTTGCTGCCCAAGCCCACTTTGAGTTCGCGCACCACGCCGGCATGCGTGGAAGGAATCTCCATCGAGGCTTTGTCGCTCTCCACGGTCACCAAGCTTTGGTCCACCGCGATGGTGTCACCGGGCTTGACCAGCAGCTCGATGACTTCGACATCCTTGAAATCCCCGATGTCGGGCACTTTGACTTCGATCAATGCCATGTTGTCGTCCCCGTTGGTGTGGCTCAGGCGTACAGCGGGTTGATCTTGTCGGGATTGATCCCGTACTTGCGGATCGCCTCGGCCACACGAGACGAAGGCACGGTGCCTTCTTCAGACAGCGCCTTGAGTGCTGCCACGACGATGTAATGGCGATTGACCTCGAAGTGCTCGCGCAGCTTGCTGCGAAAATCGCTGCGGCCAAAGCCATCGGTACCCAAGACCTTGTAGATCCGCCCTTTGGGCAAGAAGGCACGGATCTGGTCGGCGTAATTCTTCATGTAGTCGGTGGACGCCACGACCGGGCCGGCATAGGGTTCGAGCTGCTGCGCCACGAAAGGCACGCGCGGGGTCTGCTCCGGATGCAGCATGTTCCAGCGCTCGCAGTCCTGGCCCTCGCGGGCCAATTCATTGAAGCTCGGGCAGCTCCACACATTGGCCGACACGCCCCAGTCGCGCTCGAGCAATTCCTTGGCAAAGATGGATTCACGCAGGATCGAGCCGCTGCCCAAGAGGTTGACCTGCGGGGGCATCTTCGCCCCTTCTTGCAACAGGTACATGCCCTTGATGATCTGCTCTTCGGTGCCGGGCTTGAGCCCGGGGTGAGCATAGTTCTCGTTGAGCAGGGTGATGTAGTAGAAGACGTTTTCCTGCTTCTCGACCATGCGCTTGAGGCCGTGCTGCATGATCACGGCCACCTCGTGAGCGAAGGTGGGGTCATAGCTCACGCAGTTGGGAATGGTGCTGGCCAGGATGTGGCTGTGGCCGTCTTCATGCTGCAAGCCCTCGCCGTTGAGCGTGGTGCGCCCCGAGGTGCCGCCCAGCAGAAATCCGCGGGCCTGCATGTCACCGGCCGCCCAGGCCAGGTCCCCGACGCGCTGGAAGCCGAACATCGAGTAGAAGATGTAGAAAGGGATCATGATGCGGTTGTTCGTCGAATACGACGTGGCCGCAGCGATCCAGCTGGCCATGCCCCCGGCTTCGTTGATGCCCTCCTGCAAGATCTGACCGGCGCGGTCTTCCTTGTAGTACATCACCTGGTCCTTGTCGACCGGGGTGTACTTCTGGCCCTCGGGGTTGTAAATGCCGATTTGACGGAACAGGCCCTCCATGCCGAAGGTGCGCGCCTCGTCCACCAGGATGGGCACCACGCGCGGCCCCAGGGCCTGATCGCGCAGCAACTGCGTCAGGAAGCGCACATAGGCCTGCGTGGTGCTGATCTCCCGCCCTTCGGCCGTGGGCTCGAGGATGGCCTTGAAGGTCTCCAGCGAGGGCACGGTGAAGCTCTCGGAGCTGCGCGGCCGGCGTTTGGGCAAGTAGCCGCCCAGGGCCTTGCGGCGTGCATGCAGGTACTTCATCTCCGGCGTGTCGTCGGCCGGCTTGTAAAAAGGAATCTTCGGCAGCTCGCTGTCAGGGATCGGGATGTTGAAGCGATCGCGGAAGTAGCGGATGTCCTCGTCAGAGAGCTTTTTGGTCTGGTGGGCGGTGTTCTTACCCTCCCCGGCCTTGCCCATGCCGTAGCCCTTGACGGTCTTGACGAGAATGACCGTCGGTTGCCCCTGGTGGTGATAGGCGCGGTGGAAGGCGGCATACACCTTCTGCGCATCATGCCCGCCGCGGCGCAGCGCCCAGATGTCCTCATCGCTCATCTTGGCCACCAACTCCAGCGTGCGCGGGTCGCGGCCGAAGAAATGCTTACGCACATAGGCGCCGTCATTGGCCTTGAAGGCCTGGTAGTCGCCATCGAGCGTGTCCATCATGATCTTGCGCAAGGCGCCGTCTTTGTCGCGCGCCAGCAAGGCGTCCCATTCACGCCCCCACAACAGCTTGATCACGTTCCAGCCCGCCCCCCGGAACTCCCCCTCGAGCTCCTGGATGATCTTGCCGTTGCCGCGCACCGGGCCGTCCAGACGCTGCAGATTGCAATTGACGACGAAGATCAGGTTGTCGAGCTTCTCGCGCGCGGCCAGGCCGATGGCCCCCAGGCTCTCGGGTTCGTCCATCTCGCCGTCGCCGCAGAACACCCAGACCTTGCGCTGCGAGGTGTCGGCAATGCCGCGCGCGTGCAAATACTTCAAGAACCGGGCTTGATAAATCGCCATCAGCGGCCCCAAACCCATGGACACCGTCGGAAACTGCCAGAACTCCGGCATCAGCTTGGGGTGGGGATAGCTGGAGATGCCCTTGCCATCGACCTCCTGACGGAAATGGAGCAACTGCTCCTCGGTCAGCCGCCCTTCCATGAAGGCCCGCGCGTAGATGCCCGGGGCGCTGTGCCCCTGGATGTAGAGCAAATCTCCGCCATGGGTGCCGCCCTCGTCGGTGTCATCGGCATGCCAGAAATGATTGAAGCCCACGGCAAACATGTGGGCCAGCGATTGGAACGAGCTGATGTGACCGCCCAAATCCCCCCCGTCGGGCGGGTTGAGCCGATTGGCCTTGACCACCATGGCCATGGCGTTCCAGCGCATGTAGGCGCGCAGACGACCTTCCAGCTCCAAGTTGCCCGGGTTGTGCGCCTCTTCAGAGGGCTCGATGGTGTTCACATAGCCCGTGGTGGCCGAAAACGGCATGTCCACACTGTGTTGACGGGCCTCCTCCAGCAGCTGCTCAAGCAGGTAATGCGCACGCTCAGGACCTTCACGCTCGATGACGGCCGTCAGTGCGTCCAGCCATTCACGGGTTTCCTGGGCGTCGGCATCGTTGGCCGCCGCAGCGGCGGGGGGTTGGGGCATCGCGGACATGCTTGTCTCCAGCTCAGGGGTTGACGGCGTCCCGGTCGACCTCATTCGTCAGGCCATGCGCCACGCAGGGAACGCGCGCAGCGCAGCCTCGACCGCCACCGGGTTCGGGAGCGAGTGTGGCACAGATCGGCATTTTTTCAAATAGTGCGAGCAAATATCACTTTATGAAAAATTGTCGAACGACCGTTCTGTTTTCATCCTTGACGCGGGCCCCTCGCGGCGCGTCATGACCCACTGTGGCGCAGGCCTATCGGCTTCACAAGAGGGGCCACCCCGCACGAGGCGCGCGGGGCAGCCGCCGCAGCTCGGCCTCTGTCGGTACGCGCCAGGGGCCAGCAGCGCTGGTCATGCCGGCGACGCTGCCGCCCCCGTCCAGCGCTGGCACCCGCTCGAACCGGCGAGCACTCGATAATTCCGCGCATGTCCATGCCTCATTCCGAGTTCCGCCTGAGCACCCATGAGACGGGATCGCCCCCGTCCAAGCGTCGGCTGTTGCGCGCGTGGTGGCGTCGGCAGTCACCGGCACGACAGGACCGCTTCGCCACACTCGGCCCCCTGGTGTCCGTGCTGCTGTTCCTGGCAGCCATCATCACCGCCTTTTGGTATCTGCGCGTCGAGGAGATCGAACGCGAGCAAGAGTCGGTCAAACGCGACACCGAGGTGGCCCAACAGCAGATCCGGCTGCGCCTCATCGAGAACCAAGAGCAGCTCGTGCGGCTGGCGCGAGAAATCGTCACCGGCACGATCGACGCCGACGAATTCATCGGCCAAGCCACGAGCTTGGCGCGCGAGCGGCCCGAACTGGTCAGTTTGAGCTGGCTGCTGGCCGACCGCACCCGACGCGCCAGCCATGTCTCGCCCAGCCACAGTTTCATGGGCAGCCGCTATGCCGAAGCCCCGGCCTCGGAGGCCTCCGGCGGCCAGGGCGAGGTTCGCAATGAGCCCGAATGGGCCTTCGAAACCGCCCGCGAACTGCGGCTGCCGGTGTACTCCCGACCCTATGCCACCGAGTCCGGCGTGCAAGTCGTGCAAGTCCAAGTGCCGCTGCTGGATCGGGCCACCTTCGCCGGCACGCTGGTCGCCGAATATTCGGTCGAGGCGCTGCTGCGCTACTTCGTGCCGCCGGAGGTGACCAATCGGCACGGCATGATGCTGCTCGACGCCAACGGCCGTGTGCTGGCCAGCACCGTCTCGCGCGAGCCCGGGCACGACCTGCGGCGCCGCACACTGCATCACGACATTCCGGTGGCCCCGGTAGGCAACGGGCTGATCCTGCGCGGCGTGGGCTATCGCACCTCGGTCGGGCTGATCAGCAACACCCTGTTCTGGATGGTGACGGCGCTGAGCGTGCTGACCGTGTGGATGCTGCTGGGTACTTGGCGGCACATGCGCCGGCGCTTGCAGGTACAGCAGGCGCTCGTGGCCGAAACCAACTTCCGCCGTGCGATGGAAAACTCCATGCTCACGGGCATGCGCGCCATGGACATGGAAGGACGCATCACCTATGTGAATGCCGCGTACTGCTCGATGACGGGGTTTTCCGAGTCTGAACTGGTGGGGCGCACGCCGCCCTTCCCCCACTGGCCGCCGGACCGCATGGAAGAGAACCGTCGGCTGTTCGAGCAAGAGCTGCAGGGGCGCAGTCCGCCCGGAGGCATCGAGGTGCGTGTGATGCGCAAGGACGGCACACAGTTCGATGCGCGGATGTACGTCTCGCCGTTGATCGACGCCAAAGGCAACCAAACGGGCTGGATGACTTCGATGACCAACATCACCGAAGCCAAGCGCATTCGCGACCAGCTCGCCGCATCGCACGAGCGCTTCACCACGGTGCTCGAGGGCCTGGATGCCGCGGTGTCGGTGGTTTCGGTGCAGCAAGGCGAGCTGCTGTTCGCCAACCGCTCCTACCGCCTGTGGTTCGGCACCGACGGAAAGGGTCATGCCATGTTGGCTGGCGCTCAGGAGGCCGAGTCCGGGCCGACGTTGACCGACGCCGACGACGAATCGGTGGACCAGTTCGGCGGCCTGCCGACGCAAGAGCTGACCGAAACCGGGTCGGACCCCCGCGAGGTCTACGTCGAGTCGCTCGGACGCTGGTTCGACGTGCGATCGCGCTACTTGCAGTGGACCGACGGCCGCCTGGCCCAGATGCTCATCGCCACCGATGTGACGGCCCGCGTGCGTGCCGAGGAACAAGCCGCCCGCCAAGCCGATCAGGCGCAGATCACCAGCCGCCTCATCACGATGGGCGAGATGGCCTCGTCGGTTGCCCATGAGCTCAACCAGCCGCTGACGGCCATCTCGAACTACTGCAACGGCATCATCTCCAGAGTCAAGGCCGGCAACATCAACGAAGCCGATTTGCTGGCAGCGCTGGAAAAAACCGCCAAGCAGGCCCAACGGGCCGGCCAGATCATCCACCGCATCCGCGCTTTCGTGAAGAAAAGCGAACCCCAGCGCCAGCCTTCTCAGGCCCGGGACATCGTGGATGACGCGGTGGAGCTGGCCATGATCGAGCTGCGCCGGCGCAATGTGAGCATCCACACGTATGTGGCCCAACGCCTGCCGCCCTTGATGGTCGATCCCATCCTGATCGAGCAGGTGCTGCTCAACCTGCTGAAAAACGCCGCCGAGGCCATCGACGGGGCCAAGCTGCCGCCGTCTCGGCGCAACATCGAGCTGCGGGTCGTGCCACGCCACACCCCCGACGAGGGCGGGGTCATCGAGTTCAGCGTCACCGATTCGGGCCCCGGTCTGAAGGAGGAGGTGCTCGGTCGGATGTACGAGGCATTTTTCTCGACCAAATCCGATGGCCTGGGCATCGGTCTGTCGCTGTGTCGCTCGATCATCGAGTCGCACCATGGTCGAATCCGGGCCGAGAACTTATACAATGGATCGAGCGTCGTCGGCTGCCGGTTCAGTTTCACCTTGCCGGTAGAGATTTCCAACCCTAGCTGATTGCACCCATGAGCCTGATCCCGAAGAAAGGCACCGTGTATGTCGTCGATGACGACGAAGCCGTGCGCGACTCGCTGCAGTGGTTGCTCGAGGGCAAGGATTACCGCGTCAAATGCTTCGACTCCGCTGAATCCTTCCTCTCGCGCTTCGATCCGCGCGAAGTCGCCTGCCTGATCGCCGACATTCGCATGGACGGCATGAGCGGCTTGGAACTGCAAGACCGCCTCATCGAGCGGCGCTCCCCGCTGCCCATCGTGTTCATCACCGGTCACGGCGACGTGCCCATGGCCGTCAACACGATGAAGAAAGGGGCGATGGACTTCATCGAGAAGCCCTTCAAAGAAGAGGAACTCGTCGCCCTGGTCGAACGCATGCTCGAGCAGGCCCGCACGCTGTTTGCCCAGCAGCAAGAAGCCGCCAGCCGCGACGCGCTGCTCTCGCGGCTGACCACCCGCGAAGCGCAGGTGCTCGATCGCATCGTCGCCGGACGGCTCAACAAGCAGATCGCCGACGACCTGGGCATCAGCATCAAGACGGTGGAAGCCCACCGCGCCAACATCATGGAAAAACTCAACGCCAACACCGTGGCCGACCTGCTCAAGATCGCGTTGGGCGCGCAGGCCAAGGTCTGACCTCACTCCCAACCCCAAGGCCGCTGCCACAGCGGCCTTTTTTCGTTTCAGGCATCGCACTCGAGGACGCTCATGACCGCAAGACTCATCGACGGCAACGCCCTGTCCCGGCAAATCCGCGCCGACGTGGCCCGCCGGGCCGCCGCCCTGACCGCCCAGGGCCTCACCCCCGGGCTGGCGGTCATCCTGGTGGGCGACAACCCGGCCTCCCAGGTGTATGTGCGCAACAAGGTCAAAGCCTGCCAAGACAATGGCCTGCACTCGGTGTTGGAGCACTACCCGGCCACCCTGTCCGAAGCGGATTTGCTCTCACGTGTGCAGGCTCTCAACCAAGACCCGACGATCCACGGCATCCTGGTGCAGCTGCCGCTGCCACCGCACATCGACGCCCACAAGGTCATCGAAACCATCTCGCCGCTGAAGGATGTGGACGGCTTCCATGTGGCCAGCGCCGGTGCGCTGATGGTCGGCCAAAGCGGGTTCAAGCCCTGCACGCCCTACGGGTGCATGAAGATGTTGGAGTCCATCGGCTGCGACCCCAAGGGCAAGCATGCCGTGGTGATCGGCCGCTCGAACATCGTGGGCAAGCCCATGGCCCTGATGCTGCTGCAGGCGCACGCCACGGTCACCATCTGTCACAGCGCCACGCCAGATCTGGCCCACCACACCCGGCAGGCCGACATCGTCGTGGTGGCCGTGGGCCGGCGCAATGTGCTCACGGCCGACATGGTCAAGCCCGGTGCGGTCGTCCTCGACGTGGGCATGAACCGCACTGACGACGGCAAGCTGTGCGGGGACGTGGACTTCGACGGGGTGTCCAAGGTGGCCTCGGCCATCACCCCCGTCCCCGGTGGGGTTGGGCCCATGACCATCACAATGTTGCTGGTCAACACCCTGGAGGCTGCGGAACGCGCAGCCCAGATGCGATGAATCCACTGCTCGACTTCACCGACCTGCCCCGCTTCGACGCGATCCGGCCCGAACATGTCACCCCGGCCGTCACCGAGCTGCTGGCCGCCGCCAACGAGGCTCTGGAGCGCGCCGTCAGCGATGCCGTGCCGGCCGATTACGAGGCCCTGTCGGCCGTGCTCGACGTGGCCACCGAACGCCTCGGGCGCGCTTGGGGGGCTGTGAGCCACCTCAATGCCGTGGCCGACAGCCCGGCGCTGCGCGCGGCCTACAACGAAAACCTGCCACGCATCACCGAGTTTCACACCCGGTTGGGGGCCGACGAGCGGCTCTACGCCAAGTACAAGGCCGTGGCCGCCAGTGCCGCAGCCCAACACCTGCGGCCGGCCCGTCAGAGGGCGCTGTCCAACGCGATCCGGGACTTCGTGCTGTCCGGCGCCGAGTTGCAAGGCCCGGCCAAAGCCCGTTTCGCCCAGATTCAGGAGCGCCAGGCCGAACTGGCGCAAAAGTTCTCCGAGCATGTGCTGGATGCCACCGACGGCTACGCCTACTACGCCAGCGAAGCCGAGATGGCCGGCGTGCCCGACGATGCCCGGCAGGCCGCTCGCCAAGCAGCCCAGGCCGAAGGCCGGGACGGCTACAAGCTCACGCTGCAGTTCCCGAGCTACTTCCCGGTCATGCAGTACGGCGAAAACCGGGCCCTGCGGGAGCGGCTGTACACCGCCTACGTCACCCGCGCATCCGAACTGGGCGAGCCCGAGCATGACAACTCCGACGTGATGCGCGAATTGCTGGCCCTGCGCCAGGAAGAAGCGCAGCTGCTGGGCTATCGCAACTTTGCCGAACTGTCGCTGGTGCCCAAGATGGCCGAATCTCCGCAGCAAGTGCTCGACTTCCTGCGCGATCTGGCGCGACGGGCGCGGCCTCATGCCGAGCGCGACTTGGCCGAGCTGCGCGAGTTCGCCCGCGCCGAGCTCGGCCTGACCGAGCTGGCCGCTTGGGACTTGGCCTATGCCTCGGAAAAACTGAAGGAAAAGCGCTATGCCTTCAGCGATCAGGAGGTGAAGCAGTACTTCACCGAACCCAAAGTGCTCGAAGGCCTGTTCAAGATCGTCGAGACCCTGTTCGAGGTGAGCATTCGGCCCGATGCAGCCCCGGTGTGGCATCCGAGCGTACGCTTCTTCCGCATCGAGCGAAACGGCCAGCTGGTGGGCCAGTTCTACCTCGACCCCTATGCCCGCCCGGGCAAGCGCTCCGGCGCCTGGATGGACGATGTGCGCGGCCGCTGGGCCCGCCCCGACGGCCGCCTGCAAACACCGGTGGCCCACCTGGTGTGCAACTTTGCCGAAGGCGTGGGCGGCAAGCCGGCCCTGCTCACGCACGACAGCGTCCTGACCCTCTTCCATGAATTCGGCCACGGGCTGCATCACCTGCTCACCCAGGTGGACGACCTCGGCGTGGCCGGCATCTCCGGCGTGGAATGGGACGCCGTGGAACTGCCCAGCCAGTTCATGGAGAACTTCTGCTGGGAATGGGAGGTGCTGCGGCGCATGACCGCCCACGTGGACACCGGCGAGCCGCTGCCACGCGCGCTGTACGAGAAGATGCTGGCGGCCAAAAACTTCCAAAGCGGTCTGCAAACGCTGCGCCAAATCGAGTACGCGCTGTTCGACATGCGCTTGCATGCCGAGCCGGGCAGCCACGAGCGCATCCAGCAGGTCATCGACGAGGTGCGCGCCGAAGTGGCCGTCTTCCCGCCGCCGTCCTTCAACCGCATGCAGCACAGCTTCTCACACATCTTTGCCGGCGGCTATGCGGCGGGCTATTACAGCTACAAATGGGCCGAGGTGCTCAGTGCCGATGCTTACAGCGCCTTCGAAGAAGCCGGTGTGCTCGACGTGGATACCGGTCGGCGCTACCGCCAGCACATCCTCGAGGTGGGGGGAAGCCGGCCGGCGGCCGAGAGCTTTCGCGCCTTCCGGGGGCGCGAGCCCCGCATCGACGCCTTGTTACGCCATCAGGGCATGGCCTGAGCTAGCATCGGCCTAGATGTCACGCAAGGAGGGCCCATGAAGCGAACGGTTCGACCGGCGGCCTTCGGCCTGCTGTTCGGTCTGCTGGCCGGCACGGCCGCACAAGCCACGTACAAAGTGGTCGGCCCCGACGGCCGCATCACCTACACCGACCGCCCGCCCGCACAGGCAGGCCAGGTGCAAGCCGTCGGCACCCCAGGCCGGGCCACCCCGCCCGGCCCCGAGGCGACACTGCCCTTCGAGCTGCGTCAAGTCATGACGCGCTACCCGGTCGTGCTCTACACCTCCGCGGATTGCCAACCCTGCGACGCCGGGCGCACCCTCTTGCGCCAGCGCGGCATCCCGCACACCGAGTACAGCATCGGCACCGCCGCCGACGCCGAAGCCTTGAGAAAGCAGGCCGGCAGCAGCGAAGTCCCTCAGCTGGCCATTGGCGCCCAAAGAATCAAAGGCTATTCCAGCAGCGAGTGGAACAGTTACCTCGATGCCGCCGGCTACCCCAAGCAGTCGCGTCTGCCGGCCCACTATCGTTTTGCCGAGGCCCAGCCTTTGGCCCCGCCGACCCCAGCGGCCGCCCCTGCCCCGGCACCTGACGGTCCCGCCGCAGCCACCGCTCCCAGCCCAGCGGCGCCACTGCCCCCGGCAGGCAACGCGCCTCCCGGCTTCCGCTTTTGACCGCCCGACTGGCCCGCATCGCTTAGCCATCTTTGCCGGCCCCGATCGGGCACAGCGGCTCAAAAGCTGAGCGTACGCACGCCTTCGGGCGTGCCCAGCAAACACAAATGAGCCCGGTGGCGCGCGAAAATGCCCACGGTCACCACTCCGGGCCATTGATTGATCTCGGTTTCCATCGCCACGGGATCGTCGATATGCAGCCCGGCCACATCGATGATCAAGTGGCCGTTGTCGGTGACCACCCCTTCGCGCAGCTTCGGCTGCCCCCCCAACGCCTGCAGCCGGCGCATCACCTGGGCTCGCGCCATCGGAATCACCTCCACCGGCAGTGGAAAGCGGCCCAGTGTGGGCACCAGCTTGGATGCATCGGCGATACACACGAAGCGCTGTGCCAGATCGGCCACGATCTTCTCGCGCGTGAGCGCCGCCCCGCCGCCCTTGATCATGTGTCCCCGATGGTCGATCTCGTCGGCTCCGTCGATGTACACCGGCAAGGACGTGACCTCATTGGCGTCGAAGACCGGGATGCCGTGCGCCACCAAGCGTTCGGTACTGCGCACCGAGCTGGACACCGCCCCCTGGATGCGGTCTTTGATGCGTGCCAGCTCATCGATGAAACAGTTCACCGTCGAGCCCGTGCCCACGCCCACGATGCTGCCGGGCACCACATGCTCGATGGCCGCGCGCCCCACCAGGGCCTTGAGTTCGTCTTGCGTCATGGGATCGGAGGGCCGCTCAGCCCTTGTGTTTGAGACAATCTTGCGATTATCTCGGACCGTGTCTCCCATGTCCCTTTTGCCCTACACCCTGGCCCGACCTTTCCTCTTCGGCCTGGATCCCGAGCAGGCCCATGAATGGACCCTGGACGCCCTGGCGCGCACGCAACACACGCCCCTGGCCTGCCTGTATCGGCAATCGCGCGTGGAAGATCCCGTCGTCGTGGCCGGCCTGCGCTTCCCCAACCGGGTGGGGCTGGCCGCCGGGCTGGACAAAAATGGTCGCTGCATCGACGGCCTGGCCGCCCTGGGTTTCGGCTTCATCGAGGTGGGCACGGTCACGCCCAAACCGCAGCCGGGCAACCCCAAGCCACGCATGTTCCGCCTGCCGCAAGCCCAAGCGCTGATCAACCGGATGGGCTTCAACAACGAGGGGCTCGAAGCCTTCATCGCCCATGTGCGCCGTTGCCACTTTCGCAGCCAAGGCGGCATCTTGGGCCTGAACATCGGCAAGAATGCCAGCACCCCGATCGAGCGTGCCGTGGACGACTACCTCCTCGGCCTGGAAGGCGTCTTCCCGCATGCGGACTATGTCACCGTCAACATCTCCTCCCCCAACACCCAGAACTTGCGCGCCCTGCAATCGGACCAGGCGCTCGACGACCTGTTGGGCGCACTCCAGGAGCGCCGCCAGTCACTGACTCGGACCCACGGCCGATCGGTGCCGATGTTCGTGAAGATCGCCCCCGACTTGGACGAGGCCCAAATCGGCGTGATCGCCGCGACCTTGCAACGCCATGGCATCGACGGCGTGATTGCCACCAACACCACCATCGCGCGGGACGCAGTCGCCCACCTGCCCCACGGCCAGGAAGCTGGCGGACTCAGCGGCCGCCCCGTGTTCGAAGCCAGCAACCGCGTGATCGCCACCTTGCGTGCCGCCTTGGGAGCAGGCTATCCCATCATCGGCGTCGGCGGCGTGATGAGCGGCGCCGATGCGCTGGCCAAGATCCAGGCCGGGGCCGATTTGGTGCAGATCTACACCGGCCTGATCTACCGCGGTCCGGCCCTGGTGCGGGAGGCCGCGCTGGCCCTCAAAGGCCGCTGAGCCGCTGCGGCATCGGCTCCCCCAAGGCCAAGGCGGCGGCCACCTCGCCGAGCGCGAGACTCGCCGTCAATCCCGGCGACTCGATCCCGAACAGATTGACCAGCCCCGGCCGCCCATGATCCCTGGGTCCGTGCAAATGAAAATCGCGCCCAGGCTCGCCCGGCGCTTGCAGCTTGGGACGAATGCCGCTGTAGGCCGGCTGCAAGCGGCCAGCCGGCAGCTCGGGCCAGTAGCGACGAATCTCGGCTTCGAACCACTCCACGCGGGCCGGATCCACTCGATAATCGAAACGCCCCTGGCCGTCGGGCTGCACCCACTGCACGTCCGGCCCGAAGCGCGCCTGTCCGGCCAAATCCAAGGTCAGGTGCACGCCCAGGCCTGCCGCCTCGGGCACGGGGTAGATCAATCGCGAGAAGGGGCAGCGCCCGGACAGCGCGAAGTAGCTGCCTTTGGCGAAATAAGCCCGCGGCACCTGCTCGGCCGGCAAGCCTTCGATGCGCGCGGCCAAGGCCGGGGCCCACAGCCCGGCCGCATTGATCAGCACGCGCGCGCCCAGCCGCATCGGCTCGTCAGCCCCGGCCTCCACGTCGAAGCCTGCGTCGGTACAACGCACCCGGCGCACCGGGCTGTTCAAGGCCACCACGCCGCCGGCCGCCTCCAGATCCCCCTGCAGGGCCAGCATCAGGCCGTGACTGTCGACGATACCGGTCGATGGCGACCAGACCGCAGCCGTGCAGGCCAAGGCCGGCTCGAGAGCGCGGGCCTCCTCGGCGCAAAGCCAGCGCAGATCGTGCACACCATGGGCGGCTGCCTGCGCCATCAGTGCCTGCAACGCCGCATGCTGTTGGACCGACGTGGCCACCACCAGCTTGCCGCAACGCCGATGATCCACCGCCCGTCCAGCGCAGTACTCGTACAGCCAGGCTTTGCCCATCACGCACAACCGCGCCTTCCACGAACCGGCGGGGTAATACAAGCCTGCATGGATGACTTCACTGTTGCGCGAACTGGTGCCGGTGCCGATGGCCGTCTCGGCCTCCAGCACCAAGGTTTCCAAGCCACGCAAGGCCAAAGCGCGAGCCGCAGCCAAACCGACCACCCCCGCGCCCACCACCACGGCATCGACGCGATCCAGACTCACAAGCACCTCGGGTCCAGCGCGAGCAGCTCACGCACCATGTCCAGCAACAACAACTTGAGCGCCCCAAAGCCCTCGTGTGGCTGCAGCGTGCGCTCGTCCATGTACAGCCGCCGATTCACCTCGAGTTGCAGCGAATGTCGCTGCTGTGAGGGCAAGCCATGGCGACGCACGATCTCCACGCCTTTGTAGGGATGGTTGATATCGACACGGTGTCCCTGCGCACGCAGATACTCGGCCAACCAACGCGTCAAGCGTGGATGCGCCGTGGTGCCGTCGCGGTCGCCGATCACGAAATCCGGATGCTCCATGCCCGGGTACTCGGTCGCATGGGAAGCCGCCACGGACGGCATGGAGTGGCAATTGATGTGGATGCAGTAACCATGACGCTGCACCGCCGCCTGCACTTGCTGGGCCAACGCTTCGTGGTAGGGGTACCAGCAGCGTTCGATGCGACGGCGCACCTCCTGCACGCTGAGCTTGCGGTCGTACAGCGGCACGCCCTCATCGGTCAGCCGCCACACCAGCCCCTTGCCCAAGCGCACTTTGGGGCCCTCTTCGACCGGGTCGGGCCAGGGCCCATCCAGCAGCGTGAGGTCCAACTCGCTCAAGCTGCGGTTGACATCGAGATAGCTGCGCGGGAAATGGGCCTCGACCCAGCCCACCCCCAGGCCAGGAGCGAAGTCATAGAGCTTGTCCACATGGGTGTCCTCGGCCCGACGCAGCACGGCCAGATCGCAGGCATGGTCGAAATCATCCGGATACCAAGTGCCGCTATGAGGAGAGTCGAGCACCAGCGGGGTGGTGCCGGGTCGGCTGGTGACGTAACGCATGACCCGATTGTGGCCCGGCTTGCCGATCGATGCGATTGTGGCAAGCACGCGGTCGATGCAGAGGCGATGCACACGGGTGCCAGAAAGAACCAAGGGCCTGGCGTGCGCCAGGCCCTTGAAGATATGGTGGGTGGTGCAGGGTTCGAACCTGCGACCCCTGCCGTGTGAAGGCAGTGCTCTACCGCTGAGCTAACCACCCGGCATTCCGGTGTGAGAGACGCTGTTGCGCAGTTCTCTCTAAAGACTGAGATTATGCCACAAGTTTTCGCCAGAGTGTCTTGCCCTTGGACGATTTGTCCAGCTCTTCCAACACCTGCTCGTGCGCGGCGACTTCAACCTCACTGGCCGCCAGCACGGGCAAGCTGAATTGGCTCAGGTCGATGCGCGCCACTTCGACCAGCGCTGCGCCACCATCCTCGGTGTCGATGACCAGCGACTCCTGGCCCCGCGTCATCTGGATATAGACCTCGGCCAGCAAGCCCGCATCCAGCAACGCCCCGTGCAGCGTGCGGTTGGAGTTGTCCACATTGAGCCTGCGGCACAACGCGTCCAGCGAATTGGACTTGCCCGGGTACATCTCGCGCGCCAACAGCAGCGTGTCGGTCACCGTGAGGCGATGCTCGGTGAAACGCGGCCGGCCCAACCGGCGCAGCTCGGCGTCCATGAAGCCCAAATCGAAGCTGGCGTTATGGATCAACACCTCCGCGCCTTCGAGGTAGGCCATCAATTCGTCCACGATGGCGGCGAACACCGGCTTGTCGGCCAGGAATTCGTCGGTCAAGCCGTGGATCTTGACGGCATCCTCGTGATTGGGCCGTTCGGGGTTGATGTAGAAGTGCTTGTTGTTCCCGGTGGGGCGCCGGTTCACGTACTCCACGCAGCCAATCTCGATGATGCGGTCGCCCGCCTCGGGGTTCAGGCCCGTGGTCTCGGTGTCAAAGAAAATCTGGCGGCTCATGCCGCGATTATCCCGGTTCGCCCCGGCCGGGTTCAGTGTTTTTCCTTGGCGTGATTGATCGAGTACTTGGGGATCTCGATGGTCACGTTCTGGTTCGACAGGATGGCCTGGCACGACAAACGCGATTGCGGCTCCAAACCCCAGGCGCGATCGAGCATGTCCTCCTCGCTCTCGTCGGGCTCGTTGAGCGACTCATAGCCCTCGCGCACGATGACATGACAGGTCGTGCAGGCACAACTCATTTCACAGGCATGCTCGATCTCGATGTCATGATCGAGCAAAGCCTCACAGATGGAGGTGCCAGCAGGGGCCTCGATTTCGGCGCCTTGCGGGCAGTACTCGCTGTGCGGCAGGATCTTGATGACGGGCATGGGTGTTTCGTGGGGAGTTCAAATCTCGTCGAGACGTCGGCCCGACAGCGCATCGCGGATGCTGCGGTTCATGCGCTCGGCGGCAAAAGCCTCGGTGCCCTTGGCCAGCGCCTCAGTAGCCGACTCGATCGCATGGTGGTCCTCACCCGCGGCCACCTCGCGCAGTCGCTGCATGAGGGCATCGATGCGCTGCCGCTCGGCCGGCGACAGCAGATCGCCATCGTGGTCCACGGCCGACTGGGTGGCCAGCAACAGGCGCTCGGCTTCGACACGGGCTTCGCGCAAGGCCCGGTCTTTCATGTCGGCCTCGGCCGTGGCAAAGCTTTCTTGCAGCATGCGGGCGATTTGTTCGTCACTCAAGCCATAGCTGGGTTTGACGCTGACAGCCGCCTCCACCCCCGAGGTCTCTTCTCGGGCCGACACCTGCAGCAGTCCGTCGGCATCCACCGTGAAACTCACGCGGACACGAGCCGCGCCCGCAGCCATCGGGGGAATGCCCCGCAGCTCGAAGCGCGCCAGCGAGCGGCAATGTTCGACCTGCTCGCGCTCGCCTTGCACCACATGGATGGCCATGGCCGTCTGTCCATCTTTGAAGGTCGTGAAGTCCTGGGCTCTGGCCGTCGGAATGGTGCTGTTGCGCGGGATGATGCGCTCGACCAACCCGCCCATGGTCTCCACGCCCAGCGACAACGGAATCACGTCCAGCAGCAGCAGCTCCTGCGCGCCCGCATTGCCCGCCAGCGCATGGGCCTGGATGGCGGCCCCCAAGGCCACCACTTCATCGGGATTGAGGTTGACCAAAGGCTCGCGGCCGAAGCAGGCCCCCACGGCCTGGCGTACCAGGGGCATGCGCGTCGAGCCTCCGACCATCACCACCCCTTGCACGTCTTCGGTGGACGCCTTGGCATCACGTAACACCTTGCGCACCGTGGTCAGCGTACGGTCCACCCAAGGACGTGCCAGCGCCTCCAGCCGTTGGCGCGTGACGACCAGCTCCAGAGGGCGCTGGCCCACCTGACAATGCATCACCGTGCGATCCTCGAAGGACAGGGCTTCCTTGGCTTGGCGCGCTGCCACCAGCACGGCGCGCTTGTCTTGCGCCGTACCCGCCTGCAGGCCCGCCTCGGCCAGCGCCCAGTCGGCCAAGGCCTGATCGATGTCATCGCCCCCCAGTGCCGTGTCCCCTGCGGTGGCCACCACCTCGAAGACTCCCTTGGACAGGCGCAGCAATGAAATGTCGAAGGTGCCCCCACCAAGGTCGTAGACCGCATACAAGCCCTCCGAACCATGCTCCAGCCCGTAGGCGATGGCCGCGGCGGTGGGCTCGTTGATCAGGCGCAGCACATTCAAACCGGCCAGACGAGCCGCATCCTTGGTGGCTTGACGCTGGGCATCGTCGAAATAGGCCGGCACGGTGATGACCGCACCGAAAACCTCATCGTCGAAGCTGTCCTCGGCACGCTGGCGCAAGACCGCCAGGATCTCGGCGGACACTTCCACCGGAGACTTCTCGCCCGCACGGGTGGCGATGGCCACCATGCCCGGGTGATCGACGAAGTGATAGGGCAACTTCTCACGCCCTTGAATGTCTGCCAGACGCCGGCCCATGAAGCGCTTGACCGAGACGATGGTGTTTTGCGGGTCTTCCGCCTGCGCCGCCAGGGCCTCGTGGCCGATGGCGCGCCGCCCTTGGTCCAAGTAGCGCACGGCCGAGGGCAGGATCACCCGCCCTTGGGCATCGGGCAGACACTCGGGCACACCATGACGCACCGCCGCCACGAGGGAATGCGTGGTGCCCAGGTCGATGCCCACGGCCAAACGCCGCTGGTGCGGATCGGGCGACGAGCCGGGTTCGGAAATCTGCAGAAGTGCCATGAAAAGAGCGTGGTGTCGGAAAAATGCCTCGCGAACGAGGCGGGCCGTGCCAGTGATGGCTCGTCTATTGTCCCAGGCCGTCGAGCCGGCGCTCGACCTCCTCGGCAAAGCGCTCGATGAACATAAGGGCTCTGACCTCATCGGCCGCGGCCTGGGCATCGCCTCGATCGTCGAGCAAGGCCTGCACCGCGGCAAGCCGGCGGGCTCGTTCAGCCTGCACGTCCTGCGCCAAGGCGTGCAAAGCCGCCTGGTCGGTCGCCTCCTCCAGCGCTTCGCGCCAGCTCATTTGCTGCATCAGGAAGTCCGCAGGCATGGCGGTATTGCTGTGCGCATCGATCGAGGCTCCTCGCCGTTCGCACAGATAGGCCGCACGACGCAGCGGATCCTTCAGGCGGTGATAGGCCTCATTGATCCGCACGGCCCACTGCATGGCCACACGCTGGGCCGCCGCGCCCTCGGCGGCGAACCGGTCGGGATGCACACGGGCCTGGAGCGACTTCCAGCGCGCGTCCAGGTCGGCCCGATCCAGCGCGTAGCGCTCGGGCAAACCGAAAAGCTCGAAGTCGTTGGCCTGGAGGTTCATGATCGAAGGGCCGCAAGACGGAACGCCGGGCTGGGCAGCCGCCCGCCCAACCCGCGCGACGAACTCCGGAGCGGCTCAGATGCGAAAGGACTCCCCGCAGCCGCAGCGGTCCTTCTCGTTGGGATTGTTGAATTTGAAGCCCTCGTTCAGCCCCTCTCGCACGAAGTCGAGTTGGGTGCCGTCCAAGTAGGGCAAGCTCTTGGGGTCCACCAGAATCTTGACACCATGGCCCTCGAAGACATGGTCCTCGGGAGCCACCTCGTCGGCATACTCCAGCTTGTACGCCAAGCCCGAGCAGCCGGTGGTCTTCACGCCCAAGCGAACACCCACCCCCTTGCCGCGACGGCTCAGGTAGCGGGCCACATGGCGGGCAGCCGCCTCGGTCAGTGTCACGGCCATGGTGTCAATGCGCCTGCTGGGCCGCCGCCGCGCTGGCTTTGGCCTTGTAATCGTTCACCGCAGCCTTGATGGCGTCTTCGGCCAGGATCGAGCAATGGATCTTCACCGGAGGCAGCGCCAGCTCTTCGGCGATCTGGGTGTTCTTGAGGTTCATGGCCTCGTCCAAGGTCTTGCCCTTGACCCATTCGGTCACCAGCGAGCTCGAGGCAATGGCCGAACCGCAGCCATAGGTCTTGAAGCGAGCGTCCTCGATCACGCCGGTGGCCGGATTGACCTTGATCTGCAGCTTCATCACGTCTCCGCAGGCCGGGGCCCCCACCATGCCAGTACCGACGTTGGATTCCCCTTTCGGGAAGGAGCCGACGTTGCGCGGGTTCTCGTAATGATCGATGACTTTGTCGCTGTATGCCATGGTCGCTCTCCAACTACTGCTTGGGCTGTGTCGATGTCAATGGGCGGTCCATTGGATCGTGCTCAGATCCACACCCTCTTGGTACATCTCCCACAGCGGGGACAATTCTCTCAGTTTGGCCACACGGTCTTTGAGGGTGGCCACCGCGTAATCGATTTCTTCCTCGGTGGTGAAACGGCCGATGGTGATGCGCAGGCTCGAATGCGCCAACTCGTCGCTGCGGCCCAGCGCACGCAGCACATAGCTGGGCTCCAGGCTGGCCGAGGTGCAGGCCGACCCCGAGGACACCGCGATGCCCTTGATCCCCATGATCAGGGATTCGCCCTCGACGAAGTTGAACGAGGCATTCACGTTGTGCGGCACACGTTTTTCGAGATGGCCGTTGATGAAGACCTGCTCGATGTCTTGCAGCCCCTTGAGCAGGCGCTGCTGCAACATGCGGATGCGCTCGATCTCGGTGCCCATCTCTTGCTTGGCGATGCGGTAGGCCTCGCCCATGCCAACGATCTGGTGCGTCGGCAAGGTGCCCGAGCGCAACCCCCGCTCGTGGCCGCCGCCATGCATCTGCGCCTCCAGGCGCACGCGCGGCTTGCGTCGCACGTACAGCGCGCCAATGCCCTTGGGACCGTAGGTTTTGTGCGAGGCCAAACTCATCAAATCGACCGGCAAGGTGGACAGATCGATCTCGACCTTGCCGGTGGCCTGTGCCGCATCGACGTGAAAGAGCACGCCGCGCTCCCGACAGATGGCACCGATGGTCGGGATGTCCTGGATCACGCCGATCTCGTTGTTGACGAACATCACCGACGCCAGGATGGTGTCTGGGCGCAGCGCATCCTTGAAGCGATCGAGGTCGAGCAAGCCGTCTTCCTGCACGTCGAGATAGGTCACCTCGAAGCCTTGGCGCTCCAGTTCCCGCATGGTGTCCAGCACCGCCTTGTGCTCGGTCTTGACCGTCACCAGGTGCTTGCCTTTGCCCTTGTAGAAGTGGGCCGCGCCCTTGAGCGCAAGATTGTTCGACTCGGTGGCCCCAGAGGTCCAGATGATCTCACGCGGATCGGCACCGATCAGATCGGCCACCTGGGCGCGGGCCTTTTCGACGGCCTCTTCGGCCTCCCAGCCCCAGGCATGGCTGCGCGAGGCCGGGTTGCCGAAATGCTCGCGCAGCCAGGGGATCATCGCGTCCACCACGCGCGGGTCCACCGGCGTCGTGGCGCCATAGTCCATGTAGATCGGGAAATGTGGGGTCATGTCCATGTCGGCTTGCAAGGCAGGGCCGCAAAGCCCCTGCTGGCGCGTTTGGCGTTTGGTTTACTTCGAAAAGGCGTTGCCCAAGGCAAACACCGAGTTGGGCGCGTTGACCTTGATCGGCTTGACCACCGGCTGGCTGGAGATGGCCCGCTTGACCGGCTGCTCCTCGATCGACACGCCACGGGCGAGCTGGTCTTCGACCAATTTGCGCAGGGTGATGGAATCGAGGTACTCGATCATCTTCGCATTCAGGCTGGCCCACAGGTCGTGCGTCATGCAGCGGCCCTGGTCTTCACCCATGCAATTTTCTTTGCCACCGCAGCCGGTGGCATCGATCGGCTCGTCCACCGCGACGATGATGTCCGCCACGGTGATGTCTTCGGCCTTGCGCCCCAGCGAGTAGCCCCCACCGGGCCCACGAGTGCTCTCGACCAGTTCGTGGCGGCGCAGCTTGCCAAACAGTTGCTCCAAATACGACAAGGAGATCTGCTGGCGCTGGCTGATGGCGGCCAAAGCCACCGGCCCCTGATGCTCGCGCAACGCGAGGTCGATCATGGCGGTGACGGCAAAGCGACCTTTGGTGGTAAGACGCATGTCGAACTCCTTGTGTGCTGCCCCCCGCGGAGGGCAGCGGTTGAACCCAAACACGGCTTTTGGCTCGGGTTAACCCTCGGTTGAATCCGAGTGTTTTACTCGATTATGCCTGAAGCCTAGTTTTTTGGTCAAGTTTGGGTTCGGAAGTTCCCTGGGTTTGGCGTGAGCCGCGCCCGCAGATGCTCCACCAGTCCATGGGCCGCTGCTTCCAGGCAATCGAGCACCAATTCGAAGCCAGCCGGACCGCCATAGTAGGGGTCGGGCACTTCCTCGCGCCGTGGCGGCAGCGCGAAGTCCATCATGAGTTTGAGCTTGCCGTGTTCGGCTGTCGGACAGGACTCCCGCAACCAGTGCAAGTGGCCGCGGTCCATCGCCAAGATGAGGTCGAAACGCTGGAAATCGGCGGCGTCGACCTTGCGGGCCCGCAGGGCACTGAGATCGTATCCTCGGCGGGCCGCATGGGCCTGGGCGCGCTCGTCAGGCGGATGGCCGACGTGGTAGCCATGGGTGCCCGCCGAGTCCAGATGCACCCGATCGGCCAGCCCGGCGCGCTGCAGGTGGTGGCGCACCACGACCTCGGCGGTGGGCGAGCGACAGATGTTGCCCGTGCACACGAACAGCACGCTGAACTTTTGCATGCCTGCGCCCCTGGTCACGCCCGTGGCGGCACGACGGAATCGCCCACGGCCGCACCGAAGACTTGGGCCTTGAGTTGGGCGAGCTGGTCGCGCACACGCGCGGCTTTTTCGAATTCGAGGTTGCGAGCGTATTCGAACATCTGACGTTCCAATTGCTTGATGCGCTTGCCCAGATCCTTCTCGGACAACGTTTGGGCTTCGGCGATCGCCTCGGCAGCGCCGAGCTCGTCTTTGCCGGACTTGTCGGCATAGACGCCATCAATGAGCTCCTTGACCTGCTTGACCACGCTGCGCGGCGTGATGCCTTGGGCCTGGTTGTGGGCGAGCTGTTTGGCGCGGCGTCGCTCGGTCTCGTCGATGGCCCGCCGCATGGAGTCGGTGATCTGGTCGGCATACAGGATGGCTTTGCCATTGACGTTGCGCGCGGCCCGGCCGATGGTTTGGATCAGGGACCGCTCGGAGCGCAAGAAGCCCTCTTTGTCGGCATCGAGAATGGCCACCAGCGACACTTCGGGGATGTCCAAGCCCTCACGCAGCAGGTTGATGCCCACCAGCACGTCGAACGCCCCCAGGCGCAGGTCGCGGATGATCTCCACGCGCTCGATGGTGTCCACGTCGGAGTGCAGGTAACGCACTTTCACGCCATTGTCGGCCAAGTAGTCGGTGAGCTGTTCGGCCATGCGCTTGGTCAGGGTCGTGATGAGCACGCGCTCGCCGGCTTGAATGCGCTGGCGGATCTCCCCCAGCACATCGTCCACTTGGTGGGTGGCCGGCCGCACTTCGACCACCGGGTCCACCAGCCCAGTAGGACGCACGACCTGCTCGACCACCTGGGCCGACATGCGCTGCTCGTAGTCGGCCGGGGTGGCCGAGACGAAGATGACCTGGCGCATCTTGGCCTCGAATTCCTCGAATTTCAGCGGTCGGTTGTCCAGCGCCGAAGGCAGGCGAAAGCCATATTCGACCAAGGTGGTCTTGCGCGCACGGTCACCGTTGTACATGCCGGCCAACTGGCCGATGAGGACATGGCTCTCGTCGAGGAACATCAGCGCATCAGGCGGCAGATAGTCCACCAAGGTGGGCGGCGGCTCGCCCGGCCGCGCCCCCGAAAGATGACGGGAGTAGTTCTCGATGCCCTTGCAGTGCCCCACTTCCTGGAGCATTTCGAGGTCGAAGCGGGTGCGCTGCTCCAAGCGCTGCGCCTCGACCAACTTGCCGGCTTTGACCAGCTCGTCCAAGCGTTCGCGCAGTTCGGCCTTGATCGATTCGATCGCAGCCAGCACACGCTCCCGCGGCGTGACGTAGTGGCTGCTGGGGTAAACGGTGAAGCGCGGGATCTTTTGACGAATGCGCCCGGTCAATGGGTCGAACAGCTGCAGCGACTCGACCTCGTCGTCGAACAGCTCGATGCGCAAGGCCAGCTCGGAATGCTCGGCCGGAAAGACATCGATGGTGTCGCCGCGCACACGGAAGGTGCCGCGAGCGAATTCGGTGTCGTTGCGCTGGTATTGCATGCGCACGAGCTGGGCGATCACGTCGCGCTGCCCCAGCTTGTCATGCACGCGCAAGGTCATGACCATCTGGTGGTAATCGCTGGGATTGCCTATGCCGTAGATGGCCGAGACGGTGGCCACGATCACCACGTCGCGGCGCTCCAGCAGGCTCTTGGTGGCCGACAGCCGCATCTGCTCGATGTGCTCGTTGATCGAGCTGTCTTTTTCGATGAACAGGTCGCGTTGCGGAACGTAGGCTTCGGGCTGGTAATAGTCGTAGTAGCTGACGAAGTACTCCACCGCGTTCCTGGGGAAGAACTCACGGAACTCGCTGTACAGCTGCGCCGCCAGGGTCTTGTTGTGGGCAAACACGATGGCCGGCCGCCCCAAGCGCGCGATCACATTGGCCATGGTGTAGGTCTTGCCCGAACCGGTCACGCCCAGCAAGGTCTGGAAGCTCAGCCCGTCGCGCACCCCGTCGACCAGCGCCTGGATGGCCGAGGGCTGATCCCCGGCCGGCGGATAAGGCTGATAGAGCTGAAACGGGGAATCCGGAAAGCGGACGAAACGGGAGTCGTCCGGTCGGTCCACCGCCTCAGGGCTGTGATGACGGGCTGGGCTGATGGGATCCATGGGCTTGGGGCGACCTTAAAATGCGGGTTTTCCCGGCTGCTGGGCGCTGGGCCCAAATCTGTAAGCGTAGCCCAGAACCACATTTCCCTCCACTGACAAGGACAGCCCATGTCATCCCTGTTCGCCGCCGTCGAAATGGCGCCCCGCGACCCCATTCTGGGACTCAATGAGCAATTCAACGCCGACCCCAACCCGGCCAAAGTGAACTTGGGGGTGGGCGTCTATTACGACGACCACGGCAAGCTTCCGCTGCTGCAGTGTGTGGCTGCGGCGGAAAAGCAAATGTTGGAAGCCCCCAAAGCGCGCGGCTACCTGCCCATCGACGGCATCGCGGCCTATGACAAGGCCGTGCAAGGTTTGGTGTTCGGCCAGCACAGCGATGCCGTGCAGGCCGGGCGCATCGCCACCGTTCAAGCGCTGGGCGGCACCGGCGGGCTGAAGATCGGGGCGGACTTTCTGAGGAAGCTCAACCCGAACGCGCGCGTGCTCATCAGCGACCCCAGCTGGGAAAACCATCGTGCCTTGTTCGAGAACGCCGGCTTCCAGGTCAGCACCTATCCCTATTACGACGCGGCACGCCGGGGCGTGAACTTCGACGGCATGGTGGCCGCCCTGAAGGCCGCCCCGGCCGGCACGATCGTGGTGCTGCATGCCTGCTGCCACAACCCGACCGGCTATGACCTCAGCCCGGCGCAGTGGACCGAGGTGATCGCCAGCGTGAAATCCGCCGGTCTGGTGCCGTTCTTGGACATGGCTTACCAAGGTTTTGGCGAGGGCATCGCCGAAGACGGGGCGGTGATCGGCCAATTCATGGACGCCGGTCTGAATTTCTTCGTCTCGACTTCGTTTTCCAAGAGCTTCTCGCTCTATGGCGAGCGCGTCGGAGCCCTGAGCGTGGTCTGTGAAAGCCGAGACGAGGCCGACCGGGTGCTCAGTCAGCTCAAGCGCGTGATCCGCACCAACTACTCCAACCCGCCGACCCATGGTGCGCAGGTGGTGGCCACGGTGCTGACCACGCCAGAGCTGCGCCAGTTGTGGGAAGAGGAGCTGGCGAGCATGCGTCGCCGCATCAAGGACATGCGCACCGCCCTGGTCGAGCGCCTCGAGGCCGCTGGCGTCACACAGGACATGAGCTTCATCACCCAGCAACGCGGCATGTTCAGCTATTCCGGGCTGAGTGCGGCACAAATGCAGCGCCTGCGCAGCGAGTTCGGCGTCTACGGGGTCGATTCCGGCCGCATTTGCGTGGCCGCCCTCAACAGCCGAAACATCGATTACGTCGCCTCCGCCCTGGCCAAGGTGATCTGAGCCCGTCGGCTCGGGGGGGGCTGCAATGCCTCCAGAGGTCGCTGCGGTGTCGCCTTGGCGACACCGCCGTGCGATATGCGCCGAAATCGCGCATTTTCACCGTCATTTTGCGCGTTTGCCCCAGGCCCGACTTCACACAGGATTGAGCGGTCGCGCCTAGAATGATGCAGTGCAGCAACCCACACTGCACGCTCCAGGCCACCGGCCACCATCCTGATCGAAGAGGGTCGCATGCTGTACCACATCTACGAGACCCAACGGGCTCTGCTCAGCCCCTTTTCAGAGTTCGCCAGCGCCGCTGCCAAGCTCTACAGTCATCCGCTGTCGCCCTTCGCCCATGTGCCCCTGTCCGACCGGGTCGCCGCCGGCTTGGACTTGATGCACCGGCTGTGCAAGGAATACGAAAAACCGGAGTTCGGCATTCACACGGTGCAGGTCGATGGCGTGGATGTGGCGGTGCAGGAACAGGTGCCGCTGACCAAGCCATTTTGTCGGCTGATCCGCTTCAAACGATTCACCGACGAAGGGGCCTTGCTGGAGAAGATGAAGCAGCAGCCGGTGGTGCTGGTGGTCGCGCCGCTGTCAGGCCACCATGCCACCTTGTTGCGCGACACGGTGCGCACCTTGCTGCAGGACCACAAGGTCTATATCACCGACTGGATCGACGCGCGCATGGTGCCGCTGGACGCCGGCCCGTTCCACCTGGACGACTACGTGGACTACATCCAGGAGTTCATCCGCTTCATTGGTCCGCAGGTGCACGTGATCTCGGTGTGCCAGCCCACCGTGCCGGTGTTTGCGGCCATCTCGCTGATGGCCAGCCGTGGCGAACCCACGCCGCGTTCGATGACGATGATGGGTGGCCCGATCGACGCCCGGCGTTCCCCCACCGCGGTGAACAATCTGGCGATGAACAAGAGCTACGAGTGGTTTGAAAACAACGTGATCTATCGCGTGCCGCCGAACTACCCGGGCGCCGGTCGGCGGGTATACCCCGGCTTCCTGCAGCATGCGGGCTTCGTGGCCATGAATCCGGACCGCCACCTCAGCTCGCACTATGACTACTTCATGGACCTGATCCGCGGCGACGACGAAAGCGCCGAGGCGCACCGAGCGTTCTACGACGAGTACAACGCCGTGCTGGACATGCCGGCTGAGTACTACCTGGACACCATCAAGACGGTATTCCAGGAGTTCGCGCTGGTCAAAGGCACTTGGCGGGTGCGCGGTGAGCTGGTACGTCCGCAGGACATTCGCACCACCGCGTTGCTGACCATTGAGGGCGAGCTCGACGACATCTCCGGCGCGGGCCAAACACGAGCTGCTCACGAGTTGTGCACCGGCATCCCAAAGGATGAGCAGCCGCACTTCACCGTGCCTGGCGCCGGCCACTACGGCATTTTTTCCGGCAAGCGCTGGCGGCAGCTGGTCTATCCGGTGGTGCGCGACTTCATTGTGAAGCACGAACGGCACCCATTGGCCGCGCCGGCACGCGCGGCCGTGCGCCGCAAAGCGTCGACCGCGCCGTGAGGACCGTTCGCGCCGAAGACATCGAGGCCGTGCTGCCGCAGACGCAATGCACGCGCTGCGGCTATCCCGACTGTGCCGGCTATGCCCGAGCCATCGCCGCCGGTGAGGCCGAGATCAATCAATGCCCGCCCGGAGGCGCCGAGGGCGTGGCGCGCCTGGCCGCCCTCACCGGCCGACCGGTGCTGCCGCTGTCGCCCGCCCATGGCGTGGAAGGGCCGCGCATGCTGGCCGTCATCGACGAGGACTGGTGCATCGGCTGCACGCTGTGCATCAAGGCTTGTCCGGTGGACTGCATCATTGGCTCGAACAAGCAGATGCACACGGTGATCGACGAGGACTGCACCGGCTGCGAGTTGTGTGTGCCGGTCTGTCCCGTCGATTGCATCTCGCTCATCCCGGTGACCACGGCCACCGGTTGGGCAGCCTGGAGCGAGGCCCAAGCGCAGCAAGCCCGTGAACGCTACGCTTGGCACCAGCAGCGGCGCGCGCGGGAGGCCCGCGAGCAGCAGGACCGGCTGGAAGCCAAGGCTCGGCACAAGCTGGAGCATTTGGAAACCGAAACCCGGCTGACCGACCCGGCGCAGATCGAGCGTAAGCGCGCCGTGATCGAAGCCGCTTTGGCCAAGGCGCGACAACGACGCAGCGGCTGAGCGGCTGCCAAGGCACAATCGCGGCCCATGACGCCGCAAGACATCGATGCCTTTTTCGCCACGCTCCAGGCGGCCAACCCGCAGCCCACCACGGAGCTGGAATACACCAGCGTGTTCGAGCTGCTGGTGGCCGTGCTGCTGTCGGCCCAGGCCACGGACGTGGGCGTGAACAAGGCCACGCGCAAGCTGTTTGCCGTGGCCCACACCCCGCAGCAAATCCTGGCCTTGGGCTATGACGGGCTGTGCAGCTACATCAAGACCATTGGGCTGTACCGCAGCAAAGCCAAGCATTTGCTGGAAACTTGTCGCCTGCTGATCGAGCGCCACGGCGGCCAGGTGCCGCGTTCGCGCGAGGCCTTGGAAGCCCTGCCCGGCGTGGGCCGCAAGACGGCCAACGTGGTGCTCAACGTGGCCTTTGGCGAACCGACGATCGCAGTCGATACGCACATCTTCCGGGTCAGCAATCGCACCGGACTGGCTCCGGGCCGCACACCCCTGGCCGTGGAGATGAAGCTGCTCGAACGTGTGCCGCCGCGCTACCTGGTCGATGCCCACCACTGGCTGATCCTGCATGGACGCTATGTGTGCCTGGCGCGCAAGCCGCGTTGCTGGCAATGCCAAGTGGCGCGCTATTGCGAATTTCCCGCCAAGACGCCCGCACCGGCGTGAGCCAAATCGATCGCGCTGCCATAGGGCGGCGCAGCCGGCCAGTGCGCCGCCGTGGCCGGCAGCGGCCGGCCCAGCGCCAGATGCCACGCCGTCGTCATCCAGCCTCCGTGGGTGATGACGTAGCGCCGCTGCCCGCCGCAGTCGGCCAGGAATTCAGCGCAGCGCCGGGCCAGCTCGTCCAGACATTCGCCGCCGCCAGGCCGATATCCGCGCAAGTCTGCGCACCATGCCGCGATGGCCTCCGCCGGTATGTGCGCCCACGCTCGTCCATCCCACTGGCCGAAATCCAGCTCGCGCAGGCGGGCATCGACATGATGACGCCAGCCCCAGGAAGCCAGCCATTCGCCCACGGCACGACAGCGCTGCGAGGGCGAGGTCCAGACTTCGCGCGGCCCTCTTTCGCGCCGGGCCCATGCTCGGATGCGGTGTGCCAAGCGTCGCGCGCGCCGCCCGTCGACGGGCAGATCGGTGCGGCCCAGGCACAGTCCCGCCGCCCCTGCCGGCCGGGGATGACGCCAGAGGCACACCTTCAGATCCATGACGAACCCGCGACCAAGGTCAAGTAGATGGCCAACTCCGACAACTGTTGGGCCGCGCCCAGCCCGTCCCCGGTGAACCCGCCGAGACGGCGGCGCAGCCAGCGGCCACACCACAGGCCGGCCAGCGCCGCAGCCAGCAGTGCAGCGGCCACCGTCGTGGGTGGCACGACGGCGGCCACGCCCACACTGGCCAAGACCGCCCAGCCCACGGCCACCACCCAGCCCCCACTGGACAACTGCGTCGCCAAGGGTTTGGCCTTGGCGTGCTGTGGATCCCCGGCATATGGCAGCGCACGGATCAAGCCAACGGCCACGGTGCGCGAGACGGTATGCGCCAACACCAAGGCAGCCGGCACCCAGGCCACCGGCAAACTCACCAGGCTGGCGGCTTTGAGGCCCAACATCATCACCAGCGCCGCCGCGCCATAGGTGCCGATGCGCGAGTCTTTCATGATGGCCAGGGCTTGCTCGCGGCTGACCGCCCCGCCCAGGGCATCGCAGGTGTCGGCCCAGCCGTCTTCGTGAAAGCAACCGGTCATCCACAGGCTGGCGGCCATCGCCAGCCCCACCGCGAGCATGGGCGGCAGCAGCCATGCGGCCAGCGCAAACACGGCTGCGCTGAAGCCGCCCACGGCCGCCCCCACCAACGGAAAATGCCGGGCACTGGCTTGCAGCCGTTCGGGCGTGTAGCCGGCACGAGCCCCCCAGGACGGAGGCAAAGGAATGCGGGTGAAGAACTGCCAGGCCAGGGCCAACAACCGCAGTTCATCGGCCAAGGCCTTCATGTGCGCTCGCTCACGCCGGCCGACTCGAAGCTGGCCATCTCGTCCAGCAACTTGATGCTGGAGACGATGATCGGCCACACCAGGGCCGCCCCCGAGCCCTCGCCCAAGCGCATGCGCAGATCGACCAAGGGCTCCACGCCCAAGTGGCTCAGCATTCGACGGTGGCCGGACTCTTCCGAACGGTGCGCGAAGACGCAGTAGTCCAGCACCTGGGGCGCCAGCGCATGGGCCACCACCACGGCCGCGCCGGTGATGAAGCCGTCGACGACCACCAAGCGCCGCTCGTGCGCGGCCTGCAGCACCGCGCCGGTCATCATCGCAATTTCGAATCCGCCCAAGGCCGCCAGTGCATCCAGCGGCGCAACGGCCGCGGCATTGGCCTGCAAGGCCCGCTCCAACACGGCGCGCTTGTGCGCCAGACCGGCATCGTCCAGTCCGGTGCCTCGGCCCACGCACTCGGCCAAGGGGGCCGCGGTCAAGCGCGCCAGCAACAGCGCAGCGGCCGAAGTGTTGCCAATGCCCATCTCGCCCAGCAGCAGCACATTGCCAGGCAAGCCTTTGACCACCTCGATGCCGGCTTGCAAAGCGGCCCAACACTGCGCCGAGGTCATGGCCGGGCCCAGGCTGGCGTCAGCCGTGCCTGGGGCGATCTTGCGGATCAGCAGTCTGTCGCGCGGGGCAAACTCATGCGCCACGCCGGCATCGACCACGCTGAGCGCCAGACCGTGCTGACGCGCCAAGACACTCACCGCCGCCCCGCCGGCCAAGAAGTTTTCGACCATCTGCCAGGTGACGTCGCTGGGGTAAGCCGACACGCCCTGACGGGCCAGGCCATGGTCGCCCGCGAACACCACGAGCTGCGGATCTCGCAACTGCGGGTCTTCGCGCGCCTGCACCAAGCCCACCTGCACGGCCAGGGCCTCCAAACGCCCCAGGGCCCCCAAAGGCTTGGTCTTGCGGTCCAGCCGGTGCTGCAAGCGGGCGCGCAAACGAGCGTCGTCGGTGGACTGGGGACGGGGCAGATCGGCAGGGGTCATGGGCAACTTCCTCGCGAGGGTTTGAGTTCCAGCGGCAGACCGGCCACCATCAAGGTGACGCGGTGTGCGCGCTGGGCCAGTTGCTGGTGCAAGCGGCCCAAGGCATCGATGGTGCGGCGCGTCTCGGCCCCCATGGGCATGACGCCCAAGCCGATTTCGTTGGAGACGAAGATCACCCGGCCGCTCAGCGCAGGCAGCGCTTCGAGCACGGCATCGACTTCGGCCTGAGCGTCGCGCGTGCGCACGCCGGGCGGCGGACAAAGATGCTGCGCCAGCCACAGTGTCAAGCAATCGACGAGTACGCAGCGATTTTCCGCCGCCTGTGCACGCAAGGCGTGGGCCAACGCGAAGTCGGCGTCGGGCAGTTCGAGCTGGATCCAGGACGCCGGCCGCCGCGCCCGGTGCTCGGCGATGCGCGCCTGCATTTCCTCATCGCCGGCCCAGGCGGTGGCGACGTAGACGATGGAAGATCCCGCGGCCTCGGCCTGACGGGCCAAGGCTTCGGCATGACGGCTTTTGCCAGAACGGGCGCCGCCGAGGATCAAATGGAGGTCGAGATCGGGCTTCATGAGAGACCATGCGCGGGGGCAAGGCGCGCGAGGCATTGTAGGAGGCGGCCCCGCTCGGCTTGCACCGCAGCCCCCCAAGACCGTTGGTAGGCTCCTACAATCCGCGCTCAAGGACGGGCCGGCCCATGTCAACCATCGACGAACTTGCCGATCGCATCGAGCGATTGCTGCTGCGCCACGAGGAGCTGCGGCGCACCAACGAGCTGCTGCAGCGGCAGCTCGCCCAAGTGTCTGCCGAACGCGACAGCTTGCGGCAGCGGCTCCAGACGGCGCGCGCGCGCATCGATGCCCTGCTCGAACACCTGCCCAGCGAAGCCGCCCAAACCCCGCAGAATGGACCGGAGGGCTCATGAAGCAGATCGAAGTGACCATCATGGGCCAGAGCTATATCCTGGGCTGCGCCGACGGTGGCGAAGCCGCCTTGCTCGAGGCCGTCAACACCGTGGACCGGGAGATGTGCGCGATCCGCGATGCCGGCAAGGTCAAGGCACGCGAGCGCATCGCCGTGTTGGCCGCGCTGAACATCGCTTTCGAACTGGCCAAGCGCCCGACGCCGGCCCCCGCGCCGGCGCATCCTCCCAGCGCCGCCAGCGCCGCGACCGAGGCCTCGGCGGCTGCGCACGCCCAGAAATTGCGTGCACTGATGGCGCGCATCGACGAGGCCTTGAGCCAGGAAGGACGCTTGCTCTGAGGCCGCCGCCGCGGACTGCGCGGGCACTGCCTGCCGCAACGGGCGTAGAATCGACAGGTCCGTCGCGTTCGCGGGAGTTCTATATTTCCTTGAACCGATGCTCATCGAGCAAGGGCTTGGAACATTGCTTGGCTGGTGCGATCGTCTCGCGTCAGACGAACCCGAGGCCCTGCTGACCTCGCCCACCTGAATCCCCTGGGTTCAGGAATGCGGCTCTCGGCTCGTGGCGGACACCCCGTCTGCCGTCCTCTCGCCCATGCCGACAGAACAACAACAGTACTGGCTCATGAAGAGCGAGCCGGACGAATGCTCGATCGATGATCTGGCCGCCGCCCCCGGGCAAACCGTGCCTTGGACCGGCGTGCGCAATTATCAGGCGCGCAATTTCATGCGCGACGCCATGCGCATCGGCGACGGCGTGTTGTTCTACCACTCGTCCTGCCCCGAACCGGGCATTGCCGGACTGGCCGAAGTGGCCAGCGAGCCGTACCCGGACCCGACGCAGTTCGACCCGTCCAGCCCTTATTACGACCCGGCCTCGCGCCCTCAAGCGCCGCGCTGGCTGCTGCGTGACGTGAAGTTCGTGCGCAAGACCCGGTTGCTGTCGCTGAAGGAAATGCGCGCCTGCCCAGAACTGGCGTCGATGCGGGTGCTGCAACCCGGCAACCGCTTGTCGATCACCCCCGTGACGCCGGCACAGTGGCGCGCCGTGTTGGCCTTGTTGGAGCGATCTTGACTTTCGATCTGCCATTCATCGCCCAGCTGATGCTGCTGGGCTGTTTCACCGGATTTCTGGCCGGCTTGTTGGGCATCGGCGGCGGCATGTTGCTGGTGCCTTTTCTCACCTTTTTGCTGGCCCAGCGCGGCGTGGAAGCCCAACTGGCCGTCAAGATGGCCATTGCCACCTCGATGGCCACGATCCTGTTCACCTCCGTATCCAGTGTGCGGGCGCATCACAAGCGGGGAGCCGTGCGCTGGGATCTGGTGCGCGGCTTGGCCCCAGGCATCGTCTTGGGTGGGCTGCTGGCCGGCGCCGGTGTCTTTGCGTTGCTCAAGGGACGTTGGCTGGCGCTGTTCTTCGCGATCTTCGTCGGCTTCTCGGCCACGCAAATGTTGCTGGACAAGAAGCCCAAGCCCTCGCGGCAGATGCCTGGGGCGGCCGGGCAGGTGGCCGCCGGCAGTGTGATCGGGTTCCTCTCGGGCCTGGTGGGCGCTGGCGGCGGCTTCGTCTCGGTGCCTTTCATGACCTGGTGCAATGTGGCCATCCACCAAGCGGTGGCCACCAGTGCCGCGCTGGGCTTTCCGATCGCGGTGGCCAACGTGGTCGGTTATGTCATCGGCGGCTGGTCGCTGCCGGCGGCCCTGCCGGGGGCCATCGGCTTTTTGTACCTGCCAGCGCTGGCGCTGATCGCGGCCACCAGCGTGATGTTCGCCCCACTGGGCGCGCGCGCCGCCCATGCCTTGAACGTCAAGCAACTCAAGCGGGCGTTTGCCCTGTTGCTCTACGGCTTGGCCGCCTACATGCTGTACAAGGCACTGGCAAGCTAAGCCCGCCCCGTAAGCCCACCCCGGGGGGCCGCGCGGTTTCTCAGGCTGCGGTCGAGGGCCTCGCTTCGGGACGCCGTGGCTGGAAGGGAATGCGGGCCAAAGCCACCCCGTTGCCTCCCCGGCGGCGGGCTTGCGCCAAGGCCTGCTCGGTCAGACGCAGCAAATCGGTCAGCTCATCGCTGCTGTGCGGAAAGCTGGCCACCCCCATGGAGACGGTGAAGCGCAGGTCCTGACCCTCGTGCATGACGATTTGGGCCTCGCACTGCCGGCGCAGCCCCTCCATGCGCGCATGGGCCGTGGCCAGCCCCACGCCCGACAGCAGCACGGCGAAGCGGTCGATGCCGATGCGGCAGGGTGCATCCATCGCTCGGGTGTTGCCACGCAACAACTGCCCGAGCGCCTGCAAGCAGCGCTCGGCCGCTTGCCGACCGTGACGCGCCACCAAATCGTCGTAATCATCGACCTGGATGGCCACCAGCGCGAACTCGCGATGCTCCCGCGCCGACAGATCGACTTCGCGACGAAGCTGCTCGTCGAAATGGCGCTGGTTGTAAACGCCGGTGAGCGGATCACGCACGCCTTGGTCACGCAATTCCTGGCGCAGATCCTCGTTCTGGCGCTGTTGTTGCTCCAGCAGATGCAACGCATGCCGCAGCTTGTCTTGTGTGCGGCGCAGCTCACTGAAATCGAGCCACAGCCCGGCCAAACACACGCCGTGATCATCCAGCGGCACGGCCATGCGGGTGCACACCAGGGCGCGCGAGGTGAGCTTCTCCTCACGCTGCAGTGGCATGCGCCGGACGCGCGCCGCCTCGTCGCCGTCTTTCAGGACGGCGGCCGCCTCCGCATCGAGCAGCTCGGCATCGGTGCGTCCGATCACGTCGTGCACCGAATGGCCCAGCACGGCGGCCGCCGCCGCATTGACGAACAGATAGCGCCCCGCGGCATCTTTGACGAACACCCCTGTGGGCAATTGCTCGCAAGCGGCTTGCAGCAAATGCAGCAACGACTGCACACTCACCCCGCTGCGGCGCGCCTGGTCCAGAACCAGGCTCACGGGATCGCCCGCCGGCGCGAGATCGCTCTCGTCCGTCGACGCGTGGGAGGGGCGGGGCCGGGCGAATCCGGCGGTCAAATCATTCATGGGGATGTGCGGCCGCTGGCGGAATTTTCCACCTTTTGGGGGATTGTGACGGCTTCGGGACGCCCCGTCCCGGGCGCCGCCCCCCCTATTTGCGGCATGGCGCACAAAAAATGTGCCTCAGCCGAGCAGCTGCTCGAGGCTCAGCTCGAAACGCTCGGTCAGCCGGTCGAGTTCCAGCAGCAGCGTTTCGCTGACCTGCGCCACTGTCCGGCGGCCGTCCACCTCGTGGGCCCGACTGGCTCCATCGAGCAAGGCCGCCCACGCCCGCGCCGAAGCCTGGAGCGATTCGCGCAATGACGGATCCGACAATGGCAGGGCGCTCAGCTGATCGTGCGCGTCTTCGAACAACTGGCGCGTGGCCTGCGCCTGCACCAGCATCTGCGGCCCCGATGGTGCGGGCATCATCGACGCCAGCAACACTTGTTTGGCCAAGCGCTGCGAAAGCATGCGCTGGCGGCCGGCCATGTTGAGGATGCGCAGCGTGGACCCTGGGCTGGCTTGCTCCAAGATCGTGGTCAGCCGCTCGGCCTGCTCGAGCAAGCGCTCGGCCTGGGCATCGACCGCCGCCAGGTCTTGCGCCGCGCCATCCCCCAAGGCAGTTTTGAGCGCCGCCCAGGCCGATTGCACCCCGCCCAGCAAATCACCGAAGCTGGCCGCCGACAGATGACGTTGGAGCACCGCGAGGTTGTCATCGACCCGCTGCATCGACCGGTGCAGACCTCGTCGGTGCTCCTCGACGTCCTCGCCGCACATGCACAAGGCATGGAGTTTGACCAAACGCTGCGAAAGCATGCGCAGCTGGCCGCAGCGGTTGACGGCTTCGCCGTGCCGTGCGGCATCGATCACCTCGCGCGCGACCAGGCCCACGCGCCGATTGGCCTGCATCGACGCGCGCCGCAGGGCGCGGAACGCCTCCTCCTCGCTCATCTGGGTGGCTCGCATCAGCAAGCCCTTGGCCCGGTCGACCAGTTTGCGCTCCTCGAAACGCTGCCGCACGGCCTCGAGCTCTTCGCGCAACGCCCGCTCGCGCTCGAAGCGCAGCCGCGCCAGCGCCCATTCGGTGCGCAAGCGCTGTGGCGCGTAAGCTTGCACCACGCAACCGTGCACCCCGGCCTGCAAGGCACGCGCCAGGCGCTCCACCTCGGCATCTGCCGTGTACAGCAGCACCGGGCAGGGCTCGACGTCGCGCAAGCGTTCGATGGCCTGCAGCCACGCCTCGTCGAGATGCGACACCCAGGCCACCACCCCATCCGGTGCGCGCCGCACCACCTCACGCACCAGCATGTGGCAGTCGGTGGCACCAAGGACGTGAAAGCCCGCAGCCTCCAGATCGGACTGCAGCATGCCGCATGGCAGCGGGTCTTCGGCCAAGACGAGGACCGAAACGGGGCGGCAGTCGACGACGTTCAGAATCCCTCTCCTTTTCGAGTGAATTAAGTGGATGCCCCAGGGCCGGGCCCAGCCTCTGCGGAAGGCAGCCATCCTGGGACGCCTGGCCATCGGGGCAAGCAAGCTCCGCGCCCACGACACCAGCCGCACGGCGTGGCCCTGGCATGGATGTTGCTGCACTGCAGCCGGGTGCAACGCCGCACCCAGACCGTGCACCGCACCGCCGGTCCTGCGCATGACGCCGTGCGCAACACAGTGCCTGCCCTGCCGACGGCCCGCAAGGCCGTGGGTTCATCGAGGCTCGTCATGTCTGGCTCCACGACTTTCCTGAAATCCGGTCACTGGCCGACGCTGCTCGCGTCGTTTCTCTATTTCGATTTCTGCTTCGCCATCTGGGTGCTCAATGGCGCGATGGGTCCGTTCATTCGGGAGAGCTTCCAGCTCACGCCGGCACAGCAAGGCTTCATGATTTCGGTCCCCATCCTGGCCGGCGCGCTGATGCGCTTCCCGCTGGGTGTGCTGGCACAGTACATCGGCCGCAAAAACGCTGCGATGGTCGAAATGGGCCTGATCGTGCTGGCCCTCATCTACGGCTACTTCTTCGTCGACAGCTACGACCGCGTGCTGGCCATGGGGGTGCTGTTGGGCATTGCCGGTGCGAGCTTCGGTGTGGCACTGAGCCTGGGCAGCGGCTGGTACCCGCCGCGCTACAAAGGCTTGGCCATGGGCATTGCCGGCGCCGGCAATTCCGGAACGGTGCTGGCCGTGCTCTTTGCCCCCCCGTTGGCCACCCATCTGGGCTGGCAGACGGTCTACGGCCTGGCCGCTTTGACCATGCTGCTGCCCATGGCCGTGATGTGGTGGGCCGCCAAAGAGCCGCCCGACCGAGAACACCAGACGCTGCGCGAACACGTGTCTTGTCTGTTCGAGAAGGACGGATGGGCCTTCAGCCTGATCTACATCGTCACCTTCGGTGGATTCATCGGTCTGTCCAGCTTCCTGCCCACCTACTTCTACGACCAGTTCAAAGTCACCAAGGTGGAAGCCGGCCAGCTCACGATGCTGGCAACCCTGATGGGCTCGGCCGTACGCGTGGTGGGCGGCTATGTGTCTGATCGCGTCGGCGGCGTCACCACGCTCACGGGCGTGCTGCTCATCGTCAGCCTCACCCTGGTGCTGTGCGGCTTGGCCGGCGGCTCGGTGGTGCTCACCACCTTGCTGTTCATGCTGTGCTTTGCCGCCTTGGGCGCGGGCAATGGGGCCTTGTTCCAACTCGTGCCCTTGCGCTGGCCGCTGACGACGGCCGTGGCCGGATCGATGATCGGCGAGATCGGCGCGCTGGGCGGCGGGTTCCTGCCCAATGCGATGGGGCTGTCCAAGCAGTATGCCGGCACTTACCTCTGGGGCTTCGTCGCCTTCGCGGTGTTGGCCCTGGGCATGCTGTTGATGCTGCGCATCGTGCAAATCCGCTGGACGCGCACCTGGGCCGAACGAGGGGGCCGCGCACGCGTCACGCCCGTGGAAGGCGCACCCCAGGACTATGGGCGCGCCTCGCTGCACGGCGCGGCCAAATAAGCGGAGCCGGCCATGCGGATCGTCCCCATGCCCTCCTGCGCATCAGCGCGGAAGGAACAGCAGCCACAGGATCAGCAGTCCATTGAACAACAGCGAAATGGCCAGCCCGATCTTCCACAGCGCCGCCGGATCACGCATCACCAGCGGCGTGGGCGGCTGTTGGGGCAAAGGCCGTGCGGCCCCGCGCTGCAGCGCCAGCGCGAACTCCTCGGCCGTCTCGAATCGCTGTCGGCGATCGCGCGCCACCGCCTTGAGCACGACACGGTCCAGCCACACCGGCACCTCAGGACGCCACTTCGAGGGCGGAAGGGGATCGTGGCGGAAGCGTGCCAGCTGGTAGGGCTCCACGTCCCCATAAGGCAGGCGGCCCGTGAGGGCCTGGTACAAGGTGACCCCCAGCGCGTAGAGATCGCTGCCCGCATCGGCCGGCAACGGCTCGTCCGGCAGCCACTGCTCGGGATTGATGTAGCTGGGCGTGCCCGCGTGCAGACTGCGGGCGGCTTCAGGCTCGCGTCCAGACACGGCCACCCCCAAGTCGAGCAAACGCCAACGACCATCCTCGCCCCGGTGCACATGGGCCGGCTTGACATCGCGATGGATCACCCCATGCCGATGCAATCGCCCCAAAGCCCCCAGCACTGCGAGGCCGGCTTCGACCACCTCGGACACCCCCAAGGGCTGCCCCCGGGCCATGAGCTGCTCCAGGGTGTGACCGCCGTGCCAGTCGTACACCACGTAAAAGGCGCTGGGATCGGCCACCTCGTGCACACGCACCAAGCCGCCGCCGGGCTCGTTGGCCACTCGGCTGCCCAGCCAGGCCTCGTGCGCCAGCATCGCGCGCTCTTGGGGATCGCTCGCCCGGGCCTCATGCAGCGTCTTGATCACCACCAGGGCCTGGGTGCGGGAATCTCGCGCCTGGTACAGACGATGCACTCCATTGTCGGCCAGGACCGCCGTGACCGTGTAGCCGTCCAGCTTGTCGCCCACCCGCAGCCGCGGCGGCACCGGAAGTTGACGGCCGCGCAACAACAAGTCCTCCAATCGACCCGTGGCCAGACCGGCCACGCGAATCACCAGCGCGGTCGCATTGTCGCGGCTGCCAGCGGCCAAAGCCGCACGCACCAGCGCCTCGCTGGCCTCCTGCGCCGAGCCCAGCAACGCCAAGGCCGCCAGCTCACGCCGGCGCAGCACCCCATGCACACCATCGCTGGTGAGGACGAACACGTCGCCGCGATGCAACTCGCCCTGGCTGTAATCGACCCGCACATGATCGTCCAAACCGATCGCACGCGACAGTGCGTGATGCCAGCCCTGCGGGTCGACGCTGTGATCCTGCGTGAGCTGGATGCACTCACCATCGCGCAGCAACCAGGCCCGCGAATCGCCCACATGGGCCAAGGTATAGCTGTGCCCTCGCAGCACCAACGCGGTGAGCGTGCACATCGCCGCCCCCTGCGAACTGCCGCGCCGATTGTGCGCCGCCAGCCAAGCATTGTGCGCACCGATGAGCCGATCCAACGCGACCGTGGTGTCCCAGGTCTCGGGCACGGCGTGGAAATCCTGCACCAGGCTCATCACCGTGGTCTGCGCCGCCAGCAAGCCTTGACCGCCGCTGGCCACACCATCGGCCACCGCCGCGATCAAGCCCCGTGCTTCCTCGCTGCGGGCCGGCCGCACCACCGCGGCGAAATCCTCGTTGCGCTCGCGCGCTCCGCGCTGGCTGGCATGACCGATGTCGACGTCGAAACTCATGAAGGCTCGGGCATTCGGGGATCAAAGACGAACGGCTCGGCACTGTGTCGGAAAGCACGGCCTCATGCAAGCCCCACGGCGGTGCGCCACGTTGGAGGCTCCGCACACCGACATGGCACCCCGCTTGCTATTTCTTCTGTGAAGACAGGCTCATCGATGGAGTTCGGGACATGAAAAAAATGAAACTGGTGATGGTGGGCAACGGCATGGCCGGTGTACGCACCCTGGAAGAGCTGCTGAAGATCGCGCCCGATCTCTACGAGATCACCGTCTTCGGCGCCGAGCCCTATCCCAACTACAACCGCATCCTGCTCAGCCCCGTGCTGGCGGGCGAGCAGACGCTGGACGAAATCATCCTCAATCCCCTGTCGTGGTACGAGGACAACGGCATCACCCTGCATCTGGGCAAGAAGGTGGCGCAGGTCGATCGCAGCCGCCGCATCGTGCGTGCCGAAGACGGCACCGAAGCGGCCTACGACCGCCTGCTGCTGGCCACCGGCTCCCATCCCTTCATCCTGCCCGTGCCAGGCCGCGAGCTCGCCGGCGTGATCGCCTACCGGGACATTGCCGACACGAACACGATGATCGAGGCGGCCAAGAAGTACCGCCATGCGGTGGTCATCGGCGGCGGTCTGCTGGGACTGGAGGCGGCCAACGGCCTGATGCTGCGCGGCATGCAAGTCAGCGTGGTGCACCTGGCCGAATGGTTGATGGAGCGCCAGCTCGACGCCGTCGCCGGCAAGATGCTGCAAAAATCCCTGGAGGAACGCGGACTCAAGTTCTTTCTGAAAGCGCAGACCCAGGCCCTGATCGGCGGCCCGGATAGGCGCGTCATGGCCGTGCAGCTCAAAGATGGCACGGAAATCCCAGCCGACCTCGTTGTGATGGCCGCGGGCATTCGCCCCAACACCGACCTGGCCGAGCGCATGGGCCTGCTGTGCCAGCGCGGCATCGTCGTCACCGACACCATGCAGACCGTCACCGACCCGCGCATCTACGCGGTGGGCGAGTGTGCGTCCCATCGCGGCGTGGCCTATGGTCTGGTGGCCCCGTTGTTCGAACAGGCCAAGGTGTGCGCCACGCATTTGGGGCAGTTTGGCATCGGACGCTACCAGGGATCACAGGTCTCCACCAAGCTCAAGGTCACGGGCATCGACCTGTTCTCGGCAGGCGACTTCATGGGCGGCGAAGCCACTGAGGACATCGTCCTCCACGACCCCTACGGCGGGGTCTATAAAAAGCTCGTGATCAAGGACGACAAGCTAGTGGGCGCGTGCCTTTACGGCGATACGGTGGACGGCGCCTGGTACTTCAAACTGCTGCGCGAGGGGCGTGCGATCCACGACATTCGCGACCGGCTCATGTTCGGCGAATCGAACATCGGCGACACCGGCCACGAAGGTCACAACAAGGCCGCGGCCATGGCCGACGCCGATGAAGTCTGTGGCTGCAACGGCGTCACCAAGGGCACGATCTGCAAAGCCATCAAAGAAAAAGGCTTGTTCACCCTAGAGGAGGTGCGCAAACACACCAAGGCCAGCGCCTCTTGCGGATCGTGCACCGGCTTGGTCGAGCAGTTGTTGATGTTCGTCGCAGGCGGCGATTACTCGGCCACCCCGAAGAAGAAGGCCATCTGCGGCTGCACCGATCACAGCCACGAGGAAGTGCGCCAAGCCATCCGCACCCCACTGCCCGATGGCACCAAGCTGCTCACCATCGAGGCCGTGATGCGCCACCTGAACTGGCGCACGCCCAATGGCTGCGCCACGTGCCGACCGGCCCTGAATTACTACCTCATTTCCACCTGGCCCAAAGAGGCCCAGGACGAGCCGCAATCGCGCTTCATCAACGAACGCAGCCACGCCAACATTCAGAAAGACGGGACGTATTCGGTGGTGCCGCGCATGTGGGGTGGCGAGACCTCCGCCGCTGAGCTGCGCCGCATCGCCGACGTGGTGGACAAGTACCAGATCCCCACCGTCAAGGTCACCGGAGGTCAACGCATCGACTTGCTCGGGGTGAAGAAAGAAGACTTGCCCAAGGTCTGGCGCGACCTGGGCATGCCCTCGGGGCATGCCTATGCCAAGGCGCTGCGCACGGTCAAAACCTGTGTCGGCAGCGAATGGTGCCGCTTCGGCACGCAAAACAGCACCCAAATGGGCAAGGACCTGGAGCGCGCGCTGTGGCGCATGTACGCCCCGCACAAAGTGAAACTGGCCGTCAGTGGATGCCCACGCAACTGCGCCGAAGCCGGCATCAAGGATGTGGGCGTCATTGGCGTGGACTCGGGCTGGGAGATTTATGTGGCCGGCAACGGCGGCATCAAGACCGAAGTGGCGCAGTTCCTCGTGAAGGTGCGCTCGGCCGAGGAAGTGCTGGAATACAGCGGCGCATTCCTGCAGCTCTATCGCGAAGAAGGCTGGTACCTGGAACGCACCTGCCACTACGTGGCCCGCGTGGGACTGGACTACGTCAAAAAACGCATCCTCGACGACGCCGCAGGTCGCCGCGCACTGTGGGAGCGCCTGCAGTTTGCGCTGGACGGCGAACCCGACCCCTGGTTCGAGTTCGACAAGGCCAAGGTCGATCCCCGTCAATTCGAGGCGCTGAGCGTCTGACCCTCTAGGAGACCCGCGACATGACTCAATGGAAAGCCATCTGCCGCGTCGAGGACATTCCGCGGCTGGGCGCGCGCCGCGTGCAACGCCCCGCTGGCGGCGCGGTGGCCATTTTTCGCAATGCCGACGATCAAGTCTTCGCGCTGCTGGACCGCTGCCCACACAAAGGCGGACCGCTCAGTCAGGGCATCGTCTTTGGCACCAGCGTGGCCTGCCCGCTGCACAACTGGACCATCGGCCTGGACGACGGTTGCGCGCGAGAGCCCGATCATGGCTGCACGCCGCGGTTCACGGTCAAGATCGATGACGGCCAGGTCTACCTGGATGTCGAGGAGCTCGACACCCTGGCCCTGGACGAGGTAAAGGCTGCGGCATGACACAGACGCCGGTTCGGCACACACGCTCGCCTTGTCCGTACTGCGGCGTCGGCTGCGGTGTGATCATCGAGTCGCACGATGGGCACATCACGGGCGTGCGCGGCGACCCCGAGCACCCGGCCAACTTCGGGCGGCTGTGCACCAAGGGCAGCACCTTGCACCTGACCGCCAGTGCCCCGTTGATGGCGCACACCCGGCTGCTGCAGCCCATGCGCCGCCAGCGCCGGGATCAGCCCCCACAGGCCATCGGATGGGACGCGGCGCTGGATGAAGCGGCCAGCCGCTTTGGCGACATCATCGATCGCCACGGCCCCGATGCGGTCGGCTTCTACATCTCGGGCCAGCTCCTGACCGAGGACTACTACGTCTTCAACAAGCTGGCCAAAGGCCTGATCGGCACCAACAACATCGACACCAACTCGCGGCTGTGCATGAGCAGTGCAGTGGCCGGCTACAAGCTGACGCTGGGCGCCGATGCGCCGCCCAATTGCTACGAAGACATCGATCATGCCGATCTCATCTTCATCGTAGGCGCCAACCCGGCGTGGGCGCACCCCATCCTGTTTCGGCGCATCGAGGATGCCAAACGCGCCAATCCCCAGCTGCGCATCATCGTGGCCGACCCGCGGCGCACCGAAACCGCCGAACTGGCCGATCTGTATCTGCCCCTGCTGCCCGGCACCGACGTGGCCCTGTTCTACGGCATGCTCCACGTGCTGATGTGGGAGCAACTCATCGATCCGGCCTTCATCGCGGCGCACACCCAGGGCTTCGAGGCGCTGAGACAGCGTGTCCTCGACTTTCCACCCAAAGACGCGGCACGCATCTGCGGCTTGGAAGTCTCCGCCCTGATCGAAGCGGCCCGCTGGTTCGGCCAATCGCGCGCGGCACTGTCCTTGTACTGCCAGGGGCTGAATCAAAGCAGCAGCGGCACGGCCAAGAACGCTGCGCTCATCAACCTGCATCTGGCCACCGGCCACATCGGTCGCCCTGGGGCCGGGCCTTTCTCGCTCACCGGCCAACCCAATGCCATGGGCGGACGCGAGGTCGGCGGCATGGCCAACCTGCTGTCGGCCCACCGCGATCTGGCCAACCCCGAACACCGCGCCGAAGTGGCACGCCTGTGGGGCGTGCCGGATGTGCCGGCCACGCCGGGCAAGACCGCCGTCGAGATGTTCGAGGCCGCCGCCCGCGGCGAAATCAAGGCGCTGTGGATCGCCTGCACCAATCCAGCCCAGTCGATGCCGGATCAGGCCACCGTGCGCACAGCCTTGGCGCGCTGTGAGTTCATCGTGGTGCAGGAAGCCTTCGCCACCACGGCCACCTGCGCCCATGCCGACTTGCTGCTGCCTGCGGCCACTTGGGGCGAGAAAGAAGGCACGGTCACCAACAGTGAGCGGCGCATCAGCCGCGTGCGTGCCGCCGTTGCTCCCCCGGGCGAGGCCCGCGCCGACTGGCGCATCGTGGTGGACTTCGCGCGTCGGCTCGAAGCCCGCTGGGGCATGCGCCGCCGCGGCGCGGCTGCCACGCTCTTTCCCTACGACGGCCCCGAAGCCATCTGGAACGAACACCGCGAATCCACCCGCGGGCGCGACCTCGACATCACCGGCCTGAGCTATGCACGGCTCGAGGCGCAGGGCCCGCAGCACTGGCCCTGCCCGCAGGGACAACCCCCGCGCGCCCGGCTGTACGAAGACCGGCGCTTTGCCACGCCCGACGGGCGGGCACGCTTTGCCGACGTGCCCTACACCCCCGTGGCCGAGCCGCGCGACGCCCGCTATCCCTTCAGCCTGACCACCGGCCGGCTGCGCGACCAGTGGCATGGCATGAGCCGCACCGGCCTGCTGGGGCGTCTGTTCGGACATGTGAGCGAGCCCGCCGTGCAACTGAATCCCCAGGACATGGCGCGCCGTGGCTTGCAAGACGGCGACCTCGTGCATCTCACGTCCCGACGCGGCTCCATCGTGTTGCCGGTGCAAGGCAGCGAGCAGGTGGGCCTGTCGCAGGCCTTCTTGGCCATGCACTGGGGTGAAGAATTCCTCAGCGGCGCCAGCAGCACCGGCGAGCGCTTGGCCGGCGTCAATGCCCTGACCACCTCGGCCTACTGCCCCAGCTCCAAACAACCCGAACTCAAGCATACGGCGGTCAAAGTGCTCAAGGCCGAGCTGCCCTGGACGCTGCTGGCGGCCGCCTGGCTGCCAGTGGGCCAGGCCCAGCGCGCCATCGCGGATCTGCGTGCACTGATGCCGCGCTTTGCCTATGCCACCTGCGTGCCCTTCGGGCGCGAGCCCAGCGAGCGCGGCGTGCTGGGCGTGCTCTTGCGTGCAGCGGCCTATGAGCCCCTGGACGATGAAGCCCTCGCGCAGATCGAGCACCGGCTCGGCTTGGCCAGCGCCGAGGTCCTGCGCTATGTGGACCGCCGTCGCGGCCAGCGCCGCACCATGCGCCTGGTGGCCGATGGTCATGGCAACACCCGGCTGGAAGCCTTCTTGCTGGCCGGAGACACCCGCGCACAGTCCTGGGTGCGCGCCCTGCTGCAAGACGAGGTGCCAGCCCAGGCCTATGGCCGAGCCTTGCTCGCCCCCGGCGGCAAGCCACCGGCTTCCCTGAGCCCACGCAGCCGCCAGGTGTGCACGTGTTTGAACGTCACGGAATCCGACATCGTCGCCACCCTTGCGCACTGCCAAGGCAGCGCCGAAGAACGCCTGGTCCGTTTGCAAGCCGAACGGCGATGCGGGACCCAATGCGGCTCTTGCATGCCCGAACTGCGACGCCTGGTCCGCGCCAGCCTGCAGGTCGCGTGACAATGGGGGTCTTCTGCGCAACGCACCATCCCTGCACGCCCCATGAGCATCGCCCCCTACATCAAAGAAATCGGCCGCGGCAAGGAAGGCGCTCGCTCACTCAGCCGTGAGCAAGCCTACGATCTGATGTGCCAGGTGCTCGATGGTCGCATCAGCGATCTCGAACTCGGCGCCTTCGCCATTGCGATGCGCATCAAAGGAGAGTCCGTCGACGAATTGGCCGGCTTCTTGCAGGCCACGCGCGAGCGCTGCCTGCCCATCGCAGCCGGACGCCCTTTGGTCGTGCTGCCGTCCTACAACGGCGCCCGCAAGCTGCCCAACCTCACGGCCCTGCTGGCGCTGATGCTGGCGCGCGCCGGCGTGGCAGTCCTCGTGCACGGCATGCCCGACGACCCCAATCGCGTCACCACCGCCGAGGTGTTCGGCCACCTCGGCTTGGCCCCGGCCGAGGCGCCCAGCGAGCTCCAACAACGCTGGAGCCGCGGCGAGCCGGCCTATATCCGCACCGAACGACTGTGCCCGCCTCTGGCGCGACTGCTCGAGGTGCGCTGGGTCATTGGCCTGCGCAACCCCGGTCACACCGTGGCCAAACTGCTCGACCCCGGGGCGGGTCTGCGCATCGTCAACTACACCCACCCCGAGTATGGACGCCTGCTGACCCAGTTCCTGCAAACCACCGAAGCCCATGCGATGCTGTTGCGCGGCACCGAAGGCGAACCCTATGCCGATCCGCGCCGCACACCACGCATGGACATTTTCATCGCCGGCCAACTCCGCCCTGAGCTAGGCGTTGCGACTCGCGAAGGCGTGCTGACCGATCTGCCGTCACTGCCGCCACGATGCGATGCGGCCACCACCGCCAGCTACATCGAGGCCGTGATGCGGGGCGAGCAAGCCGTGCCCGCGCCCCTGCAGCAGCAGCTGGAATGCCTTTTGCATGCCGCCGCCTCGATCCCGGACACCAGGACCCCCGCTCATGCCCCGACGGCCTGACCTGCTCAGCCCCGCCCAGCCTCCGCTGGTCACCCTCGTCGGTGCCGGCCCAGGCGACCCGGACTTGCTCACCCTCAAGGCCGTGCGAGCCATCCGGCGCGCCACCGTGCTCCTGGTCGATGACCTGGTCGGCGATGGGGTGCTGCGCTACGCGCGGCGCACGGCGCGCATCGTGCCGGTGGGCAAGCGCGGCGGCTGCCGCTCCACGCCCCAAGACTTCATCGAGCGCATGATGATCACCGAAGCCCGCCGCGGCGAACGGGTGGTGCGGCTCAAAGGCGGCGACCCCTTCGTGTTTGGCCGCGGCGGCGAAGAAGCCGAACACTTGCGCGCCGCCGGATTGCGTGTGGAGGTGATCAACGGCATCACCGCCGGCCTGGCCGCCTGCACGGCCCTGGGCGTGCCGCTGACCCACCGCCAACGAGCCCATGGGGTGATTTTCGTCACCGGTCATGCCGGAGACGGGCAGTCCGAGCTCGATTGGGCCCAGCTCGCCGCCACCGCCGCCCAAGGCTTCACCCTGGTGATCTACATGGGGGTGGCCCGGCATCGACAGCTCGCCGATGGCTTGCGCGCCCACCTGCGCCGCGACACCCCGGTGGCCGTGGTGCAGCATGCCACCTTGCCCCAACAACGTCATGCCCTCACCACGTTGGACGCTCTGGCGGCCACCATGCAACGCGAAAGCCTGGGCAGCCCGGCCATCATCATCGTGGGCGACGTATTGCAGGGCTTGGCCGCCCTGCCCCAAGGCAAAGACCTCGGCGTTACAGCGGCTGCCGCTTGAATGCGGCCAGCGCCGCACCCATGCCCATCAAGACACCGCCCAAGGTCCGATTGAGCCAGCGCATGGCCCCTGGTGTGCACAGCAGGCCCTGCAATCGAGCAGCCAATGCTGCATAACCGTGCATCACGATCACATCCACCGTGCACATCGTCAGCGCCAAGATCAGCAACTGCATCCCCAACGGCCGCCCTGGATCGATGAACTGCGGCAGCACGGCCACCATGAAGACGATGCCCTTGGGGTTGGTCGCATTGGTCAAGAGCCCGGACAGGAACCGCCGCCGCGCCGACAGCGGTGGCAAGCGCTGCGCCGCGTTCGTGATCGACACCCCCGCGCGCCACTGCTGCAAGCCCAACCACACCAGATACGCCGCCCCGGCCCATTTGACCACGGCAAATGCCGTCTCGGAAGCCAGCAGCAACGCGCCCAAGCCCGCCCCGGCGATCAACAGCACCAGCACCAAGCCCACTTGCAAACCGGCAATGGTCACGCTGGCAGCCCGCACGCCATACGACAGCCCATGGCTCATCGACAACACCGCCCCCGAGCCTGGCGACAAGGCGATCGCCCAACAAGCGAAGAAATAGGCCCACCACACTTCCAGACGCATACCAGTCTCCCGGGACGAACTGCCGATCCCGCTCGATTCTAGGGCTGGCCATGGTGGCCCACCCTTTGCATGCCTTCGCTCAGCGATCCGACCCCCATGGCCGCCCGCGCAGGGGTTCATGGCCGCGAGTTCGCCGTGGTGGCCCATGCGCTGTCACGCATCACCGCCGACATCGACGCGCAAGCAATCAAGGCCCTGGCCCTGGTCACCGCCAGCCGTCCCAGGCATTGATGCCGCAGGCCCTACACTGCGCCCCGTGCAAACCTATGACGTGGTGGTGATCGGCGCGGGCGCGGCCGGTCTGTTTTGTGCGGGCCTGGCTGGGCAGGCCGGCTTGCGCGTGCTCGTGATCGATCATGCGGCCAAAGTGGCCGAGAAAATCCGCATCTCGGGCGGCGGTCGTTGCAACTTCACCAACCGCGATGCCGGGCCAGCCAATTTCCTGTCCGACAACCCGCACTTCTGCCGCTCGGCCCTGGCCCGCTACACACCGCAAGACTTCCTCGCGCTGCTACGGCGTCATCGCATCGGCTGGCACGAAAAGCACAAGGGTCAGCTCTTCTGCGACGAATCTTCCGAAGACATCATCCGCCTGCTGTTGCGCGAATGTGCGGCCGGCGGCGTGACGCGCTGGCAACCGTGCCGAGTCCTGGCGGTGCGCCATGGCAGCGCCGGCTTCGAATGCGACACCGAGCACGGCCCCGTGCGCAGCGCTCGGCTGGTGGTGGCCACCGGGGGGCTGTCCATTCCCAAGATCGGCGCCAGCGACTTCGGCTACCGACTGGCCCGTCAATTCGGCCACCGCATAGTCGAGCCCCGCCCCGCGTTGGTGCCGCTCACCTTCGATGGCGCCGACTGGGCGCCATTCGCCGCCCTTGCCGGCGTGGCCTTGCCGGTGAGCATTCGCTGTGGGACAGGCCGCGCGCAAGGTCACTTCGAGGAGGACCTGCTCTTCACCCATCGCGGCCTCAGCGGCCCGGCCGTCTTGCAAATCTCCAGCTACTGGAGGCCCGGCCACTCGCTCACGATCGACCTGTGCCCGGGGCTGGATGTGGGGCACACCTTGCGTCAGGCCAAACCCGGCTCGCGCCGGCAGCTGGCCACCGCGCTGGCCGAGCACCTGCCCCAACGCCTGGCCGACGTCTGGCTCCAAGCCCTGGGCTTGGACGGCAGCCGAGCGCTGGCCGACACCCGCGACCGCGACCTCGATGCCGTGGCGCAACGGCTACAGGCTTGGCACGTCTTGCCCAGCGGCACCGAGGGCTATCGCAAAGCCGAAGTCACCGCCGGCGGCGTGGATACCCGTGACCTCAGTTCCCAAAGCCTGGAAAGCCGCCGCGTGCCCGGCCTGCACTTCATCGGCGAGGTGGTGGATGTGACCGGCTGGCTCGGCGGATTCAACTTTCAGTGGGCTTGGTCCAGCGCGGCAGCTTGCGCACGCGCCATGGCCGCCGCCATGGCATGAGGCCGGTGGCAGCCCGCAGGCCAGGCACGGCCGGCGCACGCCTCCTTTGCAAAGCCCATTCAGAAGGTTATAATTTCGGTCTTTGCTGGCAAACCGTGCGTCTTCGGCCTTGGCCGTACACCAGGGAGCCCAAGGGGTTGATCGAAAAGACTGATCGAGCCCGCTGGGCAAGGCGCCAAGAGATTCAAGGATCCTCATTCTCAATGACTACCATTCGCGTCAAAGAAAACGAGCCGTTCGACGTGGCCCTGCGCCGCTTCAAGCGCACCATCGAAAAGCTGGGCCTGCTGACCGAGCTGCGTGCCCGCGAGTTTTACGAGAAGCCCACGGCCGAGCGCAAGCGCAAGAAAGCAGCGGCCATCAAGCGCCATTTCAAGCGCGTTCGCAGCATGCAGCTGCCCAAGAAGCTTTATTGAATTCCGGCAACGGCCGCGCCCCGCGCCGTCCGGCTTCACCCGAGCCCGCCTGGGGACGCCCGGCGGGCTTTGTGCTTTCTGGGCCGATCGCGGCATACTTCCCTCTTGCATCCATCCACACTCCCATGAGCCTGAAGGACCGCATCTCCGACGACATGAAGGCCGCCATGCGCGCCAAGAACAGTGAGCGCCTGTCGACCATTCGCATGCTGCTGGCAGCGATGAAGCAAAAAGAAGTCGACGAGCGCATCACCCTGGATGACGCCGGCGTCATCGGCATCGTCGACAAGCTGATCAAGCAGCGCAAAGACGCCGCGGCGCAATATGCCCAGGCCGGGCGCACCGACTTGGCCGACAAAGAAAATGCCGAGATCGCCGTGCTGGAGGCCTATCTGCCCCAGCGCTTGAGCCCCGAGGACATCGCCGCGGAAGTCGCGCGCATCGTGGCCGAAGTGGGGGCCAGCGGTCCAGGCGACATGGGCAAGGTCATGGCCGCTGCCAAGGCGGCCTTGGCCGGCCGGGCAGACATGAGCGTGGTGTCTGCCGTCGTCAAGCAAGCCCTCAGCCGCTGAATCCTCGTCCCAGGAGTCTGTTCCCATGTCCCTGCCCACCCAAAGCATCGCTCCCGACGTGTGCGTCGCCCCGCAGCTGGAGCCCTCGGCCATGGCCGAGGCTGCCGCCGCCGGCTTCAAGAGCGTGATCAACAACCGCCCCGATTTCGAAGGCGGTCCCGAACAGCCCACCAGCGCCCAAATCGAAGCCGCAGCGCGGGCCGCCGGTTTGCAGTACGTCTATCTTCCCGTCCCCTCCACCGGCCAAACCCCCGAGCAAATCGCTCAAGCCGCCCAGGTGCTGGCCACGCTGCCGCGGCCGGTGCTGATGTTCTGTCGATCCGGCGCACGCAGCGCCCGGCTGTACCAAGCCGCCACGGCTGCGGACTGATCCTCACATTCCTCGCCCCGCCCCGGCTCGCCGCCCTCGGGGCTGTCGGCCTGCCACCGCCTAGGGGTCTTCCCTAGGATTCGCGCAAACACGCTCAGTGTTCAGGCGATATTCAGTTCATGCTCCTTACAGTGCGCGGCGGCACACGGGGCCAGGGCCTTGCCAAACTGTGAACGGCGCGACCTGGCCTTCCTCCCGTGCCATCCCCGGCCTGCTGCGTCCTGGAACGACCTGCCCTGCGCAGGTCCGCCCGGTGTGGTGGGCCCATGCAGTTCCACGTTCTTGGAGACCCCGTGAACACCCTGCTCAGCTTGTCCAGAGCGATCGACTGGATCAACGAACAGATCGGTCGCGTCATCATGTGGCTGGTCTTGGCATCCGTGCTCATCAGCGCGACCAATGCCATCGTGCGCAAGGTTCTCAGCACCAGCTCCAACGCTTGGCTGGAGATCCAGTGGTATCTCTTCGCCGCGGTGTTCATGCTGGGCGTGGGCTATGTGCTTTTGCACAATGCCCATGTACGCATCGATTTCATCTCCTCGCGCTTGTCCAAGCGCACCAATGCCATCATCGACATCTTTGCGATGGTGGTGTTCATCATCCCGCTCAGCGTGATCCTCATCAAGCTGTCGTGGCCCCTGTTCGTCAATGCCTGGCACAGTGGAGAGATGTCCCAGAACGCGGGCGGGCTGGTGCGCTGGCCGGTGTACTTGTTGGTGCCCACCGGCTTTGCCATCCTGCTGGCACAAGCCGTCTCCGAACTCATCAAGCGGGTGGCTTTCCTGACTGGCCATCGCAGCGAGCCCTTCTCCCACATCGAACGCAAAAGCGAGGCCGAACAGCTGGCTGAAGAACTCGCCCAAGAAGCACAAGCTCACGATCATTCCACCGCCAAAGCCCAGTCATGATCGAATTCCTCACCCAGAATTTCGTCCCCATCCTTTTCGCGGGACTGCTGTTCTTCCTGCTGTGCGGGATTCCGGTGGCCTTCGGCCTGGCAGCCACCGGCTTGCTGTTCGGCTTCATCGGCATGGAGTTGGGCCTGTTTGGCGCCAACCTGTTCCAAGCCTTGCCGCTGCGGGTGTTGGGCATCATGCAGAACGACACACTGCTGGCCATCCCGTTCTTCACGCTGATGGGCATCATCCTGGAACGCTCGGGCATGGCCGAAGACCTGCTCGACACCGTCGGCCAGGTGTTCGGCCCGGTGCGAGGCGGCCTGGCCATCGCCGTGATCCTGGTGGGCGCTCTGCTGGCAGCCACCACCGGCGTGGTGGCCGCCGCCGTGATCTCGATGGGCCTGATCTCGCTGCCCATCATGCTGCGCTATGGCTACAACCGCACCATCGCCACCGGCACCATCACGGCCTCGGGCACGCTGGCACAAGCCATCCCGCCGTCGCTGGTGCTGATCGTGATGGCCGACCAGCTCGGCCGCTCGGTGGGCGACATGTATGCCGGCGCGCTGGTGCCAGCGATGCTGCTGGTGGGTTGCTATCTGCTGTTCGTGATCTTGGTGGCGATTTTCCGCCCCAGCTGGGTGCCCGCCCTGCCGCCCGAGGCCCGCATCTACCGTGAGCCCAATGGAAGCAGCGGCCACCGCTCGCTGATCGTGCTGATGCTCGTGTGCGCCATCGCGGCAGTGGGCTGGTCGCGCATTCACGCCTCGGTGATCAATCCGCTGGTCGAGCGCCCCTTCGACACGGCGCCCACCGATGAGGTCTTCATCCTGTCGACCACGGTGGCCTCACTGCTGGCCCTGCTGCTGGCCCTGGCCAACAAGCTCCTGAAACTCAACCTGTTGTCGCGCCTGGCGCAGCAGGTGACCTTCGCGCTGATCCCGCCGCTGGTGCTGATCTTCCTGGTGTTGGGCACCATCTTCCTGGGCGTGGCCACCCCCACCGAAGGCGGCGCGATGGGAGCCGTCGGCGCCTTGATCATGGCCGCATCGCGGCGCCGGCTGAGTTTTGCCATGCTCAAGCAAGCCTTGGACAGCACGGCCCGGCTGTCGGTGTTCGTGCTGTTCATCCTGATCGGCTCGACGGTGTTCAGCTTCACCTTCAATGCGGCCGATGGCCACTTCTGGGTAGAGCACTTGTTCGACAAGTTGCCTGGTGGGCAGCTCGGCTTCCTGATCTTCGTGAACTTCCTCATCTTCGTGCTGGGGATGTTCATCGACTTCTTCGAGATCGCCTTCATCGTGATTCCGATCCTCGCGCCGGTGGCCGAGAAGATGGGCATCGACCTGATCTGGTTCGGCGTGATCATCGCGATGAACCTGCAGACCTCCTTCTTGACGCCCCCCTTCGGTTTTGCGCTGTTCTACCTGCGCAGCGTCGCCCCGAAGGCCGACTACCTCGACCGCATCACGAACAAGCGGATCCCCGCGGTGAGCACACCGCAGATCTACAAGGGGTCGATCGCTTTCATCTGCATCCAGTTGTTCATGGTCGGCGTCATCATCGCCTTCCCCGGGCTGGTGACAGGCAACATCCAACAAGGGGAAAAGCTCAGCGCCGAGGAAGTGATGCAGCAACTGCAAATCCCGGTGGAGCCCGATGTCGACACCGATTCGACGGAAAAAGAGCTCGCCCCCGAGTCCTCGCAGGAATCCGACATCGCCCCCGATGCCGACACCTCGGCCACCGAACAGGCCGACGAAGATCCTGCCCGTGCGCTGGAGCGTGCGTTGCAACAACCCGCCGGGCGCTGAACCGACTGCACCAACGCCCCTTTTGGGACCCAGCCCTGCGTGCGATACGCGGGGCTTTTTTCTGCCTCTCGATGTGCGCTCGAGGGAACCGATCGGGCTGCCGTCATGGCCATTTTCAGCTCCACGAAAAAACCCGCCAGGCCACTGAGGGCCGGGCGGGCAGTTTCTTGGCGGTGCTCCACCACCGGATGCCTGACCCGGTGGCGCGACGAAGCAAGCCTTACAGCTTGGCCGACTGCATGTAGCGA